>JAZUKQ010000227.1:0-20229 GCA_045643325.1 Kiritimatiellia bacterium | reverse complement strand
TGGGATAGCAGACGGTCGAGCTTTCGAGGAAAACACCGCAATCCGTCCGCGAACGCACACACCCCCTCCAAGGAAAACACAAAAAAACTAGGAAATCAGGCAGTTTTTCCACGGTATTCGAACGGCTATGGGATGCTAGTGGATTTTGAGCTGATGGCTGTCGCGGGCTTTTCCAGTATCCGCACGGGACGGAATTTCGTGAGCCAGACGAACAGGAATGCAAGAGACAATGTCCCAAAGAGTCCGGTCAATGTTCTGATGGAATTGAACTTAAGTTGCGTGATAGACAACTTCCCATGAAAGAGCGCGGACGTCCGGGTCGCATACACGAAGCATTCGGTACGGAAAAAATGGAAACAGAGGGAAAACAGAAGAACCGACAGGCAGAAAGCAACCGGAACGCGGTTCGGACGCGTCATGCAACGGTTTAGACCGAATCGGTTCCAAAGATATCCTCCGACAAAAAACGGGTAGAGGAAAACGGTGTAATATATGTGGACGGAAAGCCCGGCGCAATGTAGCGTGTTTGGCAGAAGCGGACCCGCCAGAAACGCTGCGGCATAAATCCATACTGAGTCGCCAAGAACCCCTCTGACGAACCCGGTCCAAAGCGAAAGAATCAGAATGGACTGTATGAACCAGAGGAAACCGAGACAGTGTTGAACCAACAAACGGAAAATCCGGAGGCCAAAGACAATCCCCGGCCCTTGGAGGGCGGTCCAATTCGTCGAAGGAAGCGCGATGATGAAGTTGACCGCCCCCCAGGCGACGAGGGGCAGACCTAACCCGAGAAGCCTTTTCCGCGCGAAACAGAGCGGAGTCGTGTTTTGGACCGAGAACCATGTCAGATATCCACTGATCGCGGCGAAAAGCGGCATGTGGAAACTGTAGATAAGCCGAAACGGGAAAAATGAAAAGAGCGAGTCCCCCCAATAGTCGGGTCCTTCGCCGGTTCCGTATTGAATACAGTGCCCGAGAATCATCAAAAGAATCGCGGTGCTTTTTAAGAAATCAATGTGAAGGTATCGTGTTTGAAGTTTCATTTTGATTCGGAACACATGGGCGGGCATGGTTATCGACGCGAACGGAATTGTATCAAAATATGTGTTTCATTTCTGTGTTTCAATCGGGAAACAGAAATGAATTTTTTCTCTTGGAATGATTCCGTTTTCAGGAAATTTCGGTATAATGGCTGCGTCCGTTGGATTGATATGCGGAGCGATGATTTTGTGTTAATCCCCCGATTCTTGTAATTTCCCCGTCAATGTACCGTACCATTTCCTTCCTGCTTCTTTTGGCACTCCTTCCCATTTCCCTTCTCGCGGAGCCGCGGACGTGGACGAAGAAGGACGGCTCGACCGTTGTCGGCGAGTTCGTCAAGGTCGAGAAGGGGACTCTTTGCCTGAACCAAAACGGAACAACCGTCTTGATTCCGGGGCAGGAGCTTTCGCCCGCCGATGTGGAGCACGTGAAGGTCCTGATCGGCACGGCGGAGAAGGGGAGCGCGGCTTCCGCTTCCTCCGCCCCGGCACCGGAGACGGATTGGGCGAAGCGCGCCGAGCAGGCCCGCGCGGAGCGCGCCCGGCAGGTGAAGGAGGCGCAGACGAAGAAGACGACCGCGGCCACCTCCGCCCCCGCGCCGTCGGCGGAGGAATCCTCCGGACCTTCGGACGAGGCGGCGTTTCTCCAGAAGGTCGCCGCGGGCGACGCGATGCGCCTGCAGATCGGCGAGGGCGTGTTTCTGGACCTTGTCGGATTCCGGATGCAGGGGAGCGTCCAAAAGCAGTTTATCGGACGCTTTGAGGTGACGCAGGAGCAATATCAGAGCGTCATGGGGAAGAATCCGTCGCATTTTAAAGGAAAGAATCTTCCGGTGGACTCCGTCTCGTGGGATGAGGCGAAGGAGTTTTGCGGGACGATGACGATTCTGTGCGAATCGGAAATCAAAGGAATGCATTTCGACCTTCCTTCCGAGGAGGTTTGGGAATATTGCGCGAAAGGGGGACTTGGCGGGACAAGCATTCCCGATCCAGGCCGGTTCGGATGGTGGTCCGGAAATTCCGGAGAAAAAACGCATCATGTCGGGGGAAAAGACCCCAATGGCTATGGTTTATACGACGTGCTGGGAAATGTTTGGGAATGGGTCGATACAGTTGACGGTGCTAAAAGGGTTTATAGAGGTTCCGGATGGTTGTCTCAGAAGGCGCCTTCCGCATCGGCCCGATTGTCACAGGCAAAGAGTTTCAGGCATCCGGGCGTAGGTTTCCGGGTCGTTCTGACATCAAGTTCAAAATAGAGTAGACGTGCTTTAAGAAGGATTTCTGGGATGGATTCCATCAGGGTTTTCGGAGCGATTCTTGCGGGCGGTATCGGAAAACGCGTCGAACGGTATCATGTTCCAAAGCAGTTTATCACTATCGGCGGAGTGCCGATACTTGTGAAGTCGTTGCGGGTTTTTCTGGAAAATCCGCATATCGACGATCTTTTTGTCGCGATGCATCCCGATTGGATCGAGTATGCGGACCGGCTTTTGTCCGACTCGTTCAGTCACGCGGAATATCGGAGGATCCATCTTGTTCCCGGAGGCAAGGAGCGCCTTGACTCGTTCTCGAACGTATTGGACGAGATTGTCCGCACGCGCGGATTTCACGCGGAGGACATTCTGATCTGTCATGATTCCGTCCGCCCGTTTGTCCGTCAGCAGATGATCGACGACTGCATTGCCGCGACCCGCCGTCAGAGTTGCGCTTTGACGGTCGTGCCTGTTGCGGATACCCTTCATATCGCCGGCGGTGACGGCCTGCTGGATGGAACACTTCCGCGGGAAAACCTGTTTCATGGACAGACCCCGTCCGGTTTCAAGGTCGGACTTCTTCGCGACGTCCTGTCTGCGGCGAGCGATGACGCGAAGTCCCGTTCCACGGGAACCACTCAGCTTCTTCTTCAGCAAGGATACAAGATCGCAGTCGTCCAGGGGCACACAAGCAATTTTAAGATTACGACGGACAATGACCTGGACATCGCGGACCGCATGGTGCGCGCGGAGGCGAAGTCCCGCGACATCGAGCTGCTGGACTGTACGCTTCGCGACGGGGGGATCGCGATCGATTTCGCGTTCGGGAACGAGCGGATCCAGTCCATAAAGAAATGCTTGGAAAACGCGGGGGTGAAGTATATCGAATGCGGATATATCGATTCGAAAAAAGGAACGCCGTCCGGGCGGACCTGCTTCGACAGCGAGCGGTCTGTCGAAGCCTGCGTCCTTTCGTCCGGGAAGAAATCCGGCGTCACGTATCTTGCGATGATCGATTTCGGAACGTTCGACGTCGCTTCCCTTTCTCCGGCCTCGGAGACCGGAATCGACGGTATCCGCCTCGCCTTCCATAAAGAACATTGGCGCGAGGCGGTCGGATGGGGCAAGACCATCCTTTCCAAAGGGTACAGACTGTTCATTCAGCCGATGGTCTCCATGCGCTATTCCGACGAGGAGTTCCGCGAGCTCGTCGGAGTGTGCAACCGGGAGTTGCCGGAGGCCGAGGCGTTTTATATCGTGGACAGTTTTGGGCAGATGGACAATGTGGCGCTGCTGCACAAGTTGGAACTCGCGGACCAGTTGGTCGCGCCGTCCATGAAACTCGGATTCCACGCGCACAACAACCGGCAGATGGCCTTCTCCAACGCCATGGCCGTTGTGTCTTTCCCGGCCCGGCATCCGCTGATGCTGGATTGCAGCATCATGGGGATGGGAAAGGGCGCGGGCAATCTGTGCACCGAGTTGATTATGCCCGTGTTGCTCGGCGAGGGATGCCGGTACGATGTGGTAGGAATCTACTCGGAGATTTCCACCTATTTCTCCCAGGTGCTCAAAGAGCATCCATGGGGGTATTCGTTGGACTACTATCTTGCCTCGATGTACGGATGTACGCCGAGCTACATCAAGATTTTTGTGAAGGATTGCCGTGTGACGACGGATATCCTCGTGGATCTTCTGAAGAACATGCCGGACGCGAAACGGGCCGCGTGCGACCGCGTTTTCGCGTCGGAGTATCTTGCCGGCTATTTTATGGACAAAAAGGAATGAAAGCCTATTCGATCTTCGACGATCTGTCGGAATACGCGCAGAAGGTAATCCGCGATGCGGGTGTTGAGCTCGAACTTCATCCTCGCGGGATTCCCCGACCGAGCGGGGAGGCGCTCCGGACGTTGCTTGAGACGTACGACGCATTGATTTTGGGAACAGGGCAGAAGCTTCCCGATGAGTTTTTCGCGAATGTCGCGTCCCCGAAGGTTGTCGTCACGGCCTCGATCGGAATCGACCATATCCGTATTCCGGAGGACAAGCGCGGACTTGTCCGGATTGTCAACGCTCCGACCGCCATTTTCTCCACGGTCGCGGAGCATACGTTCGCGCTTTTTCTCGCGTTGTCCAAGCGCCTGCCTGAGGCGCGTCGCGTCGCGGCAAAGGGATTGCACAAGAAGGCGATGAGCCGAAATCCGAGCGATCTTTCCGGCGCGACGCTCGGAATCATCGGCTGCGGCGGCATCGGCCGCGCGATTGGCCGGCTCGGCGAGGCGTTCGGAATGCGTCCGGTCTATTGGACCGCGCATCCGGAACGGCATCCGGAAATCGCTGTTTCGCGTTTCCTTTCCATCGATGAGTTGCTTTGTTCCGCGCCCTTCATCGCAGTAGCGCTTCCTGCGGTGGCGGCGACGCGCGATTTCATTTCCGCGGAACGTGTCGCGGCCATGCGGGCGGACGCGGTGTTTGTATCCATCTCGAGGGCGGGCGTCGTGAACACGGACGCGCTTCTTGCCCGCGCGGCGGCAGAGCCGCATTTTCGGGTCGGTCTGGATGTGGACGCGGAAACCGTGGCCGGGAAATGGGGGGAGAGTTCCCCAAACATCATTGTGACGCCGCATATCGGCGGAGGAACGGTTGAATCGCGTGTCCGATTGTTTAACGAATGTTGCGAACGGTTTTCGGAATATTTGAAATCTCGTTGATTGTTTGATTCTTCTATCATGCCAAAGAAGTATCTGATTGTCTCTGGATGCGACCCATTCGAAGGACTTCCGTTTCAAGATTATTTTGAGGGACGGAGTTCCTTCGGGGGAAATCCGGGAAATCTGCTTTTCATCAATGCGGTTGTTAAGTCGTTGATGACATCAGAAAAGGATGTTTTCGTTCCGACATGGTACCGATTTGTTTTTTCAGATAAAGACGTTTCGTACATCAATGCAAATTTCGACGCGTTCATTCTTCCTCTGGCGGATGCTTTTCGAGATGGCAATCAACATGTTTTAAAAGGATACTCATCTCTCATCCGGCGCCTGAAAATACCGTGTCATGTGATTGGTGTCGGATTGCGGACTTATGGAACGTCCCCGACCGATGCATATCCATTTGACGAAGCAGCACGGGAATTCGTGTCAGCGATCTTGGACAAAAGTCCTCAAATAGGTACTCGAGGGTTTGATACGGCGGAGTATATTCGTCATCTGGGTTTTCCGGAGAGTTGCGTTCATGCGATCGGTTGTCCTTCTGTTTCCGTATTTTGCAATCGTCTTCCGCGTCCGTTTAACTATGCCCGCGATAAAAAAGTTGTCGCGCTTTATTATTCTCAATCTGGCTTGAACTGTCGGCGACTTCCGTTTGAGACGGCCTATCCAACTTCGTGCGAAAGCTTTTTTGATGATGTGACATACATTTTCCAAGATCCGACTGAACTCCCGTATCTTTTTTACGGGAGGAATCCATGTAAAATGCTTTTCTCGAAAGAACATTTAAAGATATTGGCGGAAAACGGGCGGATAAAGTTTTTTTCGAATCTTTGGCAGTGGATTAGTTTCGTAGCGACGCGGGATCTTTGTGTCTCAGGACGCTTTCATGGCAGTATCGTATCTCTTGCCGCACAAACCCCCGTTTTGTTCGCTCCGACGGACGGAAGAACATTTGAACTCGCAAAATTCCATAATTTAACATGCGTGTCCCCGGAAGAAATGAAAACGAAAAGTCTGAGAGAAATATTGGAAGAGAAAGATTTTTCAAGTCACATGAAAGTATGGGAGCGAAATATGAAAAATTACGCGGAATTTCTTTCTCGACTGGGTTTGGAGAGCATTCATTTCAATCGAACGGATGGGGCGGAATTCTCTCCTTATGACAGGCGAATCGCTTCCATTGTTTGGCCCGATTCCCCAAAGACTTTTCTTGAGATTTCTTCGGTACGTCGTTTCTTGCGACAAGTTGAACGAGGGGTCCTTCGAAGAGCGAGGGCGCATATTCCTCGACTGCGATTGGAAAACCGACCGCCCTGGGAGGTTTTGTCCGGGAGAAGAACATGAGGCAACTTGAACAGGAGACAGAAGGCAATCCGTTGGAGGTTTGTCTTCAATATCGAAATACGATTTATTTTTTCACCATTTTATGGATTGCGGCGTTTCATCTTCTTACAAAACGGGAGACAGGTGTGACGCCTCCGTTATACGCTTTGAAATCCCCTTTTCAGATACTTTTGCGCAAAGGTTTTTGGGGGGTAGACATTTTTTTATTTCTTTCCGGTGTTTGCTCCTATCTAAGCTACGCTCGTGAACCCGGTTGTTTTTTTAAACGCAGATTTAGTCGTCTTTTTCCCACAATTGTTCTCGTTTCTCTTCCTATTTTTGCGTTTTATTCCCATTTCCGGGTCATACCATTTTTGTGGTATTCAAGCTATTCCGCGCTCGTTGTTGATGGACAGACAACGAATTGGTATGTTTTGATTATTTCGGTGTGCTACATCGCCGTCCCGACATTGGCGAAAGCCATGCGTTGCCGTCTTTTTATGGTGGCTTGCCTGTCGGGTACGGCATTGCTTTTTTCCATCATATGGTGGCCGTGTCGCTATATCCACAATCTCGGCATCGTCTTAATGCGAATCCCGGTGTTTGTTTGGGGTATGGTGGCCGCAAAGTGGCTCGTTCTCGATTCCAAAAAATTCTCCTCGCGGACAAAATCGGTTGTCGCTTTTTTATCTGTGATTTTTTGCTCTGTAATGCTTGCACCGCCGGTTCGAGGCCCCTATGGGGGGTGGCAGATGGGGCTTCCGTTCACACTCTGCGCACTTTGGGCGACGGGTTGTTTCCTGCCGAAACTTCCCGCATGCGTCCGGACGGTTCTTCAGGGGAAATTCATTCGGTTCGTAGCCTCCTCAACATTTGAGATTTATCTTTTACATCTTTTTTTCCGCCATTTTTTCATGAAATCCCCTTTTTCTCTTCATGTGCGGATCGGTTTTTGGGGATATGTGCTATCTGTTGTCCTTGTTTCAGGAATCATCTCCGTGTTTTTTGTTCAGTTGGTGAATCAAATCGCGAAGGGGAGGCGGAAGGCGATGCATGTTCGTTCGAGTCGTCCGGTAGAAGAGTGACTTGGAATATCGCGCGCATGTAGAGGTGGAAACGGATTATGAGTTCAGAAAAAGTGAAAACAACATCTCTGACCGGTGTTTTTTCGGGTGTGCTCTCTTGGTTGCGCGCCGTGCTTTGCCTGTGTGTCGTATTCATCCATTTGAAGACGGTTAATGATTCTGTCCGTATCACTGGGGCGGTCCATGCTTTTTTCCGGGGGGGCGCGCAAATCGCCGTTCCCGGTTTCTTTATTATTTCCGGATACCTTTTTTTCTTGAAAGGGTTTTCGAAGGATATTTATATCGCGAAGGTACGCAGGCGTTTTCGCAGTTTGGTCATCCCGTTTTATATCTGGCTTTTTGTAGGAATCGTAAATTGGCTGATTTTCGACGGAGGATTCACGCAGTTGAAATCGATTCCCTTCCTGAAGTCCGTCTCGTTGTTTCTCGGGATATGGCGCCCGGCGGACGCATATTGTCGGACACCGATTAATTCCCCGCTCTGGTATGTCCGCGACGTGTTTCTCCTCGCATTGGTCTCCCCTGTCATTTATGTTTGCCTGAAGCGGGCCGCGATCCTCTTTTTCCTAGTCATTTTCGCGTTGTATTTTTATTTTCCGATTACCTCGGAGACCAATCTGTTTCTTTCGCTTCCTCGGTCCTCATTTTGGTTTTCAATAGGGGGGTGCATCGCGCTACAAGGGCTCCGTTCCCGGAAATGTTTTGTCCGGCCAGGCCGGTTTTCCATGGTTGGAACCGCGTTGTTGTTTCTTGCCTCGACCTGGCTTTACGAATTGTATGGACTTACGGGAATCACAAAGAAAATCAGTAGTGTGCTGATGATTTTTTCCGGGGTTGTCTTTGTCGGCCTGTTTTGCTGGAACGCGTTTCTCCGGTGGAATGTCCCTCGATGGGTGGAGGCGGTTTCAGGCGCGTCCTTTTTTATCTATTGCCTCCACAAGACGGTTCCAAGTTCCGTGTGGGTCTGGCTGTTTAGGCGATTTTCAGGGGCCGGGCAACAAAATGCTTGGATTACGTTGATGCTTATGTTTGCCGAATGGTTGTTTCTTTGGGGCATTTCGTTCCTTGCCTATGCGGTTTTGAAACGAATCGCGCCGAAAGTATTTTCGGTTCTTGTCGGAGGCAGGGAGGTGAAATACGCGGGATAGACGGATGATATCCGTCTGTTTTCAAACCCGATATATCTTATAGTTGTGATAGGCCTTCCCGTTATCATGCGGTGGGGGTGTCATATAGTCCCCATAGCGTTGGCGAAGAATTGTGTCATATCCGTGGGGAATGAAAAATTTGCGACCTTCGAAATCTGCCTCGATGAGCGGGAGCAGGGCAGAGGTCGGCCATGTCATATTGTCAATGGAAAAACTTGGGTACTGAAGGGCGACAAAACAGGGGGAACTTTCAAACGGATAATTTTGAGTAAGTTTTTTCATCCCGATATTGAGAAATTTCCATGGGACAAGCGCTTGAATAAGGTAATGGTGAAGAATTTGTAACCGAAAGTGGAGCACTCTGTTTTTAATCAGTTTAATTCTTTGGAGACGAAGAACTTTCCGGCGAATGCTTTTCTGGGTTTCAACATCGTCGGTCATCCCGTCTAACGGCATCACATCCACACAGAGTCCTGTATCGTTGAATTTGTTGTGCGGTAATTCAATCCGTGTTGTCGGATCGTCGACGCGAACAAATGTATATGGGTAATGTGCGTGTGTGTGCGGACCGATACAGCGATATTTTTTGCTGACATATTCTTTTACAAATCGCTCATAGTCTGGGCGGGGCATGGCGATGTCGATGTCGTCGTCCCAAGGAATGAAGCCCTTATGGCGGACTGCGCCGATCAGGGATCCGCACCACAGGCAGTAGCGGAGACCGCGGTCTCGGCAGAAGCGGTCGATGTCGGCGAGAATGTCCAGTTCGGCGAGTTGGATCTCGCGGAGCGTCATAGTCTGGGCTTGCATGGTAAAATCTAGTCGGAAGTCTTGTCGCCGCCGGAAGAAAGCCGCCGGATCCGGTACAGATGGGTGTCGTTGCGTTTGTCGGCGGGAGGCGGGGTCATGTAGTCGCCGTAGAGCATCGTGAGGACGGTGTCATAGCCCTTGGCGATGAAAACAGGATGCCCTTCGAACGGAACCTCGACGAACTCCGAGACGGCGGAGGCGGGCCAGCTGTTGGCCTTGTCGCGCTCGAGCGCGTGGGCGAGACAGCAGAAATACGGCGATCCCTCGAAGGGATAGCGTTGGAGGAGCCGGTCATAGAGCCATTTGACCGTGCGCCACGGGAGAAGACCCGGAATGACCAGTTTGTGGAGATTTTTCAGCCGGAGCTCCACGTAATGGTTTTTCCAATACTTCACGTCTTTCAGCTTGACCGCGAGCCAGCGCGTGATTTTTTGGACGCGCGGACTGGCGGACATCCCGTCGAGCGGAAGAATATCGACACAGAGGCCGCAGTCCTTGAACTTGCAGATTTCGAGGTCGATGCGCGTCGTGGGATTGTCTACGCGGGAAATGTAGTAGGGGTAGTTCTTATGGGTGAGCGCGCTGAGAATCCGGAATTTCGCGCCGTTTTCCGGAGTGTACTCGCGGATGAACCGCTCGTAGTACGGACGCGGCATGGCGATGTCGATGTCGTCGTCCCAGGGGATGAACCCCTTGTGCCGGGCCGCGCCCAGCATGGAGCCCGCCCAAAGGGTGTACGGAATCTTCCGTTCCCGGCAGAACCGGTCGATGTCGAGAAGAATCTCCAGCTCCATCTTCTGGACTTCCTGGAGGGTCATGTTCAGTTCTTGCATGGCGGAAGACGGTTGTCAGGGCCGCGCCCTGTTCCGCATCAGCACCTCGGCGATCTCGATGTCGAGCGGATAGGTGATCTTGATGTTGTGCGCGTAGCCGAAATACCGATAGCCGACGGCCTCGGGAGGGAGTTGGTGCGCGGGATGGCCGAGCGGGGAGTCCGGGTTGTAGTGCTTCCGGAGAAGCGGAAAGCGGTAGGCGTCGGGCGCTTGGATCAAGTAGAAGTCCTCGCGGTTGGCGACACGGTCCTTGTACGAGCCGAGGGCGTCGGTGATCTTGTATGCCGCCTCGACATAGTCGTAGTCGTCGAGGAGGCCGAGAAACTCGTCGACAAGCTCCGCTGTGATCATCGGGCATGCCGCGTTGTTCTCGATGATCTTCTCGCAGTCCGGAAAGGTCTCCGCGATATGGTCGAGCGCGTTCTGGAACGATCCGTTGCGTGTCTTCCCGCCGGCGACGCACTTGACGCCGTAGGCGTCCTCGACGCGTTGGGCGTTGATCAGGTTCTCGTCCACGACGACGAAGAAGTCGTCGAGTTGTTTCGAGGCCCGGAACGCGTCGACGGTGTAGGCGATGACCTCACGTCCGAGCAAGGTGCAGTATTGTTTCGGCATGTCGGAGCCGAAACGCGAGCCGACGCCGCCGGAGAGGATGAAGCCGATATTCTTTTTCTTGTTCATGGGTACGCGCGTTTCAGACCTGTTTCGAGCGGTAGGATTCGGCCTCCCAGGTCTCGATGAAGCGACGGGCGCGCTCGTCCATGCACAGGACGCCGCCGAAGGCCCGGGCGGCGCGGGCGATCAGAGCGCTGTCCTCGGCGAGGTCGAGCGCGAGGCGGGCCGCCTTCTCGGTCTTTCCGAGCGCGAGGACCGCGCCGGGCACCGCGACGATTCTCGGGGCGTAGCCGCGGCGGCGCGAGAATTCGCGGAGATTCTCCGGAGTCGGCACGCCGTCGAAGAGATAGGCCTTGGCATAGACGAGCTGGTCCGGGTTGAGCGGTCCGTTGAAGACGGGGAAGGGCGCGGAGACGACGACCGCCGCCGCGTCGTCGCCGAACGCTTCGCGGAGAACGGGTCCCCAAACGTCCGCGGCGCGGGTGTCCGCGGGGGCGGAGTCGGCTCGCAGGGACGCCTCCGGATCGATGCCAACCGCGGCGTATTCCTTCGAGAGGACCGTCTCGACCTCCGCATACAGCCGGCGGACGCCGTCCGGTGTGTCGGACGACACGAAAATGCCGTGGTTCTCGAGAAGGATGACCTCCGGATCGCGGTCTTCATGAGTCTCCCGGTAGCGGAGAACCGCCTTCCGGACGGCCATGCAGAGCGTATAGCCCGGGTCGGTGTAGGGCAGATAGAGGGCGTCGGGGAAGATCCTCGCGGACGCCGCGGCCCCTCCGATGGAGCAGGTGAGCCCGTTGACCCACGCGGGGTGGGTGTGGACGACGTAGGCGGCGGAGAGCGAGTCGTGGAGCGCGGCCTCGACCGAGGCGCGGCGCGGGACCGGAGAGGGAAGGGCGGCCGAGGCCATCATGTCCTTGACGAGGGCCTCGCGGGAGGAGGAGTCCGCCGGCGGCTCGATGTTGTAGAGCTCCGAAAGCCGCGCGCGGTCGAGGACAACGAACATGTCGGGCGTCAGACCCGCGAGGGTGCATCCCGAGGGCTTGACCCAAAGGGTGTTCCCCTCTTTGAACGAGGTGTTTCCGCCGCCGGCGCGGACATAGCGGGGAGTGCCGAACTCGTGGGAGAGCTCGGTGAGCGCGAGCAGTTCCGGGCGGATTCCGTCGGACATTTCCTGGCTCCTTTTCCGGCGCTAGGCCTTGGGACAGTAGACCACGCAGTTGCCGGGCCTCGTGCCGTCGAGCCAGGCGCCGAGATATTCGAGAACCATGCGGCTCCCGGTCATCTGTACGTCGAAGGACGAGCCGGCGATATGGGGCGTGACGAGGAGGTTTTTCGCGTCGACCAGCGGGGAGTCCGGCGCGATGGGCTCCACGGCGGTGACATCCAGAGCGGCACCGGCGAGGTGCTCCGACTCAAGCGCGGCGACGAGCGCGGTCTCGTCGACCAGCCCGCCGCGCGCGGTGTTGATGAAGTAGCTCCCCTTTTTCATCCTGGAAAAGACCTCCGCCGAGAACATATTTTTGTTTTCCGCGGTCTGCGCGCAGTGGAGGGTGATGACGTCCGCGCGGGCGAGCAGGTCGTCGAAAGAGACGATTTCGACGTCTCCGGGCACGGTTTCCTGCTTGACGTACGGGTCGAACGCGATGATTTTCATCCCGAAGGCCCGGGCGCGATCCGCGACGAGGCGGCCCACGTGGCCGAAACCGACGAGCCCGAGCGTCATATAGTTGACGCTGCGTCCTCGGAAGCGTATGAAGGGGCTGTCGTTGTCGAGTCCCCAGACGGTGTCGCGGTACTCCTTGGGCTTCGTGCTCTGGTCCATGGTGATGACGCGGTTGCGGATCGCGGAGCTGGACCGCGTGATGTTGCGCGTCATGTCGAGGATGAAGCCGAGGGTGATGTCGGCGACGGCGCGGGCATTGCGCCCGGCGTTGTTGCAGACGGTGACGCCCTTCTCCTTGGCATAGTCGAGGTCGATAACCGTCTTGACTCCGCCGCGGCAGCAGACAATGAACTTGAGGTTCGTCGCGGCGTCGAGGACGGCCTTGTCAATCGTATCGTATTCGCAGACGAGGATGTCGTAGGCGGGAATCTTGGCGATAAGTTCCTCGTGGGGCATGACCACATGGTCGAGGTGGTACCCGTCATAGGTGAAATCGACGCGGTCCGCGAGCGGGGCGAGAATCTCTGGAAGAATCTCAGCGGTGACAAGGGCTTTAAATTTCATTTTGGAAGAAGTGGAAAATCCAGATCAACTGTCGTACGGACAATCGGGAAGAGAAAACAACAGGAAGTGTAGCAAAGAAAAAGACGGGGAACAAGAGCGCCGCGGATGTTCATCCCAACCGGAAGGCGTCGGACTCGTGATGGGTGGTCCGCATCGGAGCGGGGGGCGGCTTCATGTAGTCGCCGTAGAGTCCGTGAAGATAGGCGTCATAGCCGGCGGGGGCGGCAAGCCTTCTTCCCTCGAAATCGACATCGACCGTGGACTCGAACGCGGTCTTCCGGTTTGTCTCCCGCGCCCCGTAATGGGAGAGCGAGGTGCATCCGGCGTAGACGGCGCCGTCGTACGGATAGCGCCGGGCCAGCGTATCGAAATCCGCTACGGCCTTCCGTACGGAGGTGCGACCGAAAAGTTCCAAAACGCGCCAGAGAAGGATGCCGATATTTTTCCGGATCGTTCTCGCGAACCCTTTGCCCGTGCCGCAACGGTAGGTCGCGCACTGGAGCCGCGAGCCCATGCGCTGGATTTCCGTGAAATAGGCGGTCCGCTCCGTTTCCGAGTCGGGGAGTCCGTCCATCGGGAACACGTCGATGTTCACATGGATGCAGGCGCGGCAGCGGTCACGGAGATTCCGCTCGAGTTTGCGGGTCCGGATGTCGCCGACAGAGGCGAACGCGAACGGATAGTTCTCGGGGCGGCCCGGGGCGAACAGCCGAAGAAACGGGTGGTCGGCCGGAAACTCGGCGAGAAGCCGGTCGTAGTCTGGGCGGGGAAGGGCGACGTCGATGTCGTCGTCCCACGGGATGAAGCCTTTGTGGCGGATGGCGCCGAGGAGGGATCCTCCGGCGAGAAAACAGCGGAGACCTCGGGTTTTGCAGAACGACATGACCTCGTCCAAAATCGCCAGCTCGGTCTGGCGGAGCTCGTCGGTGGAAAGCGGTGTCATCGGTTGGGGCCCGGTGTTCGGAATCATTGGAAGGAGGCGGCGGTTTCCCGAGGAAAACGCATCATCCGAAGGGTGGTCAGGACACCGTGGAGGAGACGGGCGATTTTCCAGAACGGACGGTAGGGCCGCTTCTTCCGGCGGGCGGCTACGGCGTTGATCCAAGGCTTCCCGTAGAGTTTCTTGATCTGGACGTTTTCCGCCCTCCGGACTTTCTGGAGAACGGTCGAGATGTTCTCGTCGTGCCAAGTGAAGGCGGCGACAGTGAGCGGGATGAATTTGAATCTGTATCCTTTGGACGAGAGTCGGCAGTAGTACTCGTTGTCCATAATGACCTTGTACGACGGGTCGAGGAAGTGCCCGTCGTCGAGAATCCGCCGCCTCCAGAACGAAGAGCACGAACTGATGAAACAGCCGTACATCGTCGCGATGAACAACGAGAACGGATGCCCGCGCTTCACCCGCATCGGCTTGTCGTCCTTGTCTACGAACAGCACCTCGCCATAGACGAAGTCGGCTTCGGGATGAGATTCAAAAAATCCGGCGATTTTTCCGAGCGGGGACGGAGTCCTTGGTGTGTTCTTGCCGTCTCCCTTCCGGCCTTCGGTGTCGCCTCCCAAGTAGTATTCGTCCGCGTTCAGCCAGCAGACGAGATCGCCGGACGCGCGGCGGAGACCGCGGTTGATCGCGTCGGTCTGCCCGGCGTCCTTCTCCCGGACGACGCGGAGCGTGTATCTGAGGGTCGGAAGCCGGAGGGTGAACGAACCGGAGGCGTCCTCCCCGTCGCAGACCGCGCCGCGGCCCTCCAGCTCTTTCCGCCACGCGGAGAGGACGTCGGGCGTCTCGTCCGTCGAGAGCGCGTCCTGGACAATGTGCTCGAGTTCGAGGGAGGAGTCCGGGGAAAGCTGCGCGAGGACGCTCTCCAGACATTTGCGGAGGAAGCGCCCGTAGTTGTAGTTCGGGGTGACGACGCTGATTTTCATCTGGGAAAAATTATATCAGAAAACCGGTTCCGGCGGAACACCCGCTGGCAGACAACGAACCTGCCCGCGTCGGCGGCACGCCGTACGCGGGCGCAAGCCCGTTGCCGGATCTTCCGGGGGCGCGGAAGCGCCCTCGTCCGCGGCGTCCGGGCGCTATCTCACCAGAAGCAGGGTCGCGGCTGCGGGACCCTCGAAGGCGCCGATGTCGATCCGTTCGACGACGCGGGGATTTCCCGCGAGGTCGAGCGCGGGGGCGGAGGCGAGCGCCGCGCCGCGGTTGACCAGGGGACCGGCCGTGTCCGGACGGAGATCGCCCGCGGCGTAGTCGCGGAAGAAGGTCGCGGTCGTTCCGACGACGCAGGTGCCGTTGACCGGCAGGGCGGAATCCATCGCGCAGGCGGTGTAGAGCGCCTCCTGTCCGGGCACATAGCCGTTCCGTTCCGGGAGCGTCCCGGACCAGGGCGTCGTATTGCCGGCGACGACGCAGTTCACCGCGGACGCGCCCGTTCCCTCGAAGAAGATGCCGCCGGTGGTGTGCGTGTTGTTTCCGACAATCGTGCAGTTCTCGATGACCGCGGTACCGCGCAGGCGGACGGCGGACGTGGTGGACTTTGTGATGTCGTCCTGATAGGTGTCGCCCGCCGCGGTTCCCGAAACGAGGCAGTTGTCGATCCGGCCGGCAGAGGCGTTGACGGCGGCGTTGGCCTGACCATACGAGTTGCCGGACCACGTGGCGTCGTCCGGAAGCGTATTGTTCACGATCCGGCACCGTGTGAGGCGGGCGGTCTCGCCGAGCAGGACGACCGAGCCCTTGTCGTACTGGTGGCCGGGATTGCATGCCGTGACCACGCAGTTGGAGACGGTGCCGCCCGCCGTGTCGATCAGCGCGCCGGCGCCGCCCGTGGAAATCTGGTAGGTGTATCCGCCCCGCATGGTGAGGGAGTGGACGACCGCGTCCGGATGGTTCAGGCGGAACACGCGGCGGGTGCTGTTCGCCTGCGGGGCCTTCGTGGCGTCGATGACGACGTCGGCCGGGTCGCCGGTCGTTCCGCCCACGACGATGGCCCGGGTGAGCTCGATGTTGGAGTTGGTATAGGTACCCGGGGCGATGAACATCGTGCCGCCGCCGAGCGCGTTGAGCATGTCGAGGGCGGCGGGAATCGTGGCTTTGGGAAATTCCGCGGAGAAGCCGTCGTTCGCGTCGTCTCCGTCCGTCGCGACATATTGTTCCGAAGGAAGGTCGGCGGCGATGAAGAGCGGGGCGACGGCGAGCGCGCGGGACACCGAGAGCGTGACGGTGGCCGAGAACCGGTCGGCCTCCGGAACGTCGCCGGACCAGCTTACGAAGCGGTAGCCCGGTGCGGGTGAGGCTGTCAGCGTGGCGGACGATCCTTGGGCATAGAAGCCGGTGCCGGAGACCGTCCCGTTTTCCGTTTCGGCGGAAGAGACATTATACAGCGTGTCGAAAATCCAGGTGACGCGCGTGTTCGTCTCGTCCGAGACGAAATGCTGGAACGACATTCCCGCGGAAATCGTGCCGGAGACGACCGTCGTCCAGTCGTCGCTTGTTCCGACGGCGGTGGCGATCTCGTAGCCCGAGCAGGAGAACATGGCGTCGCCGTCCGGGGTGTCGCCGTCCGCGGGGGCCGTGAAGGCGACCGTCTGTCCGGCGTATTCTTCCGAGATACCGTAAGCCGGCGAGGAGACGCCGTAGTCGCCGGGATTTCCGCAGACGGTGAGACGTCCGCCCGAGGAGACGCGGTAGAGCTCGAGCTCGCGCAGCCAGAACTGTCCGTTGCCGCCGGTGATCGAGTCGCACTGCCACTTATAATACCGGTAGGGAGTCGTGTTCGTGAACTTGAAAATCCGGTGGTGCGTCGCCGATTTCCAGGCGCTTCCGAAATAGGTTTTACTGTCGCGGGCGTCGAGTTGCGTCCAGACGATGTCGGTGTTGACCGTCCCGCCGGCCGTGATATCGTACGTTTTCGTATTGCCGCTCGCCGTCACGGAGCCTTGGGAGAGGTCGAGGGACTCGCTGTTCGAGCCCCAGAGGGAGAATCCTTTCGGGCAGTAGACTTCCGTGTCCCCTGTTTTGATGCCGTACGCGTTCACGACGGTCGGCGCGCCGAAATCGAAAATCGCGTAGCCCACGGAGGTCCCGCTGGTGACTCCGGCGAACATCCAGATGGTCGAGTCGTCATTGTCGAACGGCTTATAGCGGTTCTGGTACTCATACCATTTGCTGAGGGCGTAGTCGGACAGGTTTCCGAGCGTCGACGGGGTGAGGTCGGCGTAGTCCCACGACTCGACGGTCGTGGAGGTCTCCGTGCCGTCCCCGGTGCCGGAGACCGGCTCGTAGATCTTGATGTCGGCGAGGGCCGGAAACGCGAGAAGGGCGCAGACCGCGAGGACAGGATGCAGGATCGGGCAGGCGTGCTTTTTCATGGGTGGATTGGTTGGCTGAGTATGATCTGTTAGGATAGTGCCTCGTATTACGGATACCAAGTGATAACTCGCACATGAGACTGTTTTTCAGGATGATACTTCCGAATCAATTTCCCGTCAAATGTTTTTTCTGGAGGTGTCGCGTGGAAAGCAAAACCGGAAATTTCGCGGGAAGCAAAACCGGAATATCGGAAATGCCGTCCTCGGGGACCGTCGCGGAGATTTGGTCGGCCGGCCGCCGCGCGAGACGCGGACTGTTGAGGCGGCGGGTTCGGACGCGCGTGCCGGCTAGATTTCGCGGCCGGCGGCCTGCGCGGCGCACAGGGCCGAGTATTTGCCGCCGAGAGCCGAGAGTTCCGCGTGCGTGCCCTTTTCGGCGATGCGTCCGCGGTCGAGGACGATAATCTCGTCGGCCTCCCGGATGGTCGAGAGCCGGTGGGCGATCACGATGCAGGTGCGGCCTTTCATGAGGCCGAGCATCGCCCGTTGGATGTGGAGTTCCGTCCGGGTGTCGACATTGGAGGTCGCCTCGTCGAGGATGAGGATGGGTGGGTCCGCGAGCATCGCCCGGGCGATGGAGATCATCTGCCGCTGGCCTTGGGAGAGCGTCGCGCCGTCGCGGCCGACTTTCGCCTGGAGTCCCTCGGGATAGCGCGAGGCGAAGAGCGTCACGCCCGCGCGTTCGGCGGCGCGCGCGACCGCCTCGTCGTCCGCGTCGGGCGCTCCGAAACGGATGTTCTCCGCGATGGTTCCCGTGAAAAGGTGCGTGTCCTGCAGGACGACCGCCACATTGCGCCGGAGTTCCGCGAGCGGTATCTCCCGGATGTCGCGTCCGTCCAGCAGGATGCGTCCGCCTCCGATTTCGTAAAACCGCAGAAACAGCGAGATGAGCGTTGTTTTTCCGGAGCCGGTCTCTCCGACCAGAGCCAAGCGCTCCCCGGGCTCGATCACCGTGCGGAACTCGTGGATGACGTTCACGTCCGGCCGGTAGCCGAAGGTCACGCCCTCGAACTCGATTTTGCCGCGGACGGGGGCGCGGGCGTCCGTCCGCGCCTCGGCGCCGCCGTTTGGCGGGGGCTCCTCGGGCGTCTCGTCGATGACGGAGAAGACCCGTTCCGCTCCCGCGACGGCGGATTGGATGCTGTTGAACTGGTTGGCGAGCTCGCTCACGGGGCGCGAGAACATGCGGGCGTAGAGCACGAACGTCGTGATTTCGCCGATGGTGAGTTTCCCGCGCAGCGCGAGGTAGCCGCCGGCGGCGGCGAGCGCGACGAACGACAGATTCCCGAGCGTGTTCATTACCGGGCCCATGACGCCCGAGACGACATCCGCGCGGACGCTGACGCGGCAAAGGTCCGAGGCGAGTCCGTCCAGGCGTTCGGAGGCGTCGGAGCCGCGGCCGAACGCTTGGACGGTGCGGAGGCCGGAGACATTTTCCTCGATGAACGCGTTGACCTCCCCGACGCGTTTCTGCCGTTCGCGCCACAGCCTGTACGAGGCCTTGGCGATCAGCGTTCCGGCGGCCGCTGTGAACGGCACGACGAGGCAGGCGACGCCCGTCATCATCACATTCTGGCGGAGCATGCAGTAGAGGACGCCGACGATGGTGAGAACCGTCTCGATGAAGCGGGCGATGCCCATTCCGAGGATGTTCGAGATCATCCCGACGTCGTTGGTGAGGCGGCTCATGAGCTCGCCGTGAGTCGAGTCGGTGAAGCGTTTGAGCGGCAGCCGCTCGACATGCGCGAAGAGTTCCGCGCGGAGGTCGCGGATGGAGTAGGTCGATATTCTGGAGGCGGCGAGTTCCTGGACAAGACGTCCGACCATCGAGACCGCGCCGGAGCCGAGAAGCAGCGCGACGGCGAGCGCGAGTTCCCGGTAGTCCACGCCGTTCTCGCCGGGGTTCGCGATGGCGTCGATCGCCCTGCCGGTCGCCTTGGGCGTGAAGAGCCCGGCGGGAATCGACACCGCGAGCGGGACAATCATGAGCCAGACATCGCGGCGCCGGCCCCGCAGATTGCGGAGCAGACGCCGAACCACGGGCCAGGGCTTCGTCGCGCGGCGTTCGTCGCCGGAATTGCCGTTTCGGAAGGGAGGCGGGCTCATGCGTCTAGTTCTCCGAGCAGAGGGGGATGAGGATGTCGGTCACGCGGTGCGTCGTCTCGACGGAGACGGATTCGAAACGGTCTGCGCCGTATGGGGTGTCGAGCCGGTCTGTCAGACGCGGGGCAAATTCCTTCCGGTTGGCGAAGCGGGCGAGGGGGGACTGTTTGGCTGAGTTGGTGCGGTCCGGTGACTTCCCGTCCGACATGGTCGGAAAGGCGGTGTGGCGAAGAAAACGTTCGGTGAGCTTGTCCATGGAATGGGGGCGGCGGGAGGGACTCCGTATTCGGCCCGGAGTTTATGGAAGGATGCACAGGATTATACCCGCCTCGTCTTCAAGAGGCAACGGAAAGGGGAGTATTGATTCACAAACAGAATATTCGCCGTCACGCCGAATGGTTCGTCTCTGCGGAACATTGTCAGACGTTGCTGAGTTAGGCACTTCGCGGACTTTTGAGGACTTTCGGATGGATTATTCTCTTGGGGGATTGGTACGCAAACGCATGTATGATACGCGATTTCGTCTTTCGCGTTTTTGGGGGAGGGGACTACGCGGCGCGGGAGGCTTCCGCGGCGGCCTGGACGCGCTCTCCGTTGGAGAGGACGAGGCAGGGGGCCGCGTCGCGGGTCTTCCGCCGCTTGCGTCTGGCGGCGAACGAGTCCGGAAGCGCGGCCGCGTACAGCCGCTCGATGAACTTCCGGCTTCCGAG
>JAZUKQ010000226.1:0-6928 GCA_045643325.1 Kiritimatiellia bacterium | reverse complement strand
CATCCAGCATCAGCATCTTGCCGATGCGTTCGGGACGTTTCTGGCGGCGAAGAATGAGGACACACGGAGCGATTCCGGCCCCGTAGAACAGACGTTCGCCCAATGTGATGACCGCTTCAATCAAGTCGCTCTTAACGAGCTTCTCACGAATCTGCCCTTCGGCGTCGCCACGGAATAGGACACCCTGCGGCAAGACAACCGCAACACGTCCGTTTTCCCAGGCCATCGAAGCGACCATGTGCTGGAGCCAAGCATAGTCCCCACAGCTGTCCGGCGGCGTCCCCCAGAGGTTACGTCCATAGCGGTCGTTCGACCACGCCGCCGCGCCCCATTTGTCGAGCGAGAACGGCGGATTGGCGATAACGCACTCGAAGCGAGCCAATTGATCGCCGCTGACAATCTTCGGATCGCGCAGCGTATCCCCTTGAATGACGTCGAAATCAGCCGCGCCATGCAGAAAGAGGTTCATCTTGGCAACGGCGGCATTGGTAACGTTCTTCTCCTGCCCGTAAATCGAACCACAGCAAAGCGTATCGTTGTGCATGTGATGGATGGCCTCGATCAGCATACCGCCCGATCCACACGCGGGATCATAGACGCGCTCGCCCGGCTGAGGATCAAGAATGCGCACGAGCAATTTAACCACGGCGCGAGGCGTATAGAACTCGCCGGCCTTCTTCTTCGACTCGTCGGCAAACTTCTTCAACAGGATTTCATAGGCGTCACCCATCAAGTCGGCCGAATAATCACCATTCCCCAGGCGCCGTTTGGAAAAGTGATTCAGCAGATCTGTGATGCGTCCGTCCGAGAGAATAGACTTATCCGTCCAATTCGCCGTCCCGAAAATCGACAAAACGCCATACAACGTGTTTGGATTCGCCAGCTCGATCTGCCGCATTGCCCCGACAATTGCCGCGCCCAGATTTTCGGTGCGCTTGCGAATATCCGCCCAGTGGCATCCCTCTGGAATCACAAACCGATGCTGCTCTGGAAAGAGCGCATACTCCTCATCCCCACCCGATTCCTCCAACGCACGATCTCGTTCCTCATCCCACACGTCACTGATGCGCTTGAAGTACAAAAGCGGCGTAATGTAATCCTTGAAGTTCTCATGGCTCACCGGACCGCGAATGATGTCACACGCCTTGTACAAAAAAGCATATAGGTCTTGTGCACCCGACAACTCGACGGGCTTTCCTGCCTTCGCAACGCCCTTTCGACTTCGCCGGGGCCGTTGATTTTCAACACCATTCATCGGGATGTTCTCCGTTCCCTCTCGGCAATGATAAGGTCCTTGATCCAGGAGGACACTCTTTGCGACGCCTCGCATATCCGCCTCCACTCTTCATCAGAATATCTGCTCGCCATATTGGAAACGATCTCTCGCGTCGCATAATTCTTGCCAAGACCCTTTAACGCTCTTACCACCATCCGCGCATTCTTAGCCGGAATATCCGTTACACGGGAACAGCGATGGCGAAATTCTATTGTATGCCTCCCAACCTTATAGATTCGAGATGGACCAGATGAAAGATAGACCATTCGAGCTGGAATCTGCGTGGACAAGCCAAACCCATTCACAGCACCTTCATCACTCGGAAGCAGATTCCACCCAAACTTCCTGGCCAAGGCGTTTACAACTGCCTCGAGGTCTGGAGGAGCCTCTTTCTTGAGAATGTCACTGTATCTCGGCAAATCATAAACCCCGCGCATCACCCGCCTGATCTTTCCACCACGCACCATCACACACAGAGTCTTGTCGACCATTGTGCGCGAACCATAGTTTGGAAGATCAGAAGCACTAAAGGCATATCCCTTGCCCTTCTGCTTCACAAACCTGATTATCTCATCTTGACTCATGGTAAGATTTTTTATCTACTTTTTCTTACCGCTCATTATAGCATATCACTTCCTTATGGTCAATTTGGTCGCAAAATTGTAACATCTACTGCGCATTGCGTCCCATCCGCTTCTCTGCTATTCTCTTCCTCATCCGTAGGATGCATACTGTGCGTTTTAACATTGTATTGATCTATGCCGACCGTTTTCACCATTGACGGATTTCGCTTCTTCTTTTACAGCAACGAACATGAGCCACTCATGTTCATGTCGCGTATGGAGGAGGAGAGGCAACGATTGAATTGTTCCCTGATATTGAGCTCCGGGAATCTCGTCTCATGAAGATTTCGGAGGTTTGAAAAGCCATGGAAATCGCGAAAGAGCATCGGCGGGAAATCATGGAGAAGTGGCATGGATTCGTTGGATAGTGTTTCTGTTTGCTTGGAAGGCGAAAAACTTTGCCTTCGTTTTGCCAGCGGGGTGCAGATAAACTTCCCCTATCGTGAGAATCCAAGACTGGCCGCGGCCTCGGCAACCGATTTGATGACGATACAGGTCTCTCCCTTTGGCATTCATTGGCCCACATTGGACGAGGATTTGTCTTTTGAAGGCTTGTCTCATGGTCAATATGGACAAGTTCCGAGAGATATTCCCTGCGTTGCGGAACCCGCAGCACCCTACGACATTCCGAACAAGTAAGCCGTAACTCCCCGCCGTTAGGCCATACGTTGGATTTCGTACCGGGTTTCGCCTGCGGATAATTCTTTTGTTTTCCGTGAAAAGGCGCTTGCACACCAGCATCATGGTGGCGTACTTCATCTACGAGTTCCCGACGCCCGAAAATGACGCCGGTTCCTGCGAAGACCACTTCGGCATCGTTCCCAAGGACTTCGCGCCGAAGCCCGCGTATGAAATGCCGAAACGCGTGAAATGAGCGGTTCGGTCTGCAACAGAATAAAGACTGTCGCCGAGGAAGCGTCTTCTTTCAGGAAAAATCCGGCCAGTCCGCCGCCTGCTTCCAGGAGAGCAGACCGTCCTTCGCCTTCGCATAGGCGTTGAGGAGGCGGAGCGCCGTCTTGTTCGTCAGGGAGTTCTCTGGAAGCGGCTCCGGGGCGGAGAAATAGCGGTCCGTGAAGGACATTCCCGAAATCGTCAGGTTCGACACCGTGCCGGAGAGGGTGCTGAAGAGCGGTTGTGTCATCTCCGTCATTGTGTGGCCCGCGCCGTCTCCCGCCGAATCGTCTCCCCGACACTTCCGAGGACCCGGCGCGAGAAGCCTCTTCCCGCCGAAACATCAGGGTTCCATGAGACGGCGTTCGTGCCCTCATCCCTTTCCTCGCGTGAAACGGAGGCGCGAAACAACGAGGGAGGCGGTCGATGAAACTACGGTGCGGAAAGTTTCCGCGGACTGGTCATGGGGTTCCGGAAGTGGTAAAGTGTCCGTTGCCATGAAAGTTCTTCAACGAGTCGCAGCTTTCCGGGTTGTTCTTCCGGGAGCTCTCGCGTCCGCGGTTGCGTTTTCGTCCGCTTCCGCGTCCGTGTCCGCCGGGCCCGAGCCCCCGGACGGTCCCGCCGTGTCCGCCCGCGCGGCGCTCTGGTCCGTCGCCGATTTCGGCGCCGTGCCGGACGTTCCGGAACTCCAGACCGCGGCGATTCAGGCCGCTATCGACGCCTGCTTCCGCGCGGGCGGCGGGACGGTCGAGGTTCCCCCGGGAGTCTGGCGGACGGGCGGGCTCCGCCTCCGGAGCCATGTCACGCTCCACCTCCGGGAGAACGCGGTTCTCAAAGGAAGCCGGAATCCCGAGGACTATGACCGGTTTCTCGCGGACGAGGTCGAGCCGGTTCCCCCGGAGTACGTCCCGCTCCCTCCCTCCGCGCCCCCGGAGGCCCGCCGGAAGAATTACGCGACCTGTCCGTTCACGCGCTGGAACAACGCGCTCGTCAAAGCGTTTCAGGCGGAAGACATCGCCGTTCTCGGAGAGAAGGGCTCCGCGATCGACGGTTCCGACTGTTTCGACGCGCAGGGGGAAGAGGGATACCGGGGCCCCCACGGCATCAATTTCCGGATGTGCCGCGGCATCGCGCTCGAGGGATACGAGGTCCGCGACAGCGGAAACTGGGCGCACGCGCTCTTCGACTGCCGGGACATCCGGGCGAGGCGGATCTCGGTCCGGGGCGGGCACGACGGGTTCCACATCCGCGGATGCGACAACGTCTCTCTTGCGGACAGCGAATTCCGGACGGGCGACGACGGACTGGCCGGGTTCGACAACATCGGCGTCCGGGTCGAGGGCTGCCTTTTCAATTCCTCCTGCAGCGGCATGCGGTTCGGCGGCACCGACGTCCGTATTTCCCGGTGCCGGTTCGCCGGGCCGGGCGAGGCCGTCTTCCGCGGAAGCCTCACGCCGGAGGAGAAGCGAATCGGCGCGCATCCCGAGTCGGGCGGCCGCCGCAACATGCTCTCGTTCTTCACCTATTTCTGCACGGAGGCGGAAACGGTCCGGCAGACGCCGGGAAACATCGTCGTCGAGGACTGCGAGGTCGAGAACTGCGACCGGTTCCTTCATTACAACTTTTCCGGAAGCGAGGCGTGGCAACGGGGAGCGCCGCTGGCGTCCGTCGTCTTCCGGAACGTCCGAGCGAGCGGAATCCGGCTTCCGCTCACGATGTACGGCGACGCGGAGCGGCCGACCGACTGGACGTTCGAGCATGTCCGGATCTCGTTCGCGGACACCTTCCGGGACGGCCATGCCGCGAAACTTCACGCGGCGCGCGGCCTCCGGCTCCGCGATGTGACGTTCGAAGGGGCGGCGCTGGACACGCTGTTCCGTCTGTACGGCGGCGGAGACGCGCGGTTGGACGCGGAGGGACTGGTCTCGCCCGTCCCGCGCGACGCGTGGGTCCGGCCCGCCGACGAGCCGTTCAAGGTCGGCGGAATCTGACGCGATGAATACCGTCTGGGACGAGTTGCGGGTTCCTTCGGGGCTGTCGGCGGAGGACTGGATTCTCTGGTGCGGAAGCGTGGTCCGGGACGACGGCGGCGGATTCCATCTCTATTTCTCCGCTTGGGAGAGGGAGGCGGGATTCGAGGCGTGGGTCTCGCGGTCGCGCGTCGGACACGCGTTCGCTCCGCGCCTTGGCGCTCCCTTCGTGTTCCGTTCGTGGTGTCTTCCCGGCGCGGGGGCGGAGGGCGCGTGGGACCGCGACGTGACGCACAATCCAACCGCTCTCCGGGACGGCGGGCGGACCTATCTCTACTACATGGGGAATTTCAGCGACACGGGGGAGTGGTGGGACCATCGGAACCATCAGCGGATCGGGGTCGCGTGGAGCGACGCGCCGGAAGGCCCGTTCCGCCGGTCGGCGGAGCCGGTCCTCCGGCACGGGGGCGCCGTGATGACATCGAATCCGAGCGTCTGCCGGCTTCCGTCCGGCGGTTGGCTGATGGTCTACAAATGGGTCGCGGACGAGCGCCCGGGACCGTTCTACGGACCGGTCCGTCTGGGCGCGGCGCTCGCCGACTCGCCGTCGGGGCCGTTCGAGCCGGTCTCCTCGGACTTGTTTCCGGTCCCGGGCGTCCCGTTTCCCGGGGAGGATCCGTTTGTGTATGTCCGCGGGGACCGCCTTTGCTGCCTTCTCAAGGACAACGGTCGGAACTACTCGCGTCTGTCCCGGGCGATTGTCCGGTTCGAGTCCGCCGACGGGGGACGGACATGGCGGAACACGGGGCCGGTCCTGGGGCGGACGAGACCGGACGGCGCCGGGCGGTTCCGCCGCGACGCCCGTGTGGAGCGTCCGCAGCTTTTGTTTCTTGAAAACGGCGCTCCGCTCCTCCTTTGCGCGGTCAAGCGCTCGCGCGGTTCCGACGACACGTTCCTCCGGTTCGCGCGGACCGAGGCGTGACACAGCGGGAAGACCCCGGGGACGGCCCCTTTCCTCGGCCGACCCGGCCGATGCTGCAACTTGCCCGTGATGCCGCGATTCGCGGCTTGTTTGACCTTCCCGTCCATTCTCGCTAAAATGCCGGAAACCCACCATTGAAAGGATACCCATGGACGCTGATCTTCTTCAGAAACTGACCTCCCTCATCACCACGCTCCAGGACGAAGGCAAGACGGACCTCGTCTCCCTCGCCGACAAGGCCCTCCAACTCCTCAAGGGCGGCGACGTCGCCAACGGCATGTCCTCCCTTCTTGAGGCTTCGAAGCTCGACGAGCGCTTCAAGGAACTCCTCGGCAAGGGCGGCGAGGCCGTGGCCCAGTTGGGCGACCTCGCCAAGGCGGCCGGCGGCCTTTTCGGCAAGCTCGTCTAGGCGGTTCTTTCTCTTCGCCGAAGGGTGGGGCCGAGGCTCGCCCCGCGCAAACTCCTTCGCGTTCCGCGTTCCGATCGCTTCCGGGTCCTTCTCGCGCATCCGGTCAGTGTGAACGCGGGGCGCGTGTTCTTTTTGCAGAAGTTCGTGAGCCGCATCATCGACGCGGGAATCTCCGTTGGCGGCAACGCGGTGATTCTCGCCGTCGGTTGGCGGCACGGCAGGGGAGGGCGGCGCGGGATTTACAGCAGAAGCGACACGGAGAAAAAGGCAAAAGCGGATCGACGCGAGTTCTTTCGCAATTGGGGGAAAAACAAAGAACGCAAGGCCAGAGCTGAAACATGGCCTAAAGGCCCCGCAGCTTAACGTCCTGGGCGCTACTTTCCTTGCGTTCGGGGTTCATCGTTTCATAATCCCTTGGTCATGTCAATCCACGAAATGACTCTATCAGACATCTTCACAATCAGCGTCTCGACGGTGATCGTCATAACGGCGATGGGGTCCGCGTACAGTATCGGGCATCGGAGTGGCTACAATGAGCGCGTCGACGAAGAAAAGTCTTCGCGAGGCATCCGATGACCGTAGCCCGTGATTCTTGGAACCTAAATTCCCGGCACGCATAACGATGCGGACTTGGGCGCCTCGACTCCCATCGCCTCGTACAATTTCTCCTGCCGCGTGAGGACTTCGCCGTAGATCGGTTCCTTCCCGGGCACGGAAAGGCACTCTATGACATCCAGCTCGTCGATCAGCCCCTGGAGCGTGTACTCGCCGAAAAGT
>JAZUKQ010000225.1:0-2584 GCA_045643325.1 Kiritimatiellia bacterium | reverse complement strand
GTGGGGTCTGTGGCTCACGACCGAGCAGATCGCCGCGTTCGGCCAGTGCGTCCTGCAGCGCGGGGCGTGGAACGGGGTGCAGCTCGTTCCCCGGGAATACGTCGAGACGGCGACCTCGCCGCAGATTCAGAACGGGCCGGGGGAGGGCGACTGGGCGCAGGGGTACGGATTCCAGTTCTGGCGCTGCAGGTTCGGCTGCTTCCGCGGCGACGGGGCCTTCGGACAGTATGTCGTGATGGATCCGGAGTCCGGCTCGGTCGTGGCCATCCACTCGACGGTCGGCGACATGCAGTCGGTGCTCGACCGGGTCTGGGAGCGCCTTCTGCCCGCGTTGCGCGAGAGCGCGGCGCCGCTGCCGGCGGCCCCGGGGGCGGAGGCGGGCCTGCGCGCGTTCGAGGCCGGGCTGCGACAGCCGATGGCGGGAACCGGGGGCGCGGGGGCGCGGGCGCCGTCCGGACCGCCGATTTCCGGGACATACGCGCTCGCGGAGAACAACTACGGCGCGACGGAACTGCGGATCGCGGAGAGGGCGGGCGGCGCCCTCGAGTTCGTGTTCGTCCGTCCGGGCCGCGAGATCCGGGCGCTCGCGGGGAAGGGACGCCCGCTGGAGCTCGAGACGCCGCTTTTCGCCGAAGATCCCCCGATTCTTCTCGGGTGCGACTACGTCTGGAAGGACGCCGCGACGCTGCGCGTGGTCGGCGTCTGTCTCGGGGCGGTCACGCGGTTCGACGCGGAGTTCCGTTTCGAGGGGGACGAGGTCCGGGTCTCGCTCGACTCCCGCGTGTGGTTCTTTCACGGCGATCTGGTGAAGGGCGAGCTGCGGGGGCGCAGGGTACAAGGCCGCCGCCCGTCCGTTTCCCGAGGGACGGGCCCGGAGCATCGTCGTACACCCGCCATTTCTTCTTAGAACACCATCCTCCTCGCAACCATGTCTTCCGAAAATCCTCGTCGTGTCGTATTCTCCCTGTCCGGCTTCTGGCGTTTCTCCCGGGACACGTCCGGCGCGCTGGACGCCTCCGGCGCCGGATTCGACGATTCCGGCTGGGCGCGGGTCGAGGTCCCGCACGACTGGGCCATCGCCGGCCCCTTCGACCCCTCGGGCGAGTCCTTCACCGCGAAGCTCCCGTGGCGCGGCGTCGGCTGGTACCGCCGTACGCTCGACCTCCCGGACGGCGTCTTCCGCGCCTTGCGGGAAGAGGGCGCCTCGCTCCTGCTGGAGTTCGACGGCGTCATGGCGCGTCCGCAGGTCTTTGTGAACGGGAGCCTTGCCGGCGGCTGGGACTACGGATACATGGGCTTCCGCGTCGACGCGACGCCGTTCGTCCGCGCCGGCGCGAACACGCTCGCCGTCCACTGCGACACGCGTCCCCACATCAGCCGCTGGTATCCCGGCGCCGGAATCTACCGCGACGTCCGCGCGCTTCTGTTGCCCGCCGCGCACGTCGTGCCGGGCGAGACGTTCGTCACGACGCCCGTCGCGACGCCGGAGCGTGCCGTCGTCCGCGTCGCATTCGAACTGTCGCGCGGCAGTGTCGCGACCGTGACGCTGCGCGGGCCCGGCGGCGCCGTCGAGGCGCAGGCCTCCGGCGCTTCGCCGATGGAGTTCGAGCTGGCCGCCCCGGCGCTCTGGGACGTCGATTCGCCGGCGCTCCACACCTGCGAAATCGCGTGCGGCGGCGATGCCGAGACCACGCGTTTCGGCATCCGCGAGGCCCGCTTCACCGTCGGCGACGGCTTCCACCTCAACGGCCGCCGGCTTCAGCTCCAGGGCGTGAACCTGCACTCCGACCTCGGTCCGCTCGGCATGGCGATGCACCGCTCCGCCCTGCGCCGCCAGCTGCTCCGCATGAAGGACATGGGCGCCAATGCCGCCCGGACGAGCCACAACGCGCCGGACCCCGCGCTGCTCGACCTCTGCGACGAGCTCGGCCTCATCGTCTGGGACGAGTGCTTCGACAAGTGGGACGGCACCGCGAGCCGCCTTCCGGAGGAGCCGCTCGAGCCCTACGTCGTCCGCAACCTGCGGGCCTTCGTGCGGCGCGACCGGAACCACCCGTCGGTCGTCCTCTGGTCCGTCTGCAACGAGATTCCGTCGTCCGCCGACTTCAACGGGCGGCACGCCGACTGCATGACCCGCGCGCGCATGGAGCTCTTCCGCGACGCCGTCCGCGAGCTGGACGACACACGCCCCGTCGCGGCGGGCAACGCCCTCGCGTACACGGCGTGTTTCGGCACGGACGACTTGGAGCCGCTCGATGTCATCGGCTGGAACTACCAGCGGCTCTACGCCCGGGCGCATGAGCGCTTTCCGGACAAGCCCGTGGTCTGTTCCGAGTCCGCCTCCGCGCTCAGCACGAACGGAGACTTCGGCAACCCGCCCGCGCGGTACCGCTGCGACTACGCGCGCGGGCGCCTCGCCGTCGACGGCTACGACCACTGCTCCGGCTCGGGGACCGACATCCCCGACCACGAGTTCTGGCGGTTGGAGCGCGACCGCTACTGCGCCGGGGAATTCGTCTGGGCGGGCATCGACTACCTCGGCGAGCCGTCGCCCTACAGCACCGCCCCCGGAGACACGCCCGAG
>JAZUKQ010000224.1:0-20075 GCA_045643325.1 Kiritimatiellia bacterium | reverse complement strand
CTCGCCGTTCCCGCGGCGGCCGCGGTGTTCGCCGTCGCGCGCTCGCTGGAGCGGTGGGCCGGCGTCGCCGCGGCGCCGAAGACGGGAGGTCCCGATGACGATTAACCGGGAGGTCGTCGAGGCCCGTTTCCGCGAGCGGCTCCGGCTGTGGGGCGTTCTGGCCGTCTTTCTGGCCGGCCTCTGCTATCTCGGGGCCGAGCTCCACGAGGTGCAGGTCGTCCGCACCGGCGAGCATGCGTCGGCGCTCGACCAGAACAGCATCCGGCGGGTGAGGCTTCCCGCGACGCGCGGAAAGATTCTGGCGCGCGACGGCGAGGTGCTCGCGGAATGCGTGCCCTCGTACGGAATCGGAATCTATGTCGAGGAACTCCGGAAGCCCGGCGACATGTCCAATACCGTGAACGCGGTGGACGCGCTCGTCGACCGCGTCTCGGCGCGAATCGGGAGAAAGCGGGAAATCGACCGGGACGCCATCAAGGCGCACATCTACCGGCGCCGTCCGCTCGCCCTGACGGCGTGGTCGGGCCTTTCGGAGCGCGAGATGGCGCGCTATATGGAGTCCCCCGAGACATTTCCGGGGACGGACCTGCAGGTCCGGGCCGACCGGGTGTATCCCTACGGCGACACCGCGGCGCACGTCATCGGGTATGTGGGCCGGGGGCAGCCGGAGATTCCGGCGGACGAAGAGGGCGAGCCGACCGAGGTGTTCGATTTCTATCTTCCGGACCTTCTCGGCCGCGGAGGGATCGAGCAGGCGTACGACGGCGTGCTCTCCGGGGAGCCCGGGGGCGAGCTCCTGCGGATCGACGCCGTCGGATACAAGCATACGGGCGAGGTCGGGCGGATGCCGAGGGACGGCGAGAACGTCGTCCTCTCGCTCCGGCTTCCGTGGCAGCAGACGGCCGAGCGGCTGCTCACCGGCCTCCGCGGGGCCGTCGTCGTGATGGACGTCCGGACCGGCGAACTGCTCGTCCTCGCGACGTCCCCCCGATACAATCTCAAGGAATTCCTTCCGAAACTCTCCCCGAGGGTCTGGCGGCGGCTGATGAACGACCCGGACCGTCCGCTCGTGAACCGCGCGACGCAGGCGATCTATCCGCCCGGCTCGACGCTCAAACCTCTGGTGGCGCTGACCGCGCCCGACGCCGGCGTCGCGACCGGGTCGCGGATCATCGACTGCTCCGGAGCGTTTCCGATCTCCTCCCACCGGAGCATCCGCTGCGGCCATCGCGCCGGACACGGACCGATCGACATGGGCTACGCGATCGCGCAGTCGTGCAACGTGTATTTCTGCCGGCTCGGGGTCGACCTCGGATACGAGCCGCGCCTGCACGACGCGATGGCGGCGGCGGGTCTCGGACGTCGCCCCGTCCTCCCCATCCCCGCCGGGGCCGGCCTTTTGCCGACCGACGCCTGGAAACGCCGGACGCAGCGCGACGGATGGCGCTACGGCGACACGGCCAACATCTCGATCGGGCAGGGCTTCCTCTGCGTCACCCCGCTTCAGATGGCCATTCTCGTCTCGGCGGTGGCCAACGGCGGGAAGATTCTCCGCCCGTGGCTGGTCTTGTCGCCGGGCGACCGGACGGCCCCGGTCGTCGAGAACGCGATTCCGTGGAAGGCGCAGTCCCTGAAAGTGGTCCGGGAGGGCATGAACCGCGTCATCAACGGCGACGGCGGCGGACGTCTCGCGCGGGTGCCGGGACTCGACGTCCGCGGCAAGACCGGGACGGCGGAGTACGACAAGAACGGCGAGCGGAAGAAGTACACGTGGATGATCGCGTACGGGAGCCCGGCGGGCGCGGCGCCGGAATACGCGATGTCGATCGTCGTCGAGGACGGGGAGTCCGGCGGGAAGACGGTGGCGCCGCTCATCCGCGCGATGTACGCCGCGATGTACGGGAAAACGCTCGACGAGACATCGGACGAGGAGGACGTGCAGGAATATCACGAGGCGGTGCCCGAGGAGATTCCGGAGAACGCCGAGGAAGGACCGGCGGCGCCGGACGATGCCGGAGCCCCGGCGCCCTCCGCCCCCGCGGACCCAGTCCCCTCCGCCCCCGCGGATTCCGTTCTTCCCGCCGAAGGAGGCGCCCGATGAACCTCGAGTTTCTGAAAGTGTGGGCGAAGGGGCTGCGGTGGTCGTGGGCGGGTTTCATCCTGTTCCTCTGCATGGCCGCGCTGCTCGCGCTCGGGGTGATTTCCGTGTACAGCGCCTGCGCGGTGCGCGAGGGAAGCGTCCGGTGGCTCTGGCGCACGCAGGTCCGCCAGTGGATTCCCCTCGGGCTGGCCGCGTACCTGATTCTCGCCGCGGTTCCCTACAAGCGGTGGGTGGATATGTCGCCGGTCCTGTATTTCGGCGTCATGGGGCTTCTCGCGGCGGTGCTCGTGCCGGGAATCGGAAAAGAGATTTTCGGGGCGCGCCGCTGGATTTTCGGTCTGCAGCCCTCGGAGTTCTCCAAAATCACCGTCGTCCTGGTCGTGCCGTTCCTTCTGACGGCGACGTCGCTCCAGAAGCCCGCGAGCAAGATTTTCGCGGTCGCGGTCGCGGTATTGGCGCCGATGGGGCTGATTGTGCTGGAACCGGATCTCGGGACGGCCCTGGCGCTGGTCCCGACCGTCTGGACCATCCTTTTCGTCTCTGGCACGGCTCCGAAGTTCGTCGTCGGGGCGTTGCTGGCCGGACTGGTTCTCGCGGCGCTTTTCTTCGGCGCCATCCTTATCCCCGAGGGAATGCCCGGGGGATCGCCGGAGCGTGTCCGGATCGAGAAGGTGACCGACAAGGTGATTTTCCCGCACTGGAAGAAGCGGGTGGTCGCGTTCGCGTATCCGGAGCGCGATCCGCTCGGCGCGGGGTGGAACCGGCGGCAGTCCGAGATCGCGGTGGGTTCGGGCGGGTTCCGCGGAAAGGGCTTCCTCAAAGGGACGCAGAACATTCTGGGGTTTCTGCCCCGGGCGGTGTCCTCGACGGATTTCATCTTCTCCGTGTACGCGGAGGAGTTCGGGTTCGTCGGGTCGACGCTGTTGCTGGTCCTCTACGGAACGCTTCTCGTATGCGTCGCTGCGGTCGGCCATGTCTGTGCCGATCCGACGGGCCGGCTCATCTGCGGGGGAATCGCCTCGCTGCTCGGCTTCCATGTCTTCGTCAACATCGCGATGACGATCGGGCGCATGCCCATTACCGGCCTTCCGTTGCCGTTCGTCAGCTACGGGGGCACGTTCACCATCTCCATGATGGCCCTGATGGGCCTTGTCCAAAGCGTCGCGGTCCACCGGAGCGCCCCGGAACAGGAGGACCGCGGGTAGGCCGCGCCCGGGCGCCACGTCCGCCGCCATGAATCTCACCGACTTTCCCTTCGTTTTTCAAATCTCAACTTCCATCCATACCCCACCGACCTTTTGAATCTGTCCACCTTGTAAGTTTTCACCCCCAACCTTGTCCCAAGGAGAATCTATGTCACTTATCGACTTTGTCAAGAAGCTTTTCGCGGGGAGTTCCGGCTCCGGCGTGAAGCGCGAGATCATCGTGAACGCCGAGGCGCTGGAGACGCGCGTCGCCGTCCTCGAGAACGGCCGTCTGGAGGAATTCCAGGTCGAGCATCCCACCGAGGAACGTCTGGTCGGCTCCATCTTCAAGGGCCGCATCCAGAACCTCGAGAACGAGCTGCAGGCCGCGTTCGTCGACATCGGCCTCAAGAAGAACGCGTTCCTTCACTACTGGGACATGAACCCGGACGACGAGTCGCGCCTCGACGAGGACGACGACTCCGGCTCGGGCGGGAAGAACCGCAAGCCGCGCTCGAAGCGGTTCACCAACGAGGAGATCGCGACGAAGTTCCCTCCGGGAGCGGTCGTCACCGTGCAGGTCTCGAAGGGCCCCATCAGCACGAAGGGGCCGCGCGTCACGGCAAGCCTCTCGATTCCGGGCCGCTATCTGGTCCTGATGCCCGGATGCACGCTGCGGGGCGTCTCCCGCAAGATCGGCGACGCGGAGGAGCGCAAGCGCCTGAAGAGCGTGCTCGACCGTCTGCCGCTTCCCCCGAACTGCGGCGTCATCGTCCGCACGGCGGGTTCGGGCGTCAACAAGCGCAACTTCGTCCGCGACCTGCGCGTGCTCCGCGCGGCCTATGAGGATCTGCAGAAGGGCGTGCAGGAGCGCGCGGCCCCGTGCTGCGTGTACGAGGAGCCGGACCTTGTGATGCGTGTCGTGCGCGACTGGATGAGCGAGGACATCGACCGCATCGTCGTGGACAATCCGGCGGTGTACGAGCGCATCCGCGAGGAGGCCGCGAAAATCTCGCGGCGGGCGCGGAACATCGTCCAGCTCTACGAGGGCTACCAGCCCATCATGGACCACTACGGGGTCGAGAAGCAGGTGAACGACACATTCCGGCGCAAGGTCCCGATGAAGTCCGGCGCGTATCTCGTCATCGACGAGACCGAGGCGCTCATCGCGATCGACGTGAACACGGGCCGCCACAAAAGCAAGGGCAGCCAGGAGGACTCGATTCTCGAGGTGAACCTGGAGGCGGTGGAGGAGGTGGCTCGCCAGCTGCGGCTCCGCAACATCGGCGGACTCGTGGTCATCGACCTCATCGACATGAAGTCCCGGAAGAACCAACAGACGGTGCTCCGCGCGATGCGGACGGCGCTGAAGCGCGACAAGGCGCGCACGAACATCCTCCCGATCTCCGACCTCGGGCTGATGGAGATGACGCGCCAGCGTCTGGAGGAGAGCCTGCTTTCGCAGATGCGCGACGACTGCCCGTACTGCCACGGCCGGGGTCATGTCCGCTCGACGATGCACCTGAGCGTCGATATCCAGCGCCAGCTCCGGGCGATCTGCGGACGCAACCGCGCCGAGAAGCACGAGACGGACCTGATTATCCAAGTCCATCCGACGGTCTTCAACCGGATCCGGACGGTGGACGAGGCGCTCATCACGGAGATTCAGAAGAACTACGGCGGAAAGCTGTCGTTCAAGTCCGATCCGATGCGCGGCTTCGAGACCTTCGCGATTCAGGACGCGGCGACCGGGAAGACGCTCTTCGCGCTGAACGACCCGGGGGCGTAAAAAAGTTAAAAATGTCCCTTGACCCGGACGGAGAGGAGGCGTATACTATGCGCATCCTTTCCGCAAGAAAGGGCACTGCTTTTCCGTTCCGGTGTAGCGCAGTGGTAGCGCAGGGGACTGTTAATCCCTGTGTCGCAGGTTCGAATCCCGCCACCGGAGCCACTTTTGATGCTCCGCCCTTTGGACACAAGCCAAAGGGCGGAGTTTTTTAATCGTCTCTCTTCGCCATATTTCTCGGAGTTGTCCGGAGTCCGGGACGCCGACAAGGCCGGGTCGGAGCGAATCCCGGGGAAACGAGGCTCCTCGCCGCATCGCTTCCGAGGCGCGCCCCTTTTTTCTTGGCGGCTCCACCCGATGGCGCGATTCGCGTGTGCAAATTTGGTTGGTGTTTCCGTCGAAAGGAATGTAGAATTCGCCGTGCGGACGAATTTCGGGAGAATGTCGTTATGAATACTGAGTATTTCCCTATGCCTTCGCGGGGAGCACGCCGCCTTTCCGACCTCCGCGCTCTTCCGTGTTTGGACCCGGGCGCGCGGGTGCAGTATTTCGGGAGCATTTCCAAATGCGGCGACAACGCCGACTGGGACTGGGGCTTTTTTCAGGACGAACACGGCGAGTGGATTCTCGCGGAGGACGACGGCCCCGGATGCGTCTTCAACTTCACGCAGCACCGCTACATCTCGTCGCCGGTTCCGGTGTTCCGTTTCTACTTCGACGGGGAAAGTGTTCCGCGTTTCGAAATCGTTCCCGAGGAATTCGGGCACAAGGCGCCGTTCCTAAAGCCCCTGGCGGATGCCTACATCGGTCCGGACGAGAATGGACGGGGGCCGATCCGGGTGGTCCGGAGTTTCGTCCCGATGGAGTTTCGCCATCACTTCAAAATCACTTCGTCCATCCCTCTCCGAGGATTCGACAAGGCTCGGGGCGAGGGCGGTTGGGGCCATGTCATCTACCAGCGGTACGACACCGCCGAAGGACTGGAGACATTTTCCCCGGAGCGGTCGCGTTCACTCCCGGAGATTCCCCGGTGCGAGTCGGCCGACTCAAGCATGACGCTGGAACCCGGCGAGAGGGGCATGCTGTATCGGAAAGAGGGCAGGGGACTTGTTCAAGGAATTTGCCTGGAAACGGAGGACTTTTCGCCGGAACTTCTCCGCTCGCTGCGGATCCGGTTCCGCTTTGACGGGCAGGACGAAAACGAAGCCCCCGTCGGCACGTTCTTCGGTTGCGAATACGGCGAGACGCCCGCAACGCTGGAGACCGCGCTGCTCCATGCCGAGTTTTCGGGAACTGCGGCCCGCTGGGAAAACGACTTTCCCATGCCCTTTTTCGAACGCGCGAGTCTGTCCCTCGTGAACACGGGCAAGAAGAGCGTCACTGTCCGGTTCGGCATCCGCGAGGGCGCTTGTCCTCCGTACCGGCCCGAAAACACGGGACTTTTCTCCGCCTCGAAGTACTACGAGCCGACGGCGAACCGTCCTGGGGAAAACAGCGTGATTGCGGAGATGACCGGGTGCGGCCACATGGTCTACGGCGTGCTTTCCGGATGGAAGATTCTCAACGCCGGATGCGAGGGCGATGTCCGCGTGTTTCTGGACGGACTGCGCACCCCGTCGGTGGAAAGCGACGGAAGCGAAAGCTGGGCGAGCTACGGATGGGGATTCGTCACGCCGCCGCAGTGCAATCCATTCTCCTGCTACCATGGAGTCGCCGGGGAGAACCACACCTGGTCGGAATGCCGGCTGACGTTCACGGACTCCTATGCGTTCCGCAGTCGCTTCCGCTTTGAACTGGAGCATGGCGAGACCAACAACGGCGGCGGCTTCCACAGCGGCCAGTGCTTCTTCTATCGCCGTCCGACGGTCGCGGAGACGTTGATCGCGGCGCTGACGCCGAAGGACATCCGCCACGATGGTTCCGTCCGTGCCGCGAGAAACCGGTTCGAGAACGGCATCCACGAACGGTATGTCGATGTGGAATGCGTTTCCGGGCAAAGCTACGAGGAGTTCCGCGTGCGGTTGCACGGACAGGCGCGGCGCGTCATCCTGAAACGGACCTGCCTGCAAGACCGGGGCCCCATGTCGGCGAGGGTGCTTGTCGATGGGAGGCCCGTGGAAGAGCGGGTCTGGACCTACTGCGACTTCAACCCGGTGTACAGTCTGCTGGAAGACAGTTTCACGATTCCGGAAGCGTATGTGTCCGGAAAGGATGAAATCACCGTGCGGATCGAGCCGCTGTCGGGAAATTGGAACTTCTGCGGCTACCGGGTTTTCGGGTGAGCGTCGCGGACGCGGGCATCCAGGTTTCCTCGGCCTTTTTTCTCCCCTTCTTCGCGGCATGTGCGGAAAGTCCGTCGTACATGGCCACCGCCAGCGTCGCGAGAAGAGCCGCGTTCTCCCATTCGTCGACGATGACCATCGGCGTCTTCGACCCGACATACGGGCAGCGCCGTTCGCCGCGTCCGCAGGGTCCCTAAATGACAAGTCTGCGTCGATTTTCCGCGATGTGCGGATCGCGGCCGACGGTCAATCGGGGATTCCCCACCAGGCGATTTCGGCCGCAAAGAATTCGCTGATGTTGACCGTCGAGTAGTCATAGCGGCAGAGCGTCTCCGCGATTTCTCCGCGGTACTTTCCGGCGTAGGCGCAGATGGCCGCCGCCGAAAGCGGACACGACACCTGCCGCCGTTCGAGGTCCTTGCGCGTGCCGAGGACCTCCGGATTTCCCGTGCAGGCCACCTCCACCGCCTCGCGGTGCGTCTTCTGCTCCTTCCAGCGGTAGCCCGTGCGCCAGTTCGCGTAGCGGAACGGCTCCTCCCGCGTGTTCCGCCACTCTTCCGACCACTCCATCGTCGGCCGGACGGCGTCCGCCGTGCGGTCGAGCCCCAGGCGGTATTTCGCCTTGACCGCCGGGTTCGTCTCCATTCTGTGCAGTTCGGCCAGACATCCCTGAGCCGCCAGGTAGATCCAGACGCCCATGCCGTCGCAGTCGTATTTGCCCCGGTCGACAAGGCAGCCGGCCGCGCAGATGTCTTCGCGGAGGACCGGCGCGGGAGTGCACGGCTCCCGTCGCGCCTTCTCGTATTTCGCCATCCACGCCGGGTCGCCCGTCATGTCGGCCAGCGCCCGCAGAAGGAACAGATAGTGCGTGGCCCCGCGAAAAACCAGTTCGTTGTTCGTGAAATCCCCGCAGGTGTGGCCGCGGAAACAGCCGTCCGCCGGCACCCGCCAGCCGTTCGCCTCCATCGCCATCGCCACCTCAAGCATCTTGTCGCGGATGCGTCCGGCCTGCTCGTCATCCGCCAGGCCGCTGCGCCAATACACGTAGAGGCCGAAATACCACGGAAGCGTCTGGTCCAGGCTGCCGATCGGGAGGTGGCAGCGCCCATCCGTTCCCACGCCGCGGACGACCATGCCCGGCTCGTCCGAAACCGAGGCCAGAAGCAGCAGTCCGTCCGCCAGGCGGCGGCAGAGGTCCCGGTCCTCCGCGGCCCCGGTCCGCGTCGCCTTCGCGGCCATGGACGCCAGCCACGGCCCCGTGAACATCGGGCCGTTCTCGATCGGGCTCCACCATCCCATCGCGTTCGGACGGCATTCCTCGCAGTCCTTCGGTGTCGGGATCTCGCCGACGTAGTCCCACAGCACGCCCTCGGGCGACAGCAGGCGTCCGCACAGTTCGGCATGCGCCTGTTCAACCGCCCTTTCCGGCGTGGCGTGGAAGGCGGCCATGGCCGACGACATCATCCCCGCGGCGACGGCGGCGGTAACGGAACCGGACAGGATTCGCGAGTTCATGGGAATCCATCAGCGGAGCAGCAGCGTCGTGACGAGGCGCGGGCCGAACATCAGCGACTTTCCGTCGGTCGAGAGCGAAAGCTGCCAGACTTTGGCGGGGAGCTCGCTGCCGTTGGAGGCCAGCAGCACCAGTTCCGGCACGCGGGCGATGGGCGTCGTGGTCTGGACGAGTACGCGGCGGGGACCGTTGAACGCCTCGGCGTCCAGCTCCTCGGCATGGCGGATGCGGACTTTGCTCGATGCGTCCATGACGAGCTCGGGGACGGTCACGTGCGGGACCGCGTTGGCCCGCGCGGCCAGCGCCGGCGCCGAGTAGTCGAGATGCCCGCCCGGGAAGCACGCGGTCTGCTCGAAGGCGAGCGTGCCGCCCTCGACGCAGGTCGGGCCGTTGTAGGTGTTTCCGCCCTGAAGTGTCAGCGTGCCGTCTCCGAGCTTCGTCAGGCCGCCATCGGACGCGTCGCCGGAGACGATCGCCTTGAGGATGGAGACGTTGAAGCCCGCCGTGTCGAAGCGCGCGCCGCCGGCAAGGGAGCGCACGTCGATCGTGTCCCAGTTGCCCGACGCATCGCCGAGGAAGTCGGTCTTGCTCGCGCGGGCCACCACCGTGCCGCCGTCCAGGAGCAGCGTCCCCCGGATGTACTGCTTCATGACGTCGCGCGTGTCGATCCAGAACTTGAGCAGCCGCAGGGTGCCGCCCGCGTTCAGGCGCACGCAGGTGAGCGGTTCTGTCGTGTTGGCGTAGCATGCGTTGCACTGCGAAATGCGGACCTGGTTTGCGTTGAGCACGCCCGTGCCCTCGACGACCGTCTGGCCGGGGCCGCTGAGGCCGTTGAGCCATTCCTTCGCGCCCGTGGCGTCGATTTCGCCGCCGGAAACGACGACGCGGCCGCCGCCGGTCGTGATGGCGTAGGAGTTCGTCAGGGCGAGGCGGCCGCCCCGCATCGTCAGCGTCGCGTAGTTGGTGTCGAAGGCCGACGCGCCGCGCGAGACGATGAAACCGCAGTTGTCGCCCGTGTCCGAGTTTTCCGCAGTGAGTACCGTCGTGCCGCTCAGGATGTCCAGACGGCCGCAGACGGACAGGCGGCCGAAGCGGTTCGTGCGGTCGCCCGGGTCAAGCGCCATCAGGCCCTTCCAGGAGTCCACGACCTTCAGGCACGTTCCGGCGTTCTCGCCGGTGACGGCTCCCTGGATGGTGGCGGTGCGGGTGGCCTGCGCGCCGACGCGCATCTCGGTGTTGGCCTTGATGGAGACGTCGCGGTTCGGGTGGAGCGTGGCGGACTGGTCGAAGTGCAGGCACGAACCGCTCGACTCGAAGAAGAAGTTGTTCGTGGGTGTCGCCGGCGCGGCGCCGAGGTTGCCGTCCTTCCGGATGGCGAGCCAGACGTTGCCCTGGAGGTGCGTGCCGCCTCCGTAGGTGTTGTCGCCGAGCAGGAAGACCGTGCTCTGGCCCTTGAACGTCAGGCCGCCGTCGTTGTCGCACCCGCTCCGGAAGGGGCGATACAGGGTCGAGTTCTTGTCGGTGTTGCTGTGGATGGTCAGGCCTCCGGCGAGGATGTTCAGCGCGACGTTGCCCCATCCCTTGCCGGTCTCGTCGCCGAAGCGGTTGTACGGGTTCTGCGAGTCGCCGCTGACATTGAGGAACTCGAGTGTGCCGCCGTCGAAGTCCATCACGCCGGTCGGGGCGTAGTTGCCGTCGACCACAAGGTTGCGGACGCGCAGCACACCGCCCGTCTGGATGCTGATCGCGCCGTAGTCCGGAGTCCAGAAGGCCGCGTTGCCCTTCACCTGCGCGATGCGGATCGTTCGGGCCAGCATGGTGCCGTGCTCGCCGATGGTGATCTTGGCGACACGCGCCTGGTCGGAGCCGTTGTTGTCGGCGAAGCCGTTCAGAAACTCGCCGGTGACGTTCCAGCAGTTGAACGTGCCGTCCGAGACGACGATGTCGCATCCGGAGTTGGAGAGGTAGGAGGGGGAGGCCGTGATCCGCAGTTCGGCGCCGCCCTTGACCTCCAGGCGGCTCGAGTTCGCGAACGACGCCGCCACGGCCGTCTCGCCCGCGCCGTCGGACGGCCCCGTGATGTAGTTGACGCCGCCGTCGAACACCGTCGTGCCGCCGCGCGCCGCGAAGCGCAGGAACTGGTTCGGCGTGGACGAATCGGCCTTGACGACCAGCGTTCCGGCCCCGGTCTTTGCGAAGCGGGGGCTTTTGGCGGTCCCGGAGAGCGTCGAGCGGACGGTGGCCGTCGCGCCGTCGCCGACGTTGAAGTCGCCGTTGACCGTGATGGTCCCGTTGGTGAAGGAGTAGGCGGCATCCTGCACCGTGATGCCCGCGGCGGCCACGTTGCCGTTCACGTTGATGTCCCGGGTGTTCGACGCCCCGAACACCGCCGTGTTGGACGCGTCGGCCGCCCATGTGCCGGAGACCCAGTTCGCCGCCCCGAACCAGTTGCCGTTCGCCGGATTCGCCAGCCACGTGTATTCCGCTGCCTGCGCGCCAAGGCACAGCCCGGCGACGCCTGCGGCGGCCATCGCCATGCGTCCGAACGAAGGCGCGCGGAAAGCCGTGGACGACGGGGCCTTTTCTGCGGTGGATTTTTCGATGGTGTCGGAAGTCTTCATGGTCTGGTTCCTTTTCGGGGAGCGGAATGCCGATAATGCGCTGGGCCTTGCATTTCAAATCAATCCTGCATTCCCGGGCTACTGTGCAGTATAGCGCAAAACGGGCTTGGACGCTTTACCGATATGGCAAAAAAAGTTTTACACATACGGCAACGCCGATGCCGAGGCATCCGTCCGCCATCCGCGCAACGTCCGCCCGGTGCGCTTCTTGAAATCGCGACAGAGGTCGGCGAGGGAATCGTAGCCGCAGGCCTCCGCGATGGCGACCGCCTGTCGGTCTGGCTTCATCAGCAGTTCTTTCACCCGCTCGATGCGGACGGCATGGATTTCGTCCAGAATGGTGTGCCCCATCGCCTCGGTGAAGCGAAGGTCGGCGAGTCGCCGGCAGCACCCCATCTTCCGGACGACGTCCGGCGGCGCAATGCCGGCGCAGGCATGGAGGCGGATGTACTCCAGCGCCTTCACCACCCGGACGTCCACGTTCGGCAGACGCCGTGAGGACTCCCGCCGGACAACCCCCGCCGACTCGACCGCCACCGCCGCCGGCCGCCGGCGGCGGGCGGCCATGCATGCGTCCAGCAGCTGCGCCGCCACGTAGCCGCTGGCGTTGAAATCAATCCGGACGCTGGAAAGCGAAATCTCCTCGTTCTCGCAAATGGACTCATCGTTGTCCGCGCCGACGACGGCGATGTCGTTCGGGATATCGATGCCCGCCGTCTTGCAGGCCGAGGCAAGGGCGCGCGCCATTTCGTCATTCGCCGCGAAGACGCCGCACGGACGTGGCAGAGTCCCCACCTGGGACATGAGGGACTTGACGAGTTGCACGGAGTTCATCCCGCGCTTCGGCACGTCCAGGGTCCGGAACGCCAGACCGTTTTTCCGCATCAGTTCGGCGAACGCCTCGCCCCGGAAGCGGCTCCAGACGGTATCCGCCGGATGGGGCAGATAGGCGAAATGGGAAAGCCCGCGCGAGAGCAGTTCGCGGGCCGCCGCCTTCGCGATGGACTCGGCGTCGGTGTAGACGCACGGGACGCCCTTTACGCCGAAGGAGGGATGGCTGTCGAGAAGCACAAGCGGCAGCCTTCCGAACGCGGTCAGCGGAAACTGCGGCGGACGTCCGGCGCACTCGACGATGACCCCGTCCGGATTCCACAGGTCGAGAATCTCGCCGATGGCCGGGAGGGAGCCGGGCTTCCCGTGCCCGCGCCCGTCCGCGGGGATGGGGTACCCGATGGTTCGGACGGACCAGTACGCGTCCCGCGCATAGAGGAAGACGCCGTCGAACAGACGGCGGTCCGACGGCGTCAGCGTCTCCACCGCCGCCTGGAAAAAGAGGATCGTCTTCTCGCGCCCACGCGGCCTTGCACGGAGGATGTCATGATGCCCGAACGCCATGGAGGAGATCTTTCCCGCGCGTTTCCGCATCTACTGCAGCCGCTTCCTGAGCGCCAGCAAGACCGTGTACGCGGGCTTTGGCGACAGGTCGCGGTGCACGATTCCGAAATGGTCCTCGCTGTAGAACGGGTCCGTCTCGTTGGCGCGGAATTCGTAGAAGAAGACCCTTTCAACGCCGCATTTTCCGGCCAGCGAAAGCATCTGGCGGCAGTACTCGCCCTGCTGGGCCTCGCTCGAGCCCATGCTTCCGGTGGCGCTTCCGGTCAGCACCAGCGCGCCTTTCATGTCGGAGCCGTATCGGACGACGCATCCGCCGACGCCCTCCTTCCCGTTCGCGCCCTTTGCCGTGAGGAGCGGAATCATCTCGTCGCCTTCCTTCAGGTTCGCGGACGAGAAGAAGCGGAAGACGCGCACGCCCTCCGGGTCGTATTTGAGCCCCGCCTTCTGGGCGATGCCGGTCGCGTAGAAGCGCTGGTTGTCCGCCAGCCCGTTTTCGGAATCCGGGCGGTGAACGTCCAGCCGAAACATCGCCGCCGCCTTCTCGCGATGGAGCGAGCCGTCCTCCGCGCGCTCGACGTGTTCGCCGTCGACGCGCGGGTAGTACATAGGGTAGCCGCCGAAATCCACGAGAACGCCGCCGCGCGCCACGAACGCGGCCACGGAGTCGACCGTCTTCAGGGGATAGCTTTCGTCAAACGGGTAGACGACCACGTCCAGTTCGTCGGCGGCGACTGCGGCGTTGAGACCTTCCGCCGTATAGGCCGCCACCGTCGAGCCGGGCGAAAGCAACTCGCGGATGCCGGCGACAATCGAGTCGGACGCGGCCAGGTCGTCCGACGCGCCGACGCACCCGACGCGCCAGTCCGCCTGGTCCGGACGCGCCAGTTTCAGCCCCGCCTGGAACACGCCGGGCGTCGGGATGTTCGCCTTGTGCGTCGGCCAGCCGATCTCCGTCACCCAGACGGGCTTGCGCGCATCGCCGTAGCGCGCCATCAGATCCTTCAGTTTCCCCAGCAGCGCCTCTGTCCCGTCCGTGGGCGGGTTCGGCCAGCAGTAGGGATGGACGTTCATGATGTCGAAGAACGGCTTGCCGCCGGCCTTGTAGACGCCCTCCAGATAGTCGAGGTCGCAGCCTGCCGTGCCGCCAACCGCCACAAGCGCCTCCGGGTCGACCGCCTTGATCTCCTCGTAGGCCGCCTTCAGGACCGGCACATAGTCCGCGGCGTCCGGGTCCTTCCAGAAGCCGGGATGGTTTTCCTCGTTCCAGATTTCGTAGACGGGGATGCGCCCCTTGAAATGCTCTGCGGTTGCGCGCGCGAAGGCGCGCCATTCGGGCAGATGCTCCTGCACGGGGCGCGCCCAATCCGGCGGATTGCAGAGAATCGGCAGCACCGTGATGCCCTCCTTGGCCGCATCGCCCACGACGGCGTCGCACGTGCGCCAGTCGAAGGGACCGCCCGGCTCCCGCTGATACCAGCGCCAGTCGAAGTCGCTTCGGACATAGTCGATGCCCGCCTCGCGCATCATCGCGAATGCCGTCTCCCGTTCGCCGAACTCGTCGCGCGTGACATGCGCGCAGACGCCCAGACCGACGAGACGGCCCTCCGGTTGTTGTGACGCCATGTCGGCGATACCGGCGCCACGCGCCAGAAGCAAGGTGGCCAATACGGACAAAAGGGGAAGGGGGAATTTGTTTTGGAACATGGGGGATTTTCTGGGAAGTGGTGGAACGCGGCCGTCCCAAAGCAGTCTGGCTCCTGTCTGCAAAATTCATTCTACCACACGTTACTAGCCCCCGAAAGGTAATTATAACGTTGGGTGCCGCAAAACGTTGTCCCCGGACTGCCGCCTGGCCCGGCCGAGGATGTGCGCGGGGGCGGGGAGTTCGTCGTACATCGCCTCCGCCAACGTCGCGAGAAGGGCCGTGTTCTCCCATTCGTCGACGATGACCATCAACGTCTTCGACCCGACATACGGGTAGCGCCGTTCGGCGTCCGGCAGGGCCTTCAGGACGGTGTCCGCGGGCTTCAGAAGCAACTGGCCGTCGCAGAGAAGCCCGACGCCTTTCCCCTGTAGTGGATGCGGTATTCTCCCATCATGTAACTTTTACCCTTGTTTCGGCGAAAAGCGATGTGAACATGGAGCGCGTAGCGCGTAATGTTTGCAACTCGTCTTTGTGGGAAGATGGCGGGGGTCCATTGCAAAAAAGCCATCCGTTCCGCGATAATGAGATTTGCACAACCATTATCAACGAAAGGAACCGGATGTCGCTGATAGAAATTCCGTGGCTTGGACGAGGCAAGAAGGCCCCTGTAAAATAAGGGTCAACCGAACTTATGCGGCAACTTTCCACCCGCACTTATGCACGAAGAGCCCGGTTTAGCCTGCGCGGAACCTCTTCGGTCATTCATGCTCTTGAATCCACTGGAGCAGGGCCGCATAGTCCATGGTCCCGGCGGCGATGGACAGGCCTACGGACTCGACGTCTTCGTTTGTACATGTCAGGCGGATTCCATTCACCTCCAGAAAGGTCAGCATCACATACATGCCGATGCGCTTGTTGCCGTCCAGAAAGGCGTGATTGGAAATCAGGCGAAAACCCAGACAGGCGCCCTTTTCCTCTTTGGTGGGATAGAATTCGCGATTGCCGAATCCGGCGAAAGCACCTTCCAACGCGCTTTCCAGCAGTGATTCATCCCGGACGCCGACCGCTCCACCCGTGGCCTCTGCCATAATCTGGTGTAAAAGCAGAACCTTTTCCTTGGTGAACGCAATCATTTCGCCAACTCCCGGAAGGCGGGCAGAAAACGCCGGAGAACACGCCGTGCGACGATGTCGATTTTCTCGTCGTCGGTTAGATCCAGCAGTGGATTCGACTCCAGACTGAGCAAGGCGAACTTGGGGCGATTGTTTTTAAAGAGAAAGGCGCATCCCTTCCGTTCCGCCAGTTTGGCGGCATGCGAAAACTGCTGGTTCGCCTCTGTAACGGATAGAATCTGGTCGCCGGGAATGTTCATACTGTTTCTCCGAAATGATTTGCAAATATTACTATAAATATAGCTATGATTCAAGTTATACAACGTTGGATATTTCCCATTTTTCCGTAACCTCATCGGTTGCCTGCGGAGGCCGCCTCCTCAATATCGCCGGGTGCTAGAGTGCGTAAGGTTGACTCTGTCCCTTCCTCTGGTTTTTGTCCGACGATTTGTTTTTACGGGATAGCGAGATCGCCGCGTACTCTTTTCCGGTGGAACATCGCGACGATTGTCACCGAGTCGAAAATGCTCTTCGGCATCAGCCGTCAAAGTCCCCTACCGGATTCCGCGTGCGAATGGTCATTGGGGGAGACGGCCTCGTTCGCCGTTATCCGGAACGAGGAAAGAGGCGCGTATCCACGTTCTTCCATGAGCGTGTCCCAGTTTTGGGGCAGGCGGATCTTCACCGTGGCGGTCTTGCCGCCGGGGAGGCAAAGCTCCTTGTTGCGCGAAGGATCGCCTGTGACAAGGATGGCGCTGTTGCCTTTCTGCATCGCCGGCACCGTCTCCAGCGCGTTCCATCCCGTCCATGCCAACCACGGAGGCGTTCGCGTTGCCCTGGCCCCTTCGTTCCGGGCGATGCGGGAGGCGTATTGTTCGACGCTGACGCCCCGGGTCTGCAGGGAACTTCCGGGATTGCCCCAGTAGTTCGCGAAGACGCGGGCGCCGAGGGGAATGCGGGCCGCCTCCACCAAGGCGTCCTCAAACACATCCTTCGACGCGTACTTCGCGGCCAGGTCGCGCGCGACATCGGGGGTCAGGAGGAATGTCCGGAACGTGCAGGGCATGCCGCTTCCGATGGCCATCTGCTGTTTCTCCACCGCGTCGCAGGCTATCAGATCCTTGATTCGCGTCGCATCGGACGTAGCCGGTACGAGGTTGTTGCCCCAGTTGATCGCGGAGGCGCACGTGAGCGTGGAGTCGTCCAGGGCATGGCCCCGCTGCACATGCCACGGTTGCCAGCCGACGGACAGGGCGGCCGCCTCGTTCTCCACCAGGACCCACGGCATGAGGTAGCCGAACGACCCCATGCGGTTCTCCTTAACCCGGTACCCTCCGAGGTTGAGAAGCGCGAGATTGACGAACCGTCCCAGAACGGCGTTGCGGGGTTCGGAGATTTCACCCTGGCCGCAGTCGAAGCCCAACTGCCGCGCCACAGGCCCATTCAGCCAGCAGTAGGGCGTCCAGGCATGCGTGGACGCCAGCGTCCGCCGGAAGTCCCCGTTCTTCATTCCCTCCACGAATGCGAGCAGAACCGGCATGAATTCCGGGGGACATCCCGCCATGGCGCCGTTGACCGCCACATGGCGCACGGTCACCTCGCGTTGCGAAGGGGGGACGGCGCCCAGCGAATGGTCCGGCGCCAGGTCGGTGAAGCGGAGAAACTCCGCGACGGCCTTCTCGGTCGGGGGAAGGATGGGCAGACCGTCCGTCCAGCCCGAATCCAGGAACGTGCGCTGGACTTCCTCCAGCGTCCCGGTGAAGACACGGCCATCGTACTCCTCCTCCTTCGAATCTATGGACGCCTCCTCCTCCGCAAGGGGCTGCGTAAGCCCCTTCCGGATTTGCGGCCAAAGCACATCGCGCGTATTGGCCAGCAATTCCTCGCGTGTATGGGAAGCGAACGCCCCGGGATATTCGGCGACGCGAAGCACATCGAGGCCGGCCGCCCGTGCCGTGCTTTTCGCCTGCTTTACGAATCCGGTTCCGGCAATCATGACGGACGGAATCCCCAGGGCCTCGGCGGCGATGCAGGACCCCGTCTCCTTGGGCGTGCAGAGGCCGCATCCGCCGTTTCCGGACACCACGGCATCCACCCCCATGTCGCGCAGTTTCCGCTGGAACGCGTCCTTCGCCCGGCGCACCACGCCGGGACGCGGATAGGGGCCGGCGGATCCGATTTCATCCAGCAGAATCACCTTGGATGTGGGATGCTCCGCGAGAATCAGGCGTTTCAGCTCCGGGTGGGTGATGGCGGCCATGAAACTTCCGCCCACGAGGGCGATGGTCTTCCCGTCCAGACTGTCCAGCCGCGGACCTTGCGCCATGCGTGCCACCGATGTCTCGGGAACCGGGGAGAGAACGGCATAGGCCGGTTCCTCGCTTGAAGCCGGACTGCAAATGCCGCCATCCATGCAGACGGCGTTTGCGTCGAGAACGTCCGAAGCGCCTGTTGTCGCCAGGGCGGCAAACATAGAAATGATACAAGGGAGAGAGAGGGAGAGAGCGGTCATGGACATCACGGAAGGAATGCTGTCATCTTCATTGAAAACGAAGTCAACGGGCGGAATATTGCGTAAATGTCGCCCGTCGAGGCGCGACTTGCTGGATAAAACCAACGCCGTGGCGATGTTTCCATCGTCGCGGCGTTGATTTCGGGGAGGACTCGAACCGGCTACCGGAGGAGAATCACCGTGTTGTCGCCGGGGAGTTCGAGGTAGCCGCCGGCCGCCGCGTCGACGACGATGAAACCGGTGCCGGCGCCCGTGCATGAGCCGGTGAACTCGGTCGGCGTCGCGGAGGCGTAGGTGAACGTGCCGTCAATGGTCAGCGCGCCGGAGAAGAGGCCTTCCACGCCGAGCGCCGCATCGGCGCCGAGGAAGAACGACGTGCCGGCGTTCACCGTGATGCTGGCGCCCATCGGGATTCTGGGCTTTCAGATACTCAACGGCCGTGTATCCGGCGGGGAGCGTGTCTCACGCCTGGGCAACGGCAACCAACAAACCACCTGCGACGGCTGACAACAGTGTTTTCAGTCTCATGGCGAACTCCTCTGTGTTTGACGGATCGAGACTACTGATTGACGCCGAGCGTCATCTTGCCGACGACATACCCGCCGGCCTTGTAATCGTGGGCGGTCGCGCAACCGCCGTTGTAGACGCCGTCCTTGGCGAAGTCGGCGTCATATTCCGAAGAGTTGAATTTGTAGCGGCACCACAGGGAGCGGCACAGGACGTCGCCATTGAAATCCTGCTTGAACTGGAGGCAAACGACGCGCATATTGTTGTCCTCCGGCGAGCAGGACTGAATCTGGCACGTGTAGGTTTTCTCCACATCGTCGCGCTGTTCGTGGCAGATGCGGCTCGGGAAGGGGCCGCCCGGCACCCAGCCGCCGCCGAGGTCGGCTTCGAGCACCTTGACCTTCGAGATATCCGTTCCCGTGAGGACCGTCTGGAAATATGGCCTCATGAAGCTGTCGACGACGACTTTTTTCGGTGTGCCATCGTCCGTGAACGTCATGTCCTTGGGATACTCGCGCTTGATGTCCATCTTGGCGAGGGCGTCGATGACCTGGTCCGCGAAGGTCTTCATACCGTCGGCGGTAGGATGGCCGGCGCTGAGTTCGACGCCGTGCAAGTCCGTTGTTTCGGCGCCGAACTTTGCGGCCGCCTCGCGAATCGCGGTCTTGATTTCGCCGCGAACATGCTCCGGCATGATGAAGAGAATTTTGGCCTTGGGATAGTTCTCGTCGAGGAGGGTGAAGAGCCTGCAAACGGACGGAAGCGAACTCTTGAGGTCCTCCGTTGTCCAATCGGACCACTTCATCTCGCCGAGAGGGGAACCGGCCCATGTGTCGTTCAAGCCGCCGCAGACGAGAATCAGGTCGGAATCCTTGCCGAGGTTCACGGCACGCGTCACGAAGGAGCGTTCCGTGAAATCCGCCTTGCCGTAGCCCGTCGAGGAAATGGTCGCGCCGCTCCAGGACTCGTTGATGAGCAATTGGGCGTCAAGGCGATTGACGACCTGCTTCCACCAGGTCTTTTCAGGCGCATCAATGCCGCCTTTGGCCTTCGGCGGCTTGAAGTACCAGATGTCATTCCCTTCGGGGATTTCGCCCTCGTAGGTGGAATAGCTGTCGCCGAGGATGGATCCTGAAATCCGTCTTACTGTGACTATGCGGGCCGCCGCGTAGCAGATTTCCTCAAATTTCCTTCAAAAATCACAACACACCCCCTTGACTTTTGCCCCAAACATGGTTATAATACCAAATACTATAACTATGAAAGGAGCTGCTCATGGCCTATTTCTCCAGACATGTCGACAAGAAGACGGGCGCGGTCTACGTCTACAGGTGCGAAAGCCGCTGGGACAAGGTTCTGAAAGCACCGCGCAACCGTCAGGTCTATGTCGGCAAGGAAGACCCGAAAACGCATGAAA
>JAZUKQ010000223.1:0-3957 GCA_045643325.1 Kiritimatiellia bacterium | reverse complement strand
ACGGTCAGGGAGGAGCCGAGGACGACGATGAGGTCGGCGCGCGAGGCGAGGCGGACGGCGCCCTCGAAGGCCTCTTCCGGGAGCATTTCGCCGAAGAAGGTGATGTCGGGCTTGTAGACGCCGCCGCATGGGCAATGCGGGACGGCGCCGGGGACTCCGGCGCGGAGGGCCTGGATTTCGTTGAATGTCTTCGCGTCGCCGCAGCGGCGGCAGTGGTGGAGGGCCGCGGTGCCGTGCACGGCGTAGACCGGGGAGGAACCGGCCCGCTCGTGGAGCCCGTCGATGTTCTGCGTCACGACGCCCGCGCACTTGCCCGCGCGCTGGAGGGCGACGAGCGCCGTGTGGACGGGGCCGGGGCGCGTGTCGTCGTTCCCGTAGACGAGCGTGTCGGCCTTGCGGTAGAAGAACGAGGGGTCGTCGTCGAACAGGTCGATTTCGAACATCCGGGCGGCGTCGGGGTCTTTGTAAATGCCTTCGGGGCCGCGGAAGTCGGGAATACCGCAGAGGGTGGACACGCCGGCGCCGGTGAAGAACACGACGCATTTGGCGGAGTCGATGGCGTCGAGGAGGGGGGCGAAGGAAGGCATGGTCTGGAGAGGGCGGAGGGAACAGGTTCCGGGTTGAAAAGTTGAATCGCCGCGATGTGGAGCCTTCTGGCCTTTCCGGCCTTGGCTCTAGACTCCGGGATTGTCGGGGAGGATCGCGGCCCGGAGGGCCCGGGAGAACGAGGAGACGTCGGGGAAGCGGTCCTCGGGTTTTTCCGCCGTGGCGCGGCGGAGGACGTCGAGGACGGGTTCCGGAAGGCCGGCGAGCGGGGGACGGCGGTAGGCCTCGGGGTGTTCCGGGTCGAACTCTCCCTCGACGGGGACGATGCCCGTCAGCATCTGGTAGGTGAGAATGCCGATCGAGAACTGGTCGGACCTCGGGGTGAGGTGGCCGGCGACGAGCTGTTCGGGGCTCATGTACCACGGCGTGCCGGCGATTTCCGCGACGGAATCGACCTGATTGAGAAGGCCCGCGACGCCGAAGTCGATGATTTTCAAGGTGTCCGACTTGGTGAGGATGAGGTTCGCGGGCTTGAGGTCGCGGTGAAGGATGTTATGGCGGTGGGCGTAGTCGAGGGCCGCGGCGCACGAGGCGACGACGCCCAGGACGAACTCCGGGTTGAAGCGGCCGTATTCGCGGAGCATGCCCTCCAGGTCCGTTCCCTCGATGTATTCCATGACGAGGGCGGTGACATGGTGCGTCTGGACGAGGTTGTAGAGGCGCACGATGTTGGACTGGGCGAGCTGCATCGCGATGCGCGCCTCGGCCTTGGCCTCCTCGGCGGTCTGTCCGTCGGCCGAGATGTCGGCGCGGAGGATTTTGACGGCGACCTCGAGGTCGAGCAGCTGGTCCCGGGCCCGCCAGACGACACCGGTGGCGCCTTCGCCGATGACGCTCTGGAGGAGATAGCGGTCGGCGAGAAGCGCGCCCTGGACCGCGATGGTCTGGTCGTCGTCGAGCAGTCCGTCGAGCTCGTCGAGGAATAGGCCGTTGTTCCCGAGAAGCCTGGAGACTTTCTGGTGGAGATGCGACGGAGGGGCCGGAAGCGGGAGAATGTCGTCGGCGAGGTCGTTCTGGACGCAATGGACGGCGTAGGGGACGGCCGCCTCCGCGCAGGCGAGCAGGACGCGCGGCCGCCGGGAGAATCTCGGGCGGTTCGACAGGAGGTCCTTCAGGTCGACCCCGGGCATCGTCGGGTCGCAGATCAAGAGGTCCGGCCGCGCGGTCGCCAGCGCGTGCGCGGCGCGGGCGGAGTCGGGCGCGGAAATGACAAGGAGGTCCGGCGACTCAAGCGGACGCGCGAGGTCGCGGAGCGAGGGGGACTGAAAGAAGAGGACGGTGCGGATGGCCAAGGTACGTCCGAAAGAGGGTGTTCAACAGACAGTCGGGGGCCGCGTGGCGCGGTTACGCTAGGGTCTCTCGCCGGGCTTCGCGCGGGGGCAGAGGACGCATGTGCGGCAGTCGAGAGCGAGGGGCTCGGGGGGCGTGAGACCGCGGGAGCGGGCGCGGACGGCGCCGAGGTGGTTCATCAGCGCGAGGAGGAGGCCGAGGACAAGGAAGCCGCCGGGGGGGAGCACGGCGAGAAGGGTCGGGGTGTAGGACGCTCCGAAGACGGGATGCCCGAGGAGCGTGCCGGAGCCGATCAGTTCGCGGATCGTCGAGACGAGCGAGAGGGACATCGTGAAGCCGAGACCCATGCCGAGCCCGTCGAAGGCCGAGGCGAGGACCGGGTTCTTCGCGGCGAACGCCTCGGCGCGCCCGAGGATGATGCAGTTCACCACGATGAGCGGAAGGAAGATGCCGAGACGCTGCGAGAGCGAGAGGAAGTAGGCCTTCATCACGAGTTCGAGAATCGTCACGAACGCGGCGATGACGACGATGTAGCAAGGGATGTGGACCTTCTCGGGAATCACTTTGCGGATCGCGGAGACGATGACGTTGGAGCAGACCAGGACGAACGTCACCGCGAGCCCCATGCCCAGGCCGTTCTCGAGCGAGGTCGTGACGGCCAGGGTGGGGCACATGCCGAGAACGAGGCGGAACGTCGGGTTCTCGTGGAAGAGACCGTTGGCGAAGGTCTTCAGGAGCGACATGGCGGGACGCTACTTCTTCTTCGCGGGTTTGCGGGCGACGCCGGTGCGCGGGCGCGCCTCGGGGTCGCCGGAATCGCGGCGGTTCTGCGAGTCGTAGATGTCGTAGAGGGCGAAGAGCGTCTTGGCGGCGTCGGGGAGCTGGACGAACGGCGCGCGGCGCTTGCGGACGGCGTCGACGAAGTCCTGGATCTGGGCGATGTGGCCCGTGCCGTAGTAGGACTTTCCGGCGATGGCGGGGCGCCTCGCCTTGCAGGACTCGATCTCCTTGCGGATCTTCTCTGCCTTCTTCGGGTCGGCGAAGTCGAGCTTGAGAATCTTGTCGTCGCGGATTTCGACGGAGCCCTCGGTGCCGTGGTAGAAGAGGGTCGACTCCCAGTTGATGTGGCTCGCGTTGGTCGCCTCGAGCGTGCCGAGCGCCTTGGCCTTCGGGAAGCGGAGGACGGCGACGGAGGTGTCCTCGGTCTCGATGGACTTCTTATGCGCGAGGTTGGCGTAGAAGCCCTCGAGCACGGGGACCTCGCCCATCTGCCAGAAGAGCTGGTCGATGTAGTGGATGGCCTGGTTCACGAGAACGGAGCCGCCCTCGGGCGCCCACGTGCCGCGCCACGCGTCGTTGAAGTAGTACTGGTCGGTGCGGTGGCAGCGGAGCTGGACGCCGGCGGTGAGGAGCGTGCCGAAGGCCTTTTTGGCGAGGAGCTCCTTGAGCTTGAGGTTGACGGGGTCGAAGCGGTGCTGGAAAACGGCGGAGAAGACGCGGTCGGGATGGGCCTTGACCGCGGAGAGGAGCTTCTTCAAGTTCGCTCGGCTGTTGGTATAGGCCTTCTCGCAGAGCACGTCCTTTCCGGCCTTGAGAGCGGCGACGCAGAGCGGAAGATGGGAGGCGTGGTCCGTGCAGACGCTGACGGCGTCCACGTCCGCGGCGGCGAAGACCTCGGCGGCCCGGGTCGTCGCATGCGGGATGCCGTATTTCTTCGCCTTTTCCTCGAGGCGGTCCTTCTGGATGTCGCAGACCCAGGTCACCTCCACGTCCGGGAGAGCTTGGTATGCTTCGATATGGGTGCCGGAGATGACTCCGCAGCCGATGACACCGATGCGAATTTTCTTCATGACTGTAATCCTTTCAGAGAAGCGCATAGTATAGAAGAAACGCGGTCGAAAGGGAAGGGTGCAGCAAAAATTGTCCCCCACTTGACAAGAAACCCAGGCGGAACGGCGTTCTTCATTTCGCCCCGTTTCCGTCATACGACAATGTGCCGGCCCGAACGTATCAACCCCCTCAGCAGCGCGACGCGGATTCCGTTCTGGAAACGCCAGTGCA
>JAZUKQ010000222.1:0-8605 GCA_045643325.1 Kiritimatiellia bacterium | reverse complement strand
AGAGGCACGGGGGCGCTGGTGTCGGAGCTTGCTCCGGCCCCCTCCGCGAGGGGGCTGCCGCTTGCGGCTGGGGGAGTACACCGTGCGCCGCAAAGGGTCGGCGCGGCGACCGGGCGGAGCCCGGCCCCCGGGAGCTATCGGCGAGCCGGCTGGGGGTGTTCTCACGCTGCATCCGAGAGAATCATGTGGAATGTCCAGAAATCCGCCCCTCTTGTCTTCCGCCTCCATTGAAAGTACAATGCGGCACCTACTCCGCGCGCCGCTCTGGACGAGTCCGCGCGCCACGAGTCCGCGCGCCGGATGATTCATCCCCTCCCCTTTTCCAATTCGATGCCGTCCCTTCATTTCAGTCACGTCGATTTCGCCTACCCGTCGATGTCCGACCCGCTTCTCTCCGATGTCGAGGTCTTCTTCCCCGCCGGGTGGACCGGCATCGTCGGCGCGAACGGCGCGGGCAAGACAACCCTGCTTCGCCTCGCCGCCGGCGAACTCGAGCCCTCGCGCGGGACCGTCCGGCAGATCGGCTCCGCCCGCTATGCCGTCCAGCGCACCGACCTCCCGCCCGCCGGATGGGAGGACTTTCTCGCCTCGTCCTCTCCCGAAGACATCGGCTGGCGCGTCCGCCTCGGTGTCGACTCCTCCTGGGCCGGGCGCTGGGACAGCCTCAGCCACGGCGAGCGGAAACGTCTCCAGATCGCCCTCGAGCTCTCCCGCGAACCCGACGTCCTCGCCCTCGACGAGCCCACCAACCATCTCGACGCCGCCTCCCGCGTCCTGCTCGCCGACGCCCTCCGGGAGTACCGCGGCGTCGGCCTCCTCGTATCCCACGACCGGGAACTCCTCGACGATCTCTGCGACCAGTGCCTCTTCATCTATCCGCCCGGCGCGACCCTCCGCCCCGGCGGCGTCTCCCAGGGCATGGAGCAGGACCGGCTCGAGCAGGACCGCTTCCGCGAGCGCTCCGGCGACGCCCGCGCCGAGGCCCGCCGTCTCCGCGAGTCCTCCCAGAAACGCCGCGAGCTCGCCGAACAGATGACCGCCTCGCACAAAGCCTTCTCGAAGAAGAAGCCCCCGATGCACGACCACGACGGCCGGGCCAAACGGCAGCTCGCCAAACTCACCGGCAAAGACTCCTGGGCCGCCACCCAGGCCTCGTCCCTCGCCCGGCGCGCCGGAAAGGTCGAGGCCTCCCGGAAAGCCTTCGTCCCCCGGAAAGAATACGAGATGGGATTCTGGCTCGAGGACGGCGGAGTCTCCCAACGCAACTACGTCCTGTCCGTCGACGCGGGCTCCCTGCCCCTCGGCGGCGGCAGAGTCCTCCGCTTTCCGGACCTCCGCGTCGCGCCGACCGACCGAATCGCCCTCACCGGTCCGAACGGCGCCGGGAAAACGACCCTCCTCCGGCATCTTCTCGCGCGTGTGAATCTTCCGGAAGAACGCGTCACCACCATTCCGCAGGAAATCTCCGCCCCCGAGTCCCGGGCCGTCCAGGAACGGGTGAAGGCCCTCCCCCGCGAGGCCCTCGGACGCGTCATGACCATCGTCAGCCGCCTCGGTTCCCGTCCGGGGAGGCTTCTCGACAGTGTCGAACCCAGCCCCGGAGAGGTCCGCAAGCTTCTCCTCGCCCTCGGAGTCGACCGCGGTCCCCACCTCGTCGTGATGGACGAGCCCACCAACCACCTCGACCTTCCCAGCATCGAATGCCTCGAGGACGCCCTCGCCGGCTGCCCCTGCGCGCTCCTCCTCGTCTCTCACGACGAGCGCTTCCTCTCCCGGCTTGTCGCCACCCGTTGGGAACTCGTCCCGGACGACTCCGGCGACACCGTTCTGTCCGTCTCCGCGCGGTAGGTTTTCGCCCCTGCCGCGCGCGGGAGGAATCCATACGCCGACGTTCCGCCCATAGGCGCCCGGTGTCCTTTATTCTGACGCATTGCGATACTAGTGAACCTTCGAAAAGCAATTGTCTTCTCCTCGTTTAGATAGTATAATTCGATGTCACGCTTCGGATAATCCCGCTTTCCGCAGGATTGCGCAAATCTTCCCGTCGCTCCGACGCCTCCGCCACTGCGAACCATACCATGAAACTCGCCTTCACCACCCTTGCCTGCCCGAAATGGGAGCTGCCGAAAATTCTCGAGACCGCCGTCGCGAACCGCTACGACGCGATCGACTTCCGCGGCTATCTGGACCACGTCGAACTGCCCGACTCCCCCGCGTTCCGCGGCGACGGGCTCAAAGAGACGGCCGCGCGCGTCGCGGACTCCGGTCTCGCGGTCTCCTGCCTCTCCTCCGGCGCCCGCGCGCTCGCCGTGACCCCCGAGGAGAAGGCGAAAAGCCAGGCCGCGATGCGCGCCTACGCCGAACTCTGCCCCGCGTTCCGCTGCCGGACGGTCCGCGTCTTCTGCGGCACCTGCGGCGGGAAGCCGGCCGCCGAGATGGTCCCCGTCCTGGCGGAATGCCTCGCCGAGGCCGCCGCCATCGCCCGCGCCTACGACGTCGAGTTCCTCGCGGAGACGCACGACGAGTGGACGGACTCCGCCCTGCTCCGCAAGGCCTATGACCTCGCCGGCGCGCCGGAGGGCCTCTCGATTCTCTGGGACATCCACCATCCCTACCGGTTCGCCGACGAGACGCCGACCGTCACCGCCGCCCATCTCAAGGGCACGGTGAAGGGCGTCCACTGGAAGGACTCCGTCGCCACGCCGGACGGCCGCCACACGCTCCGCCTGATGGGCGAGGGAGACCTTCCTCTCTTCGGGCTCTACAACGCCCTCCGCTCCACCGGATTCGACGGCTACCACACCTTCGAATGGGAAAAGCGCTGGCATCCGGATATCGAGGAGCCCGAAGTCGCCGTTCCGCAGTTCGCGGAGTTCATGCGCGCCTTGGAGGGACGCCGCTAGCCGTCATGCGCTGCCCTCACTGCCGATCCCGCGACACCTGGCGCCTCGCGCCGCCGCCCTGGATGGGAAAAATCTGGCCGCCGATGCGGAACCGCCGCTGCTCGAACTGCGGCCATGAGTTCGCGTTATGGTGCGGCATGACGTTCAAGCACACCACAGCGCGCTGGATGACCTTCGCGTTCAAGACGCTCGCGGCCGTCGTCGTGATGCTGGTCCTCGTCGACGCCATCACGGCGGTCAAAAACCCGGACCGCTCCGTGATGCTGGCGATTTTCGACTGGATCGAGAGCCTCGTCAAAAAATAGCCCGCTCCGGCTTCTTCCCCGGCACGCTCCCCGCCCCGTCCGCCCGTTTGAAAAGGAACCGCAATGATTTCCATCGACCTCTCTGGAAAGACCGCGCTTGTGACCGGTGCCGCCGGACAGCTCGGCCGCGTCATGGTCCGGAAGCTCGCCGAGGCGGGCGCCGACGTCATTCTCGTCTACCGTCGGAGCGCCGCCCGCGCGGAGGAGTTCGCCGCGGACATCCGCGCGCGGTTCGGCGTCAAGGCCTTCACCGCGTCCTGCGACGTCGGAGACCTCGACTCCGTCCTGGCGATGAAGGAGAACATCGAGCGGGAGTTCGCCCTCCCCGACATCGTCGTGACCGCCGCCGTCGCCCAGTACCCCTGGAAGGAGCTTCTCGAACAGCCGACCGAGGACTACGTGAGCCAGTTCCGCACCTGCGTCCTCCAGAACGTCCACATCGCCAAGGCCTTCGTCCCGCACATGATCGAGCGGAACTACGGGAAATACATCGGCATCAACACCGAGTGCGCCATGCGCTGCGGAAAGACGGAGTCGGCCTACGACGCCGGGAAACGCGGCATGGACGGCGTCCTGCGCGTCCTCGCGAAGGAGGTCGGAAGCCACAACATCACCGTCAACGAGGTCGCGCCCGGCTGGACCATCAGCGACAACGACCGCGCCCGCGGCTCCGAACGCTCGCCCTCCTACGAGGCGGGCGTCCCGCTCGCCCGGCGCGGGACGGACGACGAGATCGCCAACGCGGTCCTCTTCCTCGCGAGCGACCTCTCGAGTTTCATCACCGGCGCCTACCTCCCCGTCTGCGGCGGCGCGGAGATGCCCGCCATCTAGCGGGTCCGGACCGCCCCGCGCCGTTGCGGAACGGGGCCGCTTTTGGTATCTTTATCTTGTTTTCGCCGTTTTCCCAACCCGTATCCGACACTTTGCCATGAAATTCGGCTGTTGCTCTTCTTTCTCCGCCGCGGACGAACGCTTCGTCCAGGCCGGCGGCGACTTCATCGAGACCTGCATCAACGCGGTCGACCGCTATACTCCCGAGGAGCGCGCGGCCGCCGACGCGTTCGTCGCGGCGCATCCCGGCAGCGTCCTCGCCGCCAACGGCGCCCTCCCCTGGAAGGACTGCAAATGCGTCGGCCCCGACGCGCAGGACTTCACCGACTACTTCGCCCGCATCGTCCCCGTCCTCGCCGGCTGGGGCGTCAAGCAGCTCATCTTCGGCAGCGGCGGCGCCCGCCGGATCCCCGACGGCTATCCGCGCGAGAAGGCGGAGGAGGAGTTCCTCCGCGCGTTCCGCGCCTGCTGCGACGCCGCGGCCCCGTTCGGGCTCAAGGCCGCCATCGAGCCCCTCCGCTTCACCGAGACCAACCTCGCCAACACCGTGAAGGAGGCCGCGGAGCTCGCCGAGCGCGCCGAGCGCCCCAACGTGAACCTCCACCTCGACCTCTTCCACGTCGCGCAGAACGGGGAGCTCCTCTCCGACATCCGCCCGTTCATCTCCCGCCTCGGCCATATCCACGTCGCCAACCCCGCGCACCGCGGCCGCATGCAGCCCGGCGACCACGCCGACTACAAGAGCTTCTTCAACCTCCTCCGCGAGGAAGGCTTCGACGGCACGGTCTCGTACGAGGGCTCGAGTCTCCAGGGCGGCTCCGACGCCTGGCGCGAGATGTACGACTTCCTCCGCACGCTCTGACGCTTGCGCGACCGGGCGCCCCCCGGGGCTTCCGCCGCCGTCCACACTCGGCGGACGCATTCCCGAACCCGTCGCGCCTCCCGAGGCCCGCCGGCGCGGCGGTTCTTGCGGGCGCGACACGGCGGACCGTGCCCGCCCGGGTTTTCCCCGATGACGGACGGGGCCGCCGGCGGTGACGCGGAGGTCCTCCGCAGAATCCGCCTTTACGAAACGCGGAAGGAAATGTATTCCTCCTGTTTCTCGCGCCGACAAGGAAAAAACGCCATGAACCCCTACCTCGAACCTCGCAAGACCCCGTTCTCCTGCCGCGGCTCCTACTTGGTCTTTTCCCGCTACGACGACCTGCCGGACGGTACGCCGGACCTGGCGCTGCGCACCGTCTCGCAGATGGCCGAAGACGGCACCATCTGCCGCATCGCCCTCCTCGTCGACGGACGCCCCGTCAAGTACGACATCGAGATGGAGCCCGCCGAGCTGCGGCTCGTCTCCGCCGCCGGCACCCTGCGCGTCTGCTTCGGCGACGCCGAGACCGTCCTCTTCCGCGCCGCCGGCCCGCGTCTCGGCCTGCGGTTCGACTTCACCCTCACGAAGTTCATCTCCACTTTCGGAAGCGACCTCCCGGCCGAGGGACGCGCCCTCCGGATCTTCACCTGCCGCCAGAACCTCTGCCGCATGCTCCTCGACGTGCGCGCCGGCTCCCGCGCCGACGACCAGGACTGGAACGGACACGGCTCCTCGCACACCTCGTCGACCGTCCTCCCCGACGCCTCCGGCAGCCTCTTCGCCACCCTGCGCGAGATCCGCACACAATGGGACGGCGTCGTCCCCGCGTGGGACTACGAGGAGGCGCTCGCGCTCCGGCGCGCCGACTTCCGCGCCTTCCTCGGCCCGCTCCCCCCCGCCCCCGCCGGTCTCGAGGACTCCCGCGAGCTCGCGGCGTATATCCTCTGGTCCTGCTGCGTGCGCCCGTTCAACGCCCTCCGCCGCGAGGCCATGCTCATGTCCAAGAACTGGATGACGAACGTCTGGAGCTGGGACCACTGCTTCAACGCCGTCGCCCTCGCCGGCGCGCACCCGGACATCGCGTGGGACCAGTTCATGCTCCTGTTCGACTTCCAGGACGCCACCGGCGCGCTCCCCGACTCCGTCAGCGACCTCGGCGGAGTCTACACCTTCTGCAAGCCGCCCGTCCACGGATGGGCGCTCGGCCGCATGATGAGGCGCATGAGCCTCTCCAAGGCGCGGATCCAGGAGGCCTACGACAAGCTCGCCCGCTGGACCGGCTGGTGGCTCCAGTTCCGCGACCGCGACCGCAACGGACTCTGCGAGTACGACCACGGAAACGACTCCGGATGGGACAACTCCACCCCGTTCCAGTTCCTCCCGCCCGTCGAGACGCCCGACCTGCAGGCCTTCCTCGTCCTCCAGATGGAGACGCTCGCCGACCTCGCCGGCCGCCTCGGCCGCACCCTGGAGGCCGAGTTCTGGCTCGCCCGCTCCCGCGCCCTTCTGGAGCGCATGTGCGAGCTCTGCTTCGACGCCGACGGCCTCCCCCTCGCGCGCAAGGCGTACACGGGCGAGACCGCGTCGCCGGACTCGCTTCTCCTCTATCTTCCCGTCCTCCTCGGGAAACGCCTGCCCGGGCGCATCCGCGCCCGCCTCGTCGCCGAACTCAAGAGCGACCGTTTCCTCACCGAATGGGGCTTCGCGACCGAAAGCCCGAAAAGCCCGTTCTACAAGCCCGACGGCTACTGGCTCGGCCCCGTCTGGGCGCCCGCCACGCAGCTTGTCGTCGACGGCCTCCACGCCTGCGGCGAGGAGGAGTTCGCCCGCGATGTCGAGAACCGGTTCCTCCGGCTCTTCGCGAAAGGCGGAAGCGGCGAGAACTTCGACGCGCTCACCGGCCTCGCCAACAACGACCCGGCCTACACCTGGGCCTCCGCCGTCTTCCTCACCCTCCTCGGAGACCGGTAGAGTCCCGGGAGCGGGCGCGGGGGCGGAGGCGGACGAATCCCGCTCGCCGGGCGCGGAACCGGACGGATCCCGCGCAGCGGGGGCGGAGGCGCTATTTGGTGAGGAGCACCGTCTGGGGCTCGGTCATGAGGCCCAGCGACTCGAAACGCTCGTTGAAGTCGTCGTAGGCGAGGTACGCGTTCTCGGTACGGAAGTAGCAGATGTCACCGCCGAGGCCGTTGACGATGCCGGCACCGCCGCCGGGGTTGTTGAAGTATCCGCCGATGCCCAGCGCACCGCCGCCGCCCTGCTCGAAGGGCCACTTGTTGCTGGCGGCCGGATAGTAGGACACATAGCCGGAGTCCGTGCAGGTGACGCCGACAATGGGATCCGGACTGAAGGCGGGACCGCGCGGGGAGAGTTCACGCATCCAGAAGCGCACCTGCGCGTTGTTGGCCGCGCCGGATTGGCCCGGGAAACTGGCGGCGACGAGATACCAGGTGTCCTCCTTCCATCCGTCGGTGCCCGGATTGATTTTGACCACGTAGTGCTCGTTGCCCGGATTTCCGGTTTTCACCGTGAAGTCCAGCAGCAGGTCGTCCGCATTCGTGTCCTTCCAGCAGACGATGGTGGAGTATCCGGTATGTCCGAACCCCCACAGGGTGTTGCGGTGGCCGCTGCCCCATCCAAGGTTCGTCTGGGGGCGGAAGATTGTGTAGATGGTGCCGACGGTCGCGGAGCCGAGGTTGCTGTTCATGACGCGGTAGGTGGGGTCCACGGTGCGGACGCCGACCCGGTCCCGGTCGTTCCAGTTCATGTGATTGTAGACCGTGAGAAAGCCGTGGCGAAGATAGTCGTTCCAGCGCCACCCGAGGCCGGTCTCCTCATCCACGATTTCGGACACATAGTTTCCCCCTCGGTTGAGAACGAACTGGCCGGTCCCTTCTGTGTAGCCGTAGACGTCGAAGTTCGATGTCGCCGTCGTCTCCCCCTCCGCGACGGCGAGGGCGTTCGTGAAATAAAGCACCGAGGCGACCTCCGCGCGGACGGCGGCGGCGAGGACGGCGAGGGCGAGGACAGAAAGCGTGGAACGCAGCGTCATGGGTTCTCTCCTTCAGGAAGTCAAGTTCATGTGTGTGCAACTATTGCGAAACACCGCAACTATAACAATCGCACGGAATTCCGTCAAGTCCCTATCGCACGACGTAGCCCGCGAGCCGGGCGAGGGCCCCGACACGCCGGTAACCGACGCGCCGGCACACCGCCTCCGTAAGGCGTCCGTACTTCCGGTAGAGGAAATTGAACAGGAGATACGGGACCCACTGCCGCGGGGCGCGGGGCATCCGCCGGAAGATGTTGCGGGCGCTGTAGACCTCGCGGTAGACGCGCAGATACCCGTCGTAGAGCTCCTGGCGCGTCATCCGCGCGGGCTCGTAGACGACATGCGCGGTGTCGTAGTGCCGCAGGTCGCGGTCGGTCAGGCGCCCCGCCGCCTCCATGCGGGCGTGGAGCGCCGTGCCCGGATAGGGCGTCAGGATGTGCGATGTCACGGTCTCGATCCGGTGCTCGACGATCCAGCGGACCGTGGCGTCGAACACGCTGGCGTCGTCCGAGTCGAGCCCGAACACGAAGCTCGCGTTGACCATGATTCCTCGCCGGTGGAGCGCCTCGACGAGCTCCTCGAAGCGCGCCGCGTCGTTCTGCCGCTTCCGCACGCCGCGGAGCGCGTCCGCGTTCAGGCTCTCGAAGCC
>JAZUKQ010000221.1:0-2500 GCA_045643325.1 Kiritimatiellia bacterium | reverse complement strand
GGGGCGGGGGGCTCCGGCTTTTTCTCCTCGGGGAACTGGTACGGATCGCCGCCGCGGGTAAGGACCTGCGTCGAGCCGTCGGGCATTTGGAGCGTGATCTCGTCCCGGGTGAACGATTTCAGCGTGGCTCCGTAGAGCGAGTCGCCGTCCACGAAGAACGAATGGGTCTTGGAGTTCTCCTCGAAGAGCTGCGCGACGATGGCGCCGTCGGAGCGCTTGAAGACGCCGGAATAGGAGAGTTTCGGCGGCGGGGCCTCCTTGTCGGGCCGTACGCCGGGGCGGAGTTTCGGGGGACGGTGGGGCGGTTGTCCCTCGGGCATGCGCCATCCAGGCTCCCTCTGTCGCGGCTGTTCCGGCGTCTGCTCCTGCGTCTGTTCCGGCGGGGGCGGGGGCGGAGGCGGAGGCGGAGGCTGGAAGAGGGACGGATCCTGGTCGATGGCGGCGATGAGGTTCGAGACCATGGATTCAAACGACGGGCGGAAGAGGTTGACGGGAAGCGACTCTCCGCCGCGCTCCTTGCGGTTTTCGTCGATGAAATCGAGGATCCCGAGCCCCTGATAGGGACCGAAGTCCTTTCCTTCCATGGCGGCGCGGTTACGCGCCTCCTCCTCGGCGCGCTCTGTTTTCTGCCGTTCGGCCTCTTTGTCGGCTTTTACCTCGGAGTATCCGACCCAGAGGAGCGTCGCGGCGAGGACAATGAACGCGACCGTGGCGATGGCGCGGGCGTTCGCGTGAAGAAGGGTGTCGGAAAACGATGCCATAATGTGGAAATCCAAAGGTCCGGGAGGCCGGTCGGGCGGCTCCAACAAGAACGGGAATAGGATACCAAAATCTTGAAACCGACTGCAAGGGGCGCGTCCGGAACGCGGAGAGCGGGCGGAGACGGCGCGGAAATCGGCGTCTCCGTCCAAACTTCCATCGCCCCCCCCCCCCTTCCCCCGGCACGGTAAAATAGGTATACTTCCGGTGCCGCACGCGTTCCGGACCGGTGTCCCGGCGGGACGCGCGCCGCGGATTTTGGACCGATTGAATCGAGGAACCGATGAAGAAATGGATTTGGAGCGGACTGCTCGCGCTCTCTCTGATCTGCACCCTGGCCGCCGGAACGGGCTGCGAGGACAAAAAGTACGTCAAAAAGGGTGAGAAGAGCGGCGAGAACACGGAAAACAGCGGACTGGTCGGCACATGGAGTCTTTCCGGGCCGGAAAACGTCGTGTTCGCGCATTTCGCCGCGGACGGAACCTGGAAGATCACGGACGACCAGGCCGCGTCGAGTGTCCGGGTCTACGGAACGTACAATGTCGACGGCGACGTGTTCACCGGAACGATGACGAACCCCGGCGTCGGCGAAGGGGAGATTGCCGGAACCTTCTCCGGCTCGAGCCTGTCGATGGATTTCGTGGAGAGCTGGAACTCTCCCGTGAAGCACGTCCCCTACACGGGAAGCAAGATGTAGCCGTCGGTCGCGCCGTTAGTCGGCGTGGCTTTTCCGGGCGACGAGAAGCAGATCGTCGCCGGAGCGGCGCGGGCGTCCGAAAACGAGTCTCGGCGCCTGGGCGAGGGGGATGGGAAGGGCTCCGAACGAGCTGGCGGTCCGTCCGCTCAGAATAATCGGCGCGACGTAGAGCCGGAGTTCGTCGACCAGCCCGTCGCGAAGGAGGGAGGCGGCGAGTGTCCCGCCGCCCTCGCAGAGGATCGAGGTGAGACCGGCCTCGCCCGCGCGGTCGAGGAGCGCCGGAAGCGAGACATGGCCGGAGGCGTCCTCCGGAAGGACCCAGACGGTCGCGCCGGAGGCAAGAAGCGCCTCACGGACGGAGGCGGGGCAGCGGGCAGTCGTCGCGACGGCGGTCTGCGCAGCGCGGCCGTCGGTGAGGATTCTCGAAGAGAGCGGGACGCGTCCGGAGGAGTCGACGACGACGCGCCGGACGCCGTCGAGCGGCGCGCCGTGGAGGCGGCAGAGGAGCGAGGGGTCATCCTGGAGGACGGTGTTCAGACCGACGAGGACGGCGTCGGCCGAGCGGCGCAGCCGTTGGACGGCGCTGCGGGAGGTCTCGGAGGAGATCCAGCGGGAGGCTCCGGAATAGTCCGCGATGGCGCCGTCGATCGACTGGGCGAGTTTGAGGGTGAGGTACGGCCGGCGCGTCTTGATCCAGCGGAAGAAGGGGCGGAGGAGAGCGTCGGTCCGGCCGGAGAGGACGCCGGTCTCGACCTCGACACCGGCGGCGCGGAGAAGACCGATGCCCCTGCCCGCGTGGGCGGGATTGGCGTCGAGGGAGCCGACGACGACGCGGGATACGCCCGAGTCGAGAATCCGGGCGGTGCAGGGCGGGGTGCGGCCTCGGGTCGAGCAGGGCTCGAGGGTGACGTAGAGCGTCGCGCCGACGAAGGCGCGGGGCTGCGGGTCGGAGGGGGAGAGCGGTGTTCCGTCGCGGCGGGCGGCGTCGAGGAACGCCTCGACTTCGGCGTGGGGGGCTCCGGCTCGGGAATGGAATCCCTCGCC
>JAZUKQ010000220.1:0-5983 GCA_045643325.1 Kiritimatiellia bacterium | reverse complement strand
CCAGGTGCCGAGAACGGCGGCCATCTTCTGCTCGTGGGGCGAGCGGGCGCAGCCGGTCGTGTCGTTGCCGTACCACGAGCCGTAGTTGAGGATGTTGTTGAAGATGGCGACGCCGAGCGCGAACATGTTGAAGTCGCGCAGGGCGAAGACGTCGAACGGGTTCATGAAGCTTTCGCCGGGGACCCGGTTGACGAGCACGGGGAGCATGTCCGTGCCCCAGCCGAAATGGAGCATGAGATATCCGAGGAGAATCACGAACACGGGGTACATGATGAGCCCCTGGAGGGTGTCCGTGATGATGAGCGAGACGCGGCCCGCGGGCAGGATGATGATCATCGCGAGCGTGAGGCAGACGCCCGTCAGGATGACGAAGCACGGCAGATTGATCCCGCAGACCATGATATGGTGCGGAAGACCGAGGTAGTAGATGAAGAAGTTCGCCGCGATGGCCGGCCCCAGCGAGTTGCTGATCATCTCCGCGATGGACCGGAGGCCCGACGCGACGACGCGCAGGCTCCGCGAGTAGCGCATCTCGAGAAACTGACCGATGGAGAGCGCGTTGGTCGCGCGGTAGCGGTAGAGGCAGAATCCGGAGAGGCTCAGTACCATCGCGATCGGCGTCCAGATCATGTCCCAGTATCCCTGCGCCATGCCCGAGCGGTAGCGCGCCTCGCACATGCTCACGAGGCCGATGACGCTCAGCCCCGTCGCCAGGTCGCCGACGCAGATGACGTACCGCCCGGCGACGCGGCCGGCCGCCAGAAAGTCCACCACGCCGCGGATGTACTTCCGCGGGGGGACGGCCGCCCAGAGGACGGCGAGAAAGGGAATGACGGCGATGGAGATGTCAATCCAGTTCAAGAGAGGTCTCCGTTCGGATTAAGGTCGGAAAAGTCCTCCGGGTCGGGAGGCGGGAGTCCGAGCGAGTCGAGAATCTGCTCGGCGGGAGTCTTAAATTTCTTGGAGGCGTTGCAGGCGCGGCAGGCGGGCACGACGTTCGACCGCTCGCTCTTTCCGCCGCGCGCGACGGGAATGACGTGGTCCATCGTGAGCTCGTTCGGCGGAAAATGCCCGCCGCAATAGTGGCAGACGCCCTTCCGGAGCTGCGCTTTCCACCATGGGGACGCGCGGAGCTCCCGGGCGCGGGCCCGCTCCCGGGCGACATGCTCGGGGTCGGGATGCAGGTCGTACCAATCGTCGCTCATGGGAAAAAGAATAGCCGAAACTTATGGAAAATGCAATAACACGAAGGTCCGGACGTTCCCTGTTTTCAGGAAAACACCCTCCCGCGCCCCGCGCCACCTCCAAGGGAGGCGGCTCCCGTAGGGTCGCGGATGAGGAGACAATTCGTCAAGAAACGGCCCCATGGAGGAGGCCGCGACCTCCGGACAAGGAAAATAATGTTCTGTTTCTATGGGGGAAAAACGGGTTGACAGGCAAGAGAAAACGGCGGTATTGTATTGACTAACGTTTCAACCTCCATGTTTAAAACTACCCAGTTAATGAAAGCAAGGCCTCCTCTATGAAAACAAACCTCCTCGTTTCGGCACTCCTCTCCTCCGCCGCGCTCGCGGCCTCCGCCACGGTCTTCCGTCCCGGCCTCTACCAGGGCAAGTCCGTCGGCAGCAGCAGCTACAACTGGGATTTCGACATCCACACCCAGTCCGCCATTCCCGTCGAGGTTCCTTTGGGGACGGTCATGGCCAACACGACGGGGAGCTACTCCAACACCGTGACCGAAACCACGTATTCCTGGGGCGGCTACACCGCCTACCGCTACGAGGGCCTCATCTGGCTGGAGAAGGACGTCACCTACACGTTCGCCAAATGCTTCGACGACGCCGTCTACTTCAAACTGGACGGCACGGTGCTCATCAACGACACCGGTTGGGACACCTTCAAAACAGGAACGTTCACGCCTTCCGCCAGCGCCTGGTATCCTCTGGAAGTCCGCCTCGGCAACGGCGGCGGCGGCGTCGGCCCCTCCAATAGCAACAACAACCCCTGGAAGCCCGACCTCGGCCTCGCCTACAACACCACGGGGCTCACCACGGCCGAGCCGAAGGACGGCTGGACTCCGGTGCTGGATTCCGGCGACGGCACCTTCCTGCGCGTTGTCACGGACGAGTCCTACGTCTCCGTCACCTCCATCGCCGCCGTGGACGGCGGCTACAACCTGACGGTCGCCTCCTCGGCCGGCGTCGACACCGAGGCCGTCGTCTACTACGGCGCCGCGGCCGGCGTTGTCGAGGATGCCGCCAGCTGGGACGGCGTCTCCGAGGCCGCCGCCATCGAGGCCAACGGATCCGCCACCGTCTTCGTCCCCTGGGCCGACGCGTCCGCCCCGTACTACACCGTCGTCCTTTCGGGTACCGACGGCAAGGGCAACTTCTTCGAGTGGACTTCCCCCTCGCGGATTGTCATGGTGCCCGCCGTCGCCGCGACGATTTCGTCCGTTGAAGTCGATCCGTGCGCGGCAACCTTCTCCACCGTGCTCTCCTACCCGATCGCGATTGCGGGCGCGTCCGAGCCAACCATCCAGCTTGTCGCCGCCTACGGCACCACGAACGGCGGTACGGACCTCTCCGCGTGGGACACGGTCGTCCCCGTCGGCGACTACACTTCGGGGACCTATTCCGTCGATGTCGAAAACCTCACGTCCGGCACCGCCTACTACCTCGCCTTCGCGGTGAGCAACAACGTCTCCGATCTCGTCTGGATGGCCCCCCTGACGTTCATCACGGGCGACATCACGGTCTCCGCCCCCGCAACCACCTACGAGAACGACCTCTCCACGCAGTCCATCACGTTCTTCCGTTCGGTCGCCGCGCCGTTCGACACCGTGGTTCCCATCGTCGTCGGCGGAACCGCCGTCGCGGGGACCGACTACACCGCGCTTCCCGAAAGCGTCGTCATCCCCGCCGGTTCGACGGCCGCCAGCGTGACCTTCTCGCTGATCGATGACAACGACAAGGGCGGCGACCTCACAATCGACATCAGCGTCGGCGCCGGTGCGTTCGTCGACACCGCCGCATCCCAGACGATCGCCCTCGTGGACGACGAGTCGGCCGAGGGCGGCATCTGCCGCTGGACCGGCTATGGCAACGGCACCGACTGGACCGACCCCTGGAACTGGTCCATCACGAACGTCCCCACGATTCTCCACGACGTCGTCGTCGATGCCGAGGGCCTCGGTTCTGGCACCATCGACCTCAACTCGGCGGGCATCTCCCTTCCGACTATCAAGACGTTCACGTTCACCGCTCCGAATGGAACGCTCTCCAACGGCGTGCTCCGCGTGCAGGACGCCGTGACGCTCAACTCCGGCAAAATCCGCGCGTCCATCCAGACCGACGCGGGTTGGACGAAGGAAGAGGACGGGACGCTCGACCTCTATGTGGACAACCAAAGCACCTCTTCGGGCGGGTTCCTCATCAAGGCCGGCACCGTCAACTCCCGTCACAACAACGCCCTTCCCGCCGAGACGACCCAGGTCGGAACGGGCGAGGGCGATGTCCGGGCGACTTTCAACCACTACGAGGGGGTCAACGTTCCGCTCTGCGTCCAGTCGAACGGAAACTTCAATTCGTCGAGCGGTAACAAGCACATCACGACGGACTGCGAGTTCTACGAGGGTTCGCGTTCCAAGGGCAGTTACACCTACTGGGAACACTCGGTCACTCTCCACGGCGCCACGTTCTACAACGGAGATCTCACCTGGGCAGGCCCGATGTACGGTCCCCAGTGGTACAACATCGCAATCAAGACAACGGCCTGGGCCACCCCCGCCGTTCTGCGGACTGTCCGTAACGCGAACGGCTACTATGACGACGACGTCCTCGTCACGGAGCGCGGTACGGCGTACGTGGATCTTCTCATCACCGACGGCGGCGTCTGGACGGACTCCACGCTCACCTACGACAAGGAGGGCGAGGGCATCGTCCAGATGCAGGGCAACAACAAGGTGAACGGGGTCAACAGCAAGCCCTGCACCTTCCGCATCAACAACGGCGGCATCTACGCGGACGGCCCGGAAGACGGCGACGTCATCCACAACGCGAACATCACGTTGGCCGCAGGCGCCTTCCTCGGCGGCACGGGCACGGTGTGCAACGCCGCCGCGAACACGACGACGCTCACGATGGGCGCGAAGAGCGGCGACAAGGTGTCCGTCCTCCATCCCGGCACGATCGACGCCTACACGGGCGAGGTCTACCCCGGATGCTTTACGCTGGGCGGCCCGGCCCGCCACGCGGACCTCACGCTCGCGAAGGGATCGCGCATCGAAATCCCGGTGAATTCCCTGGGCGTCTCCTGCCTCCGCGTCTACGGCGCGCTCGACCTCTCCGCGGCGGAGACGGAGCTCGCGATCCAGATGAATCCGGATTCGAAACTCAAGTCCGGAATCTATCCGATCGTCGTTGTCGCCGACGGCGAGGAGACCGCCAACGACGTCGTCACCCCCTTCGAGGGCACGCTGACCGGCGCTTTCGCCTCGATCACCGGAGTTCCTTCGGGGATGACGGTTCTCAAGGACGATACCGGCTACTACCTGCAGTTCCTCCCGGCGACCCTGCTCATCATCCAGTAGTTCCGCGAGGCGCGGACATCCGCGTCCACGCCTTTTCCGTGCAGGCCGGAGGCACCCGCCTCCGGTCTTTTTTTTGCGCAACGAGCCCGCCGGGCCGTCCAAACCACGGGAAAGGGGAATGGCGCTTCTTCGGGGAATGTCCCGTTCTCCGCACGTATCCCGCTTTTTGAGAAGCGAGATGAAGATGGTTGTTGCGCGGCAAGCCTTTCGGGACGGTCAGAACGACGCGGGCCTTTTTTCCACGCCGAGAAAACCGACCCATTCCATGCGGGAAACGAGACCCTCTTAAGATGCATGGTCCGGTACATTTCCGGCCGCCCGAAAAGCGCGCCTGGGCAGATCCGAGACAGCTCCGCCTAGGGCTTGGCCAGGCGCAGAACAACGCCTTGGGCGCACATATCCAACAACTCAAACTCTCGCTCTACAAAAAAGCGGGATAAGTGTGTCAATACGGATTCCGCCATCGTCGCCATTCTCCGAATTACACCGAAGGCCCAATCTACCCGGACGGGGTTTCGAAGAGCAGCGGAATCTAACTGGTGCCAGACTGCATTCCGACAATATTAGGTGCCAGACTGCGTTCCGACACACCCTAGTCGTTACTAATGGTCCGAATAGAGGTAGTACAACGTTTCGGTGTCGCGGTCGAAGATGTAGTATGCACCGCCGCAGTTCGTGTATACATAGGCGTAGGACAAGAAGTTTTTGGGCGGCGTTCCGCCTGCCGTCGACGCGACGACGCAATCGACATAGTCCACGTTCGGATTCTGGACATTTGTCGCGGCATTCGCGTTGATGCAGACATTCGTGCCGAGCGGATAGCCCTTGCTGGTGGCGAACTGGGTAAAATCTTCCTCGGAGATATGGCAGTGGAACTGCGCTTCCTGGAAGAGGAAGGCGGCAGAACTGTGGAAGTCTATGTCCGTAACGGATGCGGGAATGTCTTTCCGGAATTGCTCCGGAACGGAGTGCTCGATTTCGGCAAGTGTGGCACCGCGAACATCGGACTCGGAACCACGGAAAAGGGCAAAAAGGGCACATCCAAAGAAAATCATGACAACGATTGGCAATGCCATCAGCGCCATGCCGATTGTACCAAGCAGATAGGCGAAAATGCGCCGACCTCGTTTCGGTGGGCAATCCCGTCGAACGGGGACACAGCATCCCAGGACTATGGCGATGAAACCGCCGACGGTGGCAAGGCCAAAGGCGGTGATCAACAGGGCACCCACAACCATGGATAGCACCGCCGACAAAGTGCCTTGTTCGGGCTTGATGGCTCGGACTCCAACCATGGCGAGACCGCATAGTAAAACAGTCAGCGCCACCCATCCGAGATTGCGCATCACGGAATAGAACCGATACGTTCGAAATGCTTTCGTGTTCATTCAA
>JAZUKQ010000219.1:0-5484 GCA_045643325.1 Kiritimatiellia bacterium | reverse complement strand
GCCGGCGGCGGAAGCGGGGGCTGCGGAAGCGGGGGCGGGAGAGGGGGTGTCAGACATGGAAGTACTCCTTGAAATCTTATGGTGGGCGGAGCGGGGGTCGAACCCGCAAGCCTTTCGGCACCAGAACCTAAATCTGGCGTGTCTGCCATTTCACCATCCGCCCGGGGAAAACTAGCGCCTAGTATAGGAAAAATGCCCCCGGTTGGCAAATGCCATTTCTGCGGCGGGTGCGGATCCGTCGACAAAGCCCCCGTTCCGCGAAAAACGGGAATATTGAAACGGTTTTTCGGAATTGACTTTTCGCGCGTAGGAGGGTATAATGCCCGACGCATTTTACAAAAGAAAGTTCATTAGGAAGTTTTCCATCATGAGTGACAGCAAGAAATACGTGTACTTCTTCGGCGCCGGCGCGACCGAGGGCAGTGCGGACATGCGCAACCTCCTCGGAGGAAAGGGCGCGAACCTCGCGGAAATGAGCAAAATCGGTCTTCCCGTCCCGCAGGGATTCACGATTACGACCGAGGCGTGCACCCGCTATTACGACGACAAGAAGCAGATCGGCGCGGACATCCAGACACAGGTTCTGGAGTATATCGACCGGCTCGAGAAGAGCACCGGCAAAAAGTTCGGCGACGCGAAAAACCCGCTTCTCGTCTCGGTCCGTTCCGGCGCGCGCGCCTCGATGCCCGGCATGATGGACACGATTCTCAACCTCGGCCTCAACGAGACGGTCGTGGAGAGCCTCGCCGAGCAGTCGGGCAACCCCCGCTGGGCGTGGGACTGCTACCGCCGTTTCATCCAGATGTTCTCCGACGTCGTCATGGAGGTCGGCAAGAAATATTTCGAGAAGCTCATCGACCAGATGAAGGCGAAGAAGGGCGTCACGTACGACGTCGAGCTCACCGCCGACGACTTGAAGGAGCTTGCCTCGCAGTTCAAGGCCGAGTACAAGGAGAAAATCGGCAGCGACTTCCCGTCCGATCCGAAGATTCAGCTTTTCGAGGCCATCAAGGCCGTGTTCCGCTCCTGGGACAACCCCCGCGCCAACGTCTACCGCCGCGACAACGACATCCCCTACAGCTGGGGCACCGCGGTGAACGTCCAGATGATGGCGTTCGGCAACCTTAACAACGAATCCGGAACGGGCGTCGCCTTCACGCGCGACCCCGCCAGCGGCGAGAAGAAGCTCATGGGCGAGTTCCTCATGAACGCCCAGGGCGAGGACGTCGTCGCCGGCGTCCGCACGCCGATGCCCATCGCGAAGATGGCCGAGGTGATGCCCGAGGTGTTCGAGCAGTTCACGGGCGTCTGCAAGATTCTCGAGGACCATTACCGCGACATGCAGGACATGGAGTTCACCATCGAGAACAAGAAGCTCTACATGCTTCAGACGCGCAACGGCAAGCGCACGGCCAAGGCCGCGCTCAAAATCGCCTGCGACCTCGTCGACGAGGGTGTCCGCACGGAGCAGGAGGCGGTCCTCATGATCGACCCCCGCAATCTCGACACGCTCCTCCATCCGCAGTTCGACTCGGTCGCCCTTAAGAACGCCAAGCCCGCCGCCAAGGGGCTTCCCGCCTCGCCGGGCGCCGCCTGCGGCCGTGTCGTCTTCAACGCCGCCGACGCCAAAGAATGGAAAAAGCGCGGCGAAAAGGTCGTGCTCGTCCGCCTCGAGACCTCCCCGGAGGACATCGAGGGCATGAAGAACGCCGAGGGCATCCTCACGGTGCGCGGCGGCATGACCTCCCACGCGGCGGTCGTCGCCCGCGGCATGGGCACCTGCTGCGTCTCCGGCTGCTCCGAGATTCAGATGGACGAGGAGCACAAGAAGTTCAAGCTCGCCGGCAAGACCTATAAGGAGGGCGACTGGATCTCCATCGACGGCGCGACCGGCAACGTCTACCCGGGCGTCATCCCGACGGTCGAGGCTGTCATCGCGGGCGAGTTCGGCCGCATCATGATGTGGGCGGACAAGTTCCGCAAGCTCCGCGTCCGCACCAACGCCGACACGCCGCGCGACGCCCGGAAGGCCCGCGAGCTCGGCGCCGAGGGCATCGGCCTCTGCCGCACCGAGCACATGTTCTTCGAGGGCGCCCGCACCGCGGCTTTCCGCGAGATGATCTGCGCGGACACGGTCGAGGAACGCGAGATCGCCCTCGCCAAGATCCTCCCCTATCAGCAGGACGACTTCGAGCAGCTCTACGAGGCGCTCGAGGGAATGCCCGTCTGCATCCGGTTCCTCGATCCGCCGCTCAACGAGTTCCTTCCGCAGCCGGACGCGGACACCGACATCGCCTTCGTCGCGAAGACGCTCAACAAGCCGGTCGCCCGCATCAAGGAGATCATCAACGCGCTCCACGAGAACAACCCGATGATGGGCCATCGCGGCTGCCGCCTCTGCATCACGTACCCGGAGATCGCCGTCATGCAGACGCGCGCCGTCATCCGCGCCGCGATCAACACGCAGAAGCGCCATCTCGGCTGGAATGTGAAGCCGGAGATCATGATTCCCCTCACCGGCGACATGAAGGAGTTCAAGTTCGTGAAGGACATCGTCGTCCGCGTCGCGAACGAGGAGATCAACGCCGCCAACATCAATCTGAACTACAAGGTCGGAACGATGATCGAGATTCCCCGCGCGGCCCTCACCGCCGGCGATATCGCCAAGGAGGCCTCGTTCTTCTGCTTCGGGACGAACGATCTCACGCAGATGACGTTCGGCTTCAGCCGCGACGACGCGGGCAAGTTCCTTGCCGCCTACTACGACAGCAAGATCTATGAGAACGACCCGTTCGCGCGCCTGGACCAGAACGGCGTCGGCAAGCTCATGAAGATGGCGGTCGCGGACGGCAAGGAGGCCCGTCCGCGCCTGCACTGCGGCATCTGCGGCGAGCACGGCGGCGATCCTTCGTCGGTCGAGTTCTGCCACAAAATCGGGCTCGACTACGTCTCCTGCAGTCCGTTCCGTGTGCCGATCGCCCGCCTTGCCGCCGCGCAGGCCGCGATTCTGTTCCCGCGCGAGAACTAGGAGAGGGACGGTCCGGACAATTCAGACCGTTTCGCGTCACGAGGGCCGTCCGTTCAGGGCGGCCCTTTTTTTGTCTCGTGCCCGTGCTCTTTCCGACGACAACAAAAAAAGCACCTCCGTCCCCGGAGATGCTTTTCGTATGCCGCGTCGTGCGCGGCCTGTGTCGCGGCGTCGCGGTTAGATGGTCTGGGCGGCGGCGGCGCGGCGGGCGATGCTGCGGGCGCGTGCACGGGCACGGGCCGACTTCTTGCGGCGCTTCTCGCTGGGCTGCTCGAAGTAGCGCGTCGCGCGGACGTGCTTGATGAGGCCCTCGCGGTCGAGGACTTTCTTGAGACGCTTGAGCGCGCGCTCGACGGTCTCGCCTTTCTTGATGCGGATCTGAATCATTTTCTCGTACACCTCCTTTCGCAGCCGTGCCCTCCGGAGAGGGCCTCCCGGCAAAATCGGGGCATAGTATAGCGCAGTCCCACGGGTCGGGTCAATGCCCGAAACCGATCCGGAGACCGAGCCGGGCGGTGTCCCGTCCGTCGAGGGATTCCGGCTCGAGGGTGGCGTCGATTCGCCCGACCGCCTCAAGCGCCGGGAGAATTTCCTGCGAACGCTCGATCAGGGAGTCTGCCCCGCCGAAATCGAGACGGGCGACTCGTTTGGCGAGTTGGAGGACGGAGAAGAGGTTCTTGAACTCCGAGATTCGCCCAAGGTCGATGTAGCCTTCCGCGTATCCCGGCGCGGGGGCGGAGGTCTCCGGGGCTCGGACGGTGCCGCGCAGGGTCAGATAGGTCGAGATGTTGGACCCCGCGACGAGGCTGGATGTAGAGGGGTCGGCATGGAGGAAGGGACGCTCCGAATCGTTGATTCCGAAGGCGAAAAGTGTTTTCTTTTTCGGCTTGGTCATGATGTTTATCGCCCAGAGCTTGGGCTGGACCTCTTCCGGCGGGGAAAACGAGGAGAAGATTCCGGACAGGGACGCGGCGATGGAGGCGTTTTCGGGGAGCGTGTCCATCGGGACCGAAAGCAGAAACGCGGGAAGATGAATCCCGAAACAGGTGGGGTCGAGCGGGGCCCCGTAGAGGGAAAGGAGCGCGTGGCCCGCGGGACCTTCTTCCGGGAAAAGGCCTCGGAAGCCGTCGGGAAGGAAATCGCTCAAAAGCGGGGCGGGAAGGCTGAAACGCGCGAATTCCGCCGGAGAGTCGGCGAGGGGATCCGTGGCGTGGCGGACTTCCTGGGGGCTGGCCGGGAGCCGGAACGGAAGATGCGACACGAGGCGCAGTGCGGGGGCTTCGAAAGAGGTCACGTCGAGGACGGTGCGCGGCGTTTCGTCCGGAACGAGGGGAAGAAGTTCCGGCGCGACGAAGACGCGGTTCGCGTCGGTCTTCTTCATTCCGTCGAGCGGAGTCGCCGGGAACAGCGCGATCGGTTCCGCGGAGCGTTCCTTCGCGCGCCGGGTGAGTTCAAGGACGGCGTCCGGATCGGATGCGAGAGCGACATAGAGGACGCCGTCGGCGATGTCGAGGGAGAGGACGAGGCCGAGTCGCTGCATGGTCTTGGAGTTGCGGAACACGAGGTAGCGTGTGCCGGCGGGGGTCACGTCGAGTTTCCCGAGTCCGGGGACATATCGGATGTGCCAGAGAAGTTCCATCGGCCGCCATTTCCATCCGACGGCGCTTGTCCCGTAGATGCGGAAGCTCTGTCCAAGTTGGAGAAGGTCCGGATTCTCTTTCCGCAAAAGAGAGTCGAGAAGTGCCGCCAGATCGGTTCCGGGGGCGGGGGCCGCCGAAAGGACGGAATGTCGTCCTGTGAGCCAGAAGAGGGTTTGCTGGATACCTTCCTCCTCTTCGAGTTCCGCGAATTCCGGGATGCCTGCTTTGTCGAACACGTCGCGGAGTCCGGGATGGCGGACCAGCGCGTGCCATTCCGACGAGATACCCTTGTGATATGTCGCGAGGACGGAGCCTTCCGGAATCGGCTGGAAGAGGCGCTTGAGATTGGTCGGACGATAGGAGAGAGCGGCGAGGAGGACGAGAATCGCGGGGACGACGAGGCGGCGGATTCCGTGGCTCCGCTTCGGACGCGGGGGCTGGGGGACGGCGATGGCGTCGGGGACGAGGTTGTTCTGTTCCATGGCGGATTTCTTAAGGAAAACGGGGAAATCGTATCAAAGGAAGACCGAGGATTCAAGGGCGGTGTTGAGCGATGCAATCGTGCGCCGCGGACGGGGACCGGCGGGTTATGGGGTGTCGGAGAGGCCGAGGAGGAATCGGAGCCGACCGTCGAGGCGGGCGAGGGAGGAGGGACAGGACGCGAGGAGTTCCGCTGCGAGGGCGCGGGAGCGGTAGTACCGGACGCGGACCAGCTCCTCGTCGTCGCGGGTCTTGAGGCGGTGGTAGATCCAGCGGACGGGCCGGCCCGGCGCCGGGTGGCGGTAGGCGAAGGGGAGGAGGCGGCGGACGGTGGAG
>JAZUKQ010000218.1:0-12261 GCA_045643325.1 Kiritimatiellia bacterium | reverse complement strand
ACGAGGCAGACGCGGCCGGCGCCGAAGCGTTCGTTGGCGTCGGCCTCGATGGTGCCGCCGACGATGTAGGTGCGGCCCTTGTCGAGGTTGTCGGCTGCGAGGACGAGCGTGCCGGGGCCGGCCTTGGTGAGGGAGCCGGTGCCGAGGCCGTTGGTGACGGTGGTGGCGAGGATGAGCCTGCCGGCGCCGTACTGGTGGATGACGAGGTCGGAGTTGTTCGTGGTGGCGCTCCCGAGCGCGCCGCCGGAGACGGTGTAGTCGGCCGCGCCGGTGTAGAGGAGGGCGCCGTCGGCAAGCGTGAGAGTCGTCTCGGGCGCAATGGTGAGCGTGCCGACCGCGGAGGGGGCGATCTTGAGGCCGGAGACCGTCTCGTCGGCCGCGACGGCGGCGTCGCCCGTGACGAGGTACTTCGTGGCGGCGTCGGCGCCGGAAGCGGGGAGGCCGGCGGCGTAGGCGGCGTAGGGGACGATGGCGCCGCTCGCGTCCAGGGCGGCGAAGTCCGAGCCGTTCAGCGTGACGCGGGAGAGGCCGACGGCGCCGGAGTCGTCGAGAACGGAGTTCGGCGCGGTCATGGAGGCGTTGCCAAGGAGGCGGATGTCCATCGCCTTGCCGGTGTTGTAGCCGTCGGCGTAGGTCACCTTGATCTTCTCGGCGGCGAAGGTGGCGGGGCCGTCCGTGCCGTCGACGACGAGCGTGGTGCCGCCGGCGCGGTAGAGGTCCATGTTGCGCTGGAGACCGTCGAGGTGGACACCGTAGATGGCGAAGTCCGTCCCTTCGGGGGCGGCCTTCAGGACGAACGTGCCGCTGCCCATGGCGATGGCGCCGCCACGCTGGGTGCAGAACGCGCCGCCCTGCGCGGCATCGAGGACCATCGTACCGCCGAGGAGGGAGGGACCGAACGTCTCCTGTCCGTTCTGGGCGGTGACGGGCGCGGCGACGACGAGCGTGCCGGGGCCGTACTTCTGGAGGGTCGGATTGTCGGCGGAGTTTTTCGAGAGCTTGACGGTGTTGGTGATGGTGAAGACGGAGTCCGGGTGTTGGAGCTCGAGGCAGATGTCCTGCAGCTGGGCGGGAATCGGATGGTCGCCGAAGCCGGTCATCGTGTCCTTGTCCATGAGCGAGAGGCGGACGTTGGTGTAGAAGGGGGTGGCGGGACCGCCGAGTGCCGCCTCGTCCGCGACCTGTACGAAGCAGATGCTGTTGAAGTCGATGCCGTCGTCGAAGCGGTTGGCGCCGGGGAGGTAGACCGTGGCGACGTTTGAGCCTTTGAAGGCGACGCGGCCCACGGCCTCGATGTCCGGCGCGAACGTGCTAGTGGTGTTCGGCGCGTGGAGGGTCATACCGTCGGCGTCGACGAGGAAGCGCTCGGTGCAGGTGAGCATCGGGGCGCTCGAGGTGTAGAGGTACGGGGCGTCCTCGGTCTCGAAGTCCGTGAAGCCGGCGCCGAGGTAGATGTTTCCGGGGCCGACGAGGCGGGCGGTGCCATTGGTGAGGACGCAGCATTCGAGCCGGAGGTTGCGCTTGTTGGCGACGCTGATGGTGCGCATCGTGCCGCCGAGGTCGAGGCGCAGCTGGTTGGAGCCGTTGTCGGTGCCGATATAGACGGTGCGGTTTCCAACGGTGTTGTGGACGACGTCGCCCTGGAGGTAGATGGTGCGGGCGCCGGAGGAGCCGCGGAGCTTGAGGTCCTTCTCGCCGTCGTAGAGAAACTGCAGGCCGTTGGGGGCGGTCCAGTCGTCCTGGAAAGGCGCCTCCACCGTGCCCGTCAGGACGAGCGAGGCGGGGAAGATGCCGTTGGGGACTCCGTCGGACCAGTTCTCCGCATCGAGGAAGTAGCCTTTCCCGGTGGTGAGAGTCCAGTCGGCGGAAGCGGGGAGCGCCGTGGCGGCGAGAAGGGCGAGGGCGGGGAGAATTCGGGATGTTTCCATATTGGTAAACCTTTCATTGGCAAAAAATTGTAGCACAGAAGAGAATGCCGGAACAGGGGAAAAAGACATCTGTATTGCGATTACGGTCGGAATGAAATCGCGATTACGGTCGGAATGGTTGCGGGTTCTTCATGGAGACCATCGTTTTGCGCTTGTGCGAAGAGCCGCGGGATGTGTACCATGACGTCGCCATGAAATGCTTTGCCGTTCTTTCCGCCGCTTTTCCCGCCCTCCTTCCCGCCGTCTCGCTTGCGGTCTCCCTTCCGCTGTCGTTCACCACGCCCGAGTTCCGAACGGACATCGTGCCCGGTGCCGGCGACTTCACGGCGGGCTGCCTGCTGCGTCTCGACGGCTTCGGCGACGTCCCCGCGCACATGGACTTCCGAAACGGCATGGTCTTCTCCTGCGAGTCGGGGTACTACGATGGCTTTCGCCTCTTCTTCGAGGAACCGGGGACGTTCCGCCCCGTCTTCGAGATCGGCCGCGCGGAAGGCGCCGTGCAGCTCAAGCCGCCCTCGGGCGTCACCTCGGGAGCCTGGCACCACGTATCCCTCTCGTGGCAGTGTGTGGACCGGGACGCGAAAACGGGCGTGATGCGCCTCTTCGCCGACGGCTCGCTCCTCTGCGAGTCCCCGGCCGACCGGCCCGCGCCCATCCTCCAGGGCGCACCCATCCGCATCGGGTACGTCGACTACGGCGTCGGCTCGCTCCGCATGGAGGCGCGCCACTTCTTCTACGAGCCCCGCGCCATGGCGGAAGCGGAGGTCCGGGCGGCGGCGCTCGCCTCCACGGCCGGCCTGGAAGAGCCGACGAGGCGTCTGCGGCAGAGTCTGGCGTTCGCGCAGAAGGTGGCGGAGCTGCCCGAGGACGCGCTGTGCGCCTTCGCCACGAACTGCGTGCCATCCGCCTGGGGCATGCCGGAGCCGCCCGCCGCCCGTTCGCCGGAAAGGACTGCAACGCTGGCCGAGGCGGCGAAAGCCGAACGGGCCTCCCGCCTCGCCGCAGCGGATGCGGCGCATACGCTCGTCCTCCCCTCGGGACCGGGCATCGATACCGCAACGGAATTGGAAAAGGCGCTGGAAAAAGTCGCCGTCTTGCGTCGCCGTGGAGACTCTGCCCCGGCGCGGATTGAGCTCGCGGCCGGGCATCATTCGTTTTCGCACACCGTGCGCATCGCCGGACGCGAATACGACAATCTGGCCATCGTCGCCACACCTGCCGAAAAGGAGGAACTGGCCCGATTGGATGGCGGGCGCGTGGTTCCGTTTTCCGAATTCCAGGCCGTGCGGACCCCGGAAATTCTCAGCCGTCTGCCAAGCGACGAGGCGCGACGGTCCGTGCGGTGTCTGCGGGTGCCCGACATGCCGTCCGCATCGCGTCCCTACGGGGTCGGAATAGACGAGCGCCATGGCGTGCTTGTTTTCTTCACGGCATCTGTCGGGACCGACATGGTCGGGAGACCGCTTTGCAACGCCGGTTGGCCGAAAAATGGCGGGTACGCCGATGGCACGGTCGATGGGGACGGCCGCATCCGCGCTCCAGGTCTGGACGCGGAGCGTCTGGCCCGCTGGGTGTTCGCCCCCGCGCCGATGGCGCATGGATACTGGAAATACCGCTGGGCGGACGCGGCGCTTCCCGTTGCCGTCAATGGCGACGCGCTGGATCTCCTGCAGGGCCATTGCTACGGTCTCGGCGAGGCCCCCCGATTCCGGGTGTGCAACCTCCTTGAGGAAATGTCGTTCCCGGGAGAATGGGTTGAGGAGAATCATGTGCTCTACGCGATTCCTTCCGAGGGGGGCAACGGGGAGGTCTGCTTCCCTTCGCTGGACGCCCCGTTTTTCCACGTCGAGGACTGTCGGAACGTGACCTTGGGCAACATCGTTTTCCAAAGAGGCGCGGCAGATGCCGTTGTCTTCCAAAACGTCCCCGGGGCGTACTTGTCGGAGTGCATGTTCCAGGCAATCGGCGGGACGGCGCTGGTTCTGGAGAATTGTCCCGGATCTGCGGTTTTGAAATGCGCAGCGGAATACAAGTATGTGGTATGTCAAGCGGTGGCGTGAAGTTTTTCTGTCGGCGCAGAAGGGAGTTGTGAACAGGGACGGCTAGGCGGCGCCTCAACGCAAGCCGCCGTCCCTGTTTGCAACTCCCCCTCCGGCGCGGGCGGCAGATGGCTGTAGAGCGGTCCGGCGATGGACTCGGCGAATGCGTCGCGGTCCTTGAAGCCACGCCGGCGAATCTCCTCTTTGCCGAGACACGTGGCCAGAAGCAGCAACTTGGCGCGGAACGACTTCTCGTTCTCGCGGTTCGGAACCGGATGTCCCTTGAGAATGTGCCATGCGTACATGACCAGTTTGCGTGCCATGGCGACAATGACCTTGTTGCGGTTCATGCCCTGCGCCAGCCTTCGGCGCGCCCATTTCTGCAGGTTCCCGCCGCCGGAACGCAGCGACGCCTGCGCGGCCTCGACGAGCATCGCCCGCACGATGCCGTTACCTCTGCGGGACATGCCGCCGAGGCCTTCGTCCTTGCCACTGGCGCAGACGACGGGGTTCAGCCCGAAGTAGGCCACGAGCTTTTTCGGGGCGTTGAAGCGGTCAATGTCCCCGATGTACGCGATCAGCGCGAAGGCCGTCAGGTAGCGGATCCCGAGGACCTGCAGAAGGCGAAGCATCGCGGGCGTCTCGGACACGATTTGCTCCATGCGTCGCTCGTATGCCGATCGCTTCTCGCAAAACCTTTCGTAGTCCTCCAGGCGCATCTCGACCTCGAAGCACTCGTTGCCGGACCATTTCTCCTCCTTGATCTGCCTGCGGATCAACTCCGTTTTCGGCGTGAAGCGGCTTCTGCTGTACCGGAGGCCGTGCTCGTTGCAGAAGGACCAGATCCTGTTCGAGGCACGCACGGCGTCCTTCTTCGCGTTCTCGTGGCCGTGCAGGATGTCGCGCAGTTGCCAGGTCGTCGCGTCGGGAACGGCGACGGGCCGGACGGCGCCGCGCGCATACGCCCGGGCCAGGTTGTAGGCGTCGATGGCGTCGTTGATGCGGTCCTTTCTCGCGTAGCCGGTCAGGACATCCGAGTTGGCGACCAGGGCCGTGTAGCCGGCTTTCTTCAGCCGCCCCACAATCTGGAAGGCGTTCGTGGACGCCTCCAGGATGGTCGTCGCGCCTTTGGGGACGTGTTTGGCGTAGGTTGTCTCCAGGGCGTCCACCGTCGTGGCGATGGATTCCATGCGCTTGGGGTCTCCGCCGGGAATCCAACGGCAGACGCATAGTTGCAACTTCTCGCTGTGGGTGTCCATGCCCACCAGGAAGCTTCCCTCTGTCTTTCGTTCGGTCATGGTGGTATCCTTTGAAACGCTGCCGCACGTTGGGATAGACGGGTCTGCATGGTATGCATACAAGTATTCGGAGTCTTCGAGCTCCAAGCAGGTGGTATCCGTCGGCACTCACACACGGTGTCGGGCATTGAGCCCAGTGTTTCGGTCGAGTGTCTCCCATGCGGACAGCGGGTGTTTTACCGGGCACCTGCTGGCTCGCATCATATCCCAACGTACGGCAGACTTTCCAGACTCCGTACTGCCTGGTGGGGGCCAGGCGCATACCACATTACCAACAGGGTTGTTTGACACAAATCACTGAACGTGAAAAAATAATATTTCCCCTACGGGACGAAAGGATTTTGACATGATGATTACTTCTCTTTGCCGCGCCGCCGCGCATACGGAAAAGACGGACGCCCGTTTCCACCAGAGAAACGCCGCCCCTGCCACGTCATGCAACGGGTTCCGCCTTGTCAACGGGACTCTGGCAAAGATGGCGGCGGTCGCGATGTCCACATGGGCGGTGCTTGGCTCCGGGAGCGCGGCGGGCGACACGCCGGCGGTCATGAACGTCACGTTCCAGCAGCGGTATCCGTGGAACGGACTCGTGGACGTCACCTGCGATGTGACGGGCTCGGGCATCGTGAAGCTCAGCGCCACGGCGCTCACGAACGGCGTCGTGTTCCTCGCGAATCCGACCATCGCCGGCGAGACGACGATCGACCTTGACGCGGCGGACGGCGTCGCCAACGGCGTCAGGATGGTCTGGAACGCGGCGGCCGACCTGCCGGCGGGCTTCAAGGCGGACGGCATCCAGGTGAACGTGGCGGCGGAAACGGCGCCGCCGGCCGGCCAGCTCTGGAAGAACGGCCCGATCTTCGCTGCGTGCAACGTCGGCGCAAACAAGCCGGAAGAGCCCGGTTGCTACTTTTGGTGGGGTGATACCATCGGGTACGCGTACGACGGGAGCAAGTGGGTTTCGGTGGATGGCATGGAGACGGTGATCAAGTTTTCCGACGCTCCGGCCAATTCATCTCAGGAGAAGGATGTTTCCACCCTGATGTCGGAGGGCTGGATCGACGCCGGGGGCAACCTCGTCGCGGACCGCGACGCGGCGACGGCGCATCTGGGCACGTCGTGGCGGATGCCGACGAGGGACGAGTTCGACGCCCTCACCAATACGGCCTACTGCACGTCGGTGTGGACGGACAACTACAACGGCACGGGCGTTGCCGGCCGAATCGTCACGGGCGCCACGGATGGCTATACGGACAGGAGCATCTTCCTGCCAGCATCCGGCCGCGGCTATAGCGCCAATTACGACCGTCCCGGCACGTACGGAGTCTACTGGTCTTCCACTCCGCAGGCGGACAGTGCCATCGGCGCGTGGTACCTCAACATCGATTCGGCCACCTTCAAGAACGAATACGGTTTCTACCGCTCCGACGGCTGCACCGTGCGTCCCGTGCAGGATGCGCCGGCGGCGCCGGAGGTTTCGGAGGTCTCCGCAGAGGGTGTGCTGGACCTGACGGTCGGCGACCGCGTGGCGGCGGACGAGGAGGCGCTTGTCATCGATCCGGCGTGGGGCGAGGCGACGACGGCGACGGTTGCGATCGACGGCGAGGCCAGCAAGCGCACGTATGCGTCTGCGTCCATCGACACCTGGGAGACCACGGCGCTCGAGCCCGGACGCTACGCGCTGGCGCTCGCGGCGGGCGATGACAACGAGTCCGCCGCATTCTGGAAGACCGGCGCGGACTGGGTGGTCTTCGACAGCTCGAACATCACGGCGGACGTGACGTTCGAGGCGGACAAGACCTACCTCGTCCTCGGGACGAACATGGCTGACGGCGCGACGCTGACGGTCCAGGACGGCGCGAAGTTCCATTACGACGAGAACGCCCCGGCGGGCTTCAAAGCCGTCTCGGTCGTCGAGCTGCCGAAGCGGTACAAGATCGCCGACGGGGACGACCCCGCCGATGAAAGCAAGCTCTTCCAAATCGTCGAGAAGATCAAGGGCTGCGAGGACAATCCGTGGGATATCGGCGAGGGCGTGACCGCCTACACGAACGGCACGGAACTCGTAATCGGCGGCGAAGGCACGATCGCGGATCTTTCGGAGATTCCGGGTGGCGTCAAGGGTGACATTACGGCGGTCACGGTCGCCGATCCACCGGTGACGGGTGCGGAGGCGGATGCCTTCGCGGGTCTTGACGACATCGCGCTCACGCTGCCCGACGATTGGCAGGGCGAACTGCCGGACGAGGATGGCAACTGGTACGGCGCGAAGAACGTCACACTGACGGCCTATCCGATTGCGGTCAAGAACGTGAAGTTCCAGCAGCGCTGGCCGTGGAACGGACTCGTGGACATCACTTGCGATCTCACGGGAGAGGGCGTGGTGACGCTGAATGTCACGGCTCTCACGAACGATGCGCCGCTCTGCATGGTGACGTCGCTCATGGGAGGGACAACGGTGGACCTCGATGCGGCGGGTGGCGTCGCGAACGGCGTGAAGCTCGTCTGGAACGCGATGGCCGACCTGCCGGAGAACTTCAATGCGCAGGACGTTGCGATCGAGGTAATGGCGGATGAGACGGCGTTGACGGGTGTCCAGCTCTGGGCGGGCGGTCCGTTCTTCGCCGCCTGCAACGTCGGCGCGACGAAGCCGGAGGAGTACGGAGACCTCGTGAAATTCGGCAATACGTCACAGGCGGTGACGGATGCGCTCGGCGCGGACTGGCGCGTGCCGACAGCCGAGGATTTCGGCGGTTTGACAAATGAGAACCATTGCACGGTGTCGTGGACGGACGATTACAACGAGACGGGTGTAAGCGGATGCGTCGTCGCGAGCAAGGCCGATTCGACGAAGAGCATTTTCCTCCCCGCCGCCGGCTTCAATTGGCCTACTGGCAGCTCCTCGTTCGGGACCGAGGGCTATTACTGGTCTTCTACGCCGAATGACGAAGATCCCGACCTCGCGGCGAGCATCAAGTTCCGAGTGGGCTATTTCTACGTGACCCACACGCAATCGCGCAGTTACGGAATGTCCGTTCGCGCCGTTCGGGATGCCCCGTCCGCGAAGTCCTCGAAGGGGACGGTAGACCTGCGCACGACCGTCGCGCTTGCCGAGGGCGAGACGACGGTTCCGGGCGTGACGTGGTCGGCGACGGCGTGGGGCGCGCTCCCCGAGACGTTCACCACGGTCGGCTACATGAACCTGACAACGGGCGCGACGGGCGAGTTCGGCAAGCTTGCGAACATCATGGGCGAGGGCGCGAAGGACGTCGATCTGCCGAAGAAGGACGGCGACTACAAGCTCACGCATTCGACGGGCGATCTCACATCGTTCGTGACGTTCACGGTTTCAGGCTATCCGCTGGGCAGCGAGGCGAATCCGTGGGAGATCGGCGCGGGCGAGGATCCGGCGTCGGTGACGGCGGTCTCGAACGGCACGGGCACGGTCTTCTTCCAGCCGGCGCGCGGCGTCGTGACGAAGGCGGGGCTGGAGACGGTCGTCAACGCGATGGGCGGTGCGTCGTTCCCGGCCAAGCTCGTCAGTGAAGACGGCACTGCGACGAACGACCTCGTGATGGCGCTGGGCGCGAGCGGCACGGTGTATGACACGATTGCCGAGGCCCTTGCTGGGGACGAGGCGAGCTACACGCTCTTCGAGGTGAATGGGTACTTCGTGAGCTACAACGGCGGCGAGGGGGCGCTCGGCTCGATGGCGACTGATACGTTTGTCCCGTCAGTCCCGACGAACCTGACGGCGAACGCCTACGAGATCATCGGCTACAAGTTCGATGGCTGGTCGGTGAACGGCACGACCAAGGCGTATGACGATTGCGCGGCGGGCGTTGACTTCGCGCAACCCGGCGAGACGCTCTCGCTGACCTCGCTCTGGACGCAGGTCGAGACGAAGGTGACGACATACGACGATCTCACGAACGTGATCGCGAAGGTGACGCGTCCGGTGACGATCACGCTCGACGGGGACATCAAGTTCCCGGCGGACGGCAAGATCCAGATACCGACGGGCAAGGATGTTGCCTTCGCCGGCGAGGGCAAGTTCGACGTGGCGGCGGTAAATCCGGGTCTGTTCAACGGGATCACCGTCGGCACGGGGCTGAAGCCCGAGGATTTCTCGCGCTTTGTCACGGACGAGGATGTGAAGGCGTACTACGAGGACGGCAAGGTCGTTCTCCGAGGGCGCGGTGAGTCGGAGGACTTCCCGTGGCTGCTGGGCGACGACGTTACTGCGTGGGCGGTCGACGGGGCGATTCTGGCGAAGCCGGCGCGCGGCGCGGTGAGCGTCGCGTCGCTCCACTCCGTTACGAACGAGCTCGGCGGCTATGTGCCGGGTCCGGGCGAGTTCAAGGTCGTTTCGGAGGACGGTGCGGCGACGAACGACGTCGTGATGCTGCTCGGTGACGACGGCAAGGTCTACGACACGCTCGCGGACGTCCTCGCGGCCAGTCCGTCTCCCGAGACGGTGCAGCTCTTCGAGGTGAAGCAGCTGACGCTCTCGCTCGAGGCCGGTGCCTGGGGCGGCGCTTCCGTCGACATCAACGACGGGGAGAGGGTGGTTGACGTTCCCGCCGGGACGCAGACGAACCTTGACGTGCTGGCCGGCATGAAGGTCGTTGTGACGCCGCAGCCGAACGCGGGCTTCACGACCTTCGACAAGCCCCTCGCCATCGACTCGATGAGCGCGCCGATGGCGCTTCCCGGGTTCACCTGCGTGCCGAATCCCGAGGCGACCCTCCGCTGGAAGTTCTGCCGGGGGGCGGGCCGGTTCTTCGGCCAGATCGCCATCACGGCTCAGCCCGGGTACGACGAGGCCTTCCAGGACATCGCCTTCCTCTTCGAGGACAGGAGCCAGGAAGGCAAAACCTACGCGCAGCTCTGGGACATGTCGGCCCGGGGCCCGGTTTCCGAAACGCTCGAAAACGGCGGGACGACATACCGCGCCGCCACGCTCGGCGCCTCGCCGTTCGCTGACGCGGCAGCCGGAGAACGGGTCGTCATCGGCCTCTCCGACGCCTCGTACGGGAGTGATCCCCTGCGCACGCCGAAGGGGGACGAGGCGCTGCTCGGCCTTTACGTCCTCGACCGCGTGAACCCGGTCTCCGGCAACCTGACGGCGGGCGAACCCGAGACGTTCCTCTGCTATCTGTCATGGGTGACGGACGGGACCCGGTACTACCTCCCGATGGCCGAGGGAGCGGCCTGCGGAGCGCTTTCGCCGGAGAAGAAGCCGGTTCTGAGGGCGATGCTCTCCGCTCGGAAGCTCGGCTCGGCGTTTTCACTCGGACTGCCGCTCGACGCGGCGGCGGAGAACGCCTTCGAATCCCGGATCATCTCGTTCGAGGTCGGCCCCGAAATCGTTTCGGGCCAGGTGGAGGTCTCCGCAGGAGAGGCCACATCGACCCAGTACATCAACGGCGCGACGGTCACGGTCTTCGGCGCGGAGTCGCTGGGCGGCGAGTGGAAGAAGCTCGCGGCCGCGCGCGTGGACCTCTCGACCGGGCGGTTTGAAATCCCCGCGTCGGCCGTGGAAGGCACCGATGCCGGGTTCTTCTTCAGGGCGGTGGTCGCGCCTTCGAGCCAGCAGATCGTCGAATAGCCCAGGAGAACACGAACCATGAACAAGATTTCCTACATCCCGCTTGCCATCGCATTCGCCGCGGCCGCCGTTCTGGCGGAGGAGGCGGAAAAAGGCACCCTGGCCGAGACCGCCGCGGCCGCCGCCGAGGAGCGGCAGGACGGCGGAGACACCCGCTGGCGCGTTTCCGTGGGCCCGCGCTTCGCGCCCGGCCTCCGGATGCGTGCGTCAATGTCGCCGCGCGCGTTCTCCACGCTCTCCGGTAAGATGTCCTTCGCGGGGCTGGAGTCGCACGGGGGCCGCACCGTGACGTCCGTGAAGGACTCGTCGTCGTCCCTGACGGAAAGCGGTACGGCTTCCTCCTGCGACGGCCGGTACGAATTTGACGCGGGGTTCATCGACATGAACGACTCCGCCGGCGTGGCGGGCGAGACATGGAACTGGCATCTTGACGGATCCGTGTCGTTCGACGAGGCGACCGGAACCTTCACGATTCCCATGGGGAGTTCGTCGCCCAGGTCGCTTGCCAAGAAGAACTCTTCCGGCTCGCGGTTGGTGGAATCATCCGATGTGTCTCCGGAGGCGGGCAGCGTGGACGACGACCTCTGGGGCGTCGACGCGGAGATCGGGTACGACTTCTGCCGCTCGGACCGCTGGACGCTTGGCGTCGGCCTCGGCGTCTCCTTCTACGAAGACGCGGACTCCTTCCGTCTTGCGGGCCGCTGCCATGAAACGAGCCGGTCGAAGACATCGACGCAGGTGACGGTGGACTCAGCCTCCTCCATATCCGAGAAGGCCACGCTGACGGATCCGTACTACGCGGGCGAAGGCGCGGCGGCCGAACTCACGAACGACGACGGGACCTACGGTGCCGGGACCTACGACGGGTACACCAATCCCTACGGCGGCGGCAACCCCGTTCTGGCCGTCTCCGGCATCGGCACCGAAAAGACGACCGACACCGCGACCCGGACCACCACCCGGACCACGACCGGGACGTCGTCGCTGGCGGTGGATCTGGCGTCCGAAGGGACGGTCTCGACCTGGGAGACGCGCCTGGTCCTGCAGCCGTCGTATCGCGTGGCCGACTGGTGCGAGATCCGCGGCACATTCGGCGCGGTGATGACGCATGTGGATGTGGACGTGGACTCGGCCGTTTTCGTGAACGGCGGAATGCGCCGTCGGATATCCTCTTCGGATGACGGCTTCGTCTTCGCCGGCCTATGCGGCCTCGACGCCGTCTTCTCGCCGAGGGAGTGGCTGGACATCCTCGTGGGCGCGGACCTGCGCCTCGGGCCGAACGACTGGGACTTCGACACGGGTCTGGTCCGCGGCACGGCGGACCTCCCCCGCGCCACCTATCGCGCCTGCATAGGCATCCGGTTCTAAGACCCGAAAACCCGACG
>JAZUKQ010000217.1:0-23125 GCA_045643325.1 Kiritimatiellia bacterium | reverse complement strand
GCCGCGCCGCCGAAGCCGCGGCCGTCGCCCATCGCCACGCCGAGGCGGACGCCCGGGCCGCCGAAACCGCTTCCGCCGGCGCCGACACCGCCCGTCGCGCCAAGGTCGAGACGCTGTCCCGCCATTTGGAGTCCGCCTCCGCGCAGCTTCTCCGGTTGAGCCGCGGCCTTTCCGTATCCCTCGTCCCCGCGTCCGCGGAACTCGACGCGGCCGCGCGCGCGAACCGCCCCGAAGAGACCGTCCGCAATCTGGATTTCCGCCCTTTGGCCCAGCAACTCGCCGACGAGACCAACACTCTCCGCGAGGCCCGTGTCCGGCGTCAGGACGCCGCGGACGAGACGGAGCGGTCGCTTGCCGCCCTCCGGGCCCGCGCCGACGCCCTCCGGACCCGGGCGGAGACGCATCCGGCGCTGCCGGGCTTTGCCCGCGCCGCCCGCATCGTCGAGGAAAAACTCCTCTCCCACGCCGCGGAACCCCTCTACCGCCTGCTGGTTCCGAGGTCCGGACGCGCCGAGTCCGAGACCGCCGCCTTCGAGCAGGTGCTCGGCGACGAGCTCCTCGGGACCTGGGTCGTCGCCCCGGCCGAAGCCGACGCGCTGCGGCGCGCGCTGTTCGCCGAGACGCCCGACCAGTCCATCGCCGTGCGCGGCGAGATCGGCGCCGACGCGTCCTGCGACTGGCTCGGCTCGTATCTCGACATCGGGGAGTCCGACCCGGACGCCGTCTATCTCGTGAAACAGGCCGTCGTCTCGCGCGGCGCCCCCGAAGTGCGCCGTTTTCTCGAGCAGCGCGTCGTCGCCTTCCGCGGCCGGGAGACGCCCGCCCGCGCCGCCCGCCCGCGCCTGCTGGGCGAGGCCGCGCGCCGCGCCGCGCTCCAACGCGAGCTCCGCGACCTCGAGGCGGCCTGCGCCGAGGCGGAGAAGACGCTCCGCCAGCGCCGCAAGGACGTCGAGGAGTCCACGCTCGAGATTCAGAAGCTGGAGAAGGCGTCCGACGCCGTGTCCGACATTCTCCGCGCCGCGCTCTCCCTCGCCGGGGAGTCCGCCGTGCTGCGGGTCGCCGCGGAGACGTCCGCGTCCCGCGCCGCGGAGCTGCGCGCCCGCGCCGACGCCGCCGAGTCTGCGGCGCGCGACGCGCGGCAGACACATTCCGACCTGCTCCTCCGGATGCGTGCCGAGGGCGGCGGAGCGGCCCTCGAGCGGCGGCTGCGCGAGGCCGCCGACGCCGTGCGCCGCGCGGAGGAGGCGCTGTCCGCGACGGAGCGGGCCGTCGGAAGCGAGGAGAGAGCGCTCGCGGAGGCGCGCGAACGCTCCGCCCGCTGCCGGACCGAGGCCGGGACGGCGGAGGCGAGGATGCGGGAGCTGCGGCCCGCGGAATTTTCCGGCGACGACGACGCCCTGCGCGCCGAGGCCCTGCGGCGCCTCGGAGACGAGGCCTCCCGCCCCGAAGGGCTCGAAGAGATCCGGCGGACGCTCGAGAAACGCGAGGCGGAATCGACCGCCCGGATCGAGGAGGCGCTCCGACGGACCATCGCGGCCAAGTTCGATTTCGAATTCGACCGCGGGACGAACACCATCACCGACCAGCGCGGCACGCCGTTTCCCGAAGTCCTCGAGACGGAGCGGAAGAACTACGCGGAGCAGTCCGCGCTCATCGACGCCAAATCGCAGGAACTGTTTCAGACGTTGTTCGTCGGGGACGTCCTCCGCGAGCTCTACATCGACAACGCGCGTCTGCACGATTTGACGCGGCGCGTCCAGCGCCTTCTGCGCGGCCGCGAGTTCGGAAGCAGCCGCTACGACTTCGACATCAGCCCCAAGCCGGAATACGAGCCCCTCCTGCGCCTCTTCCGCTATTATGACCAGGAGTCCGGAGAGATCCGCGACCTGCTCCGCGATTTCCTCCGCGAGCACCAGGAGCAGATTCTCTCCACTCCGCCGGGCGAAATCCCCTCCATCTTCGACTACCGGACCTGGTACGTGTTCGAACTCAAAGTGCGCACGCGCGACGACAACGGCGGCCGCACCATCGACCGCGCCGTCAAAGCCGTCGGCTCCGGCGGAGAGCAGGCTGTGCCGAACTACCTGCTCATCCTCACGGTCGCGAGCTTCCTCTACCAGGGCCGCCATGACGGCAGTCCCCTCCGGCTCCAGCCGCTCCTGTTCGACGAGGCGTTCTACGGTATCGACGCCGCGCGCCGGGATCAGCTTCTCTCGTTCGCCAACGACCTCGGACTGCAGCTTTTCGTCTCCTCGCCCGACCAGGACGGCGTCAAACGGGAACTTCCGTGCACCACGTCGCTGTTCGTCGTCAAAGACGCCCAATACGACGTCCACCTCTATCCCTATCATCAGGACCACCGCCCCCGGCAGGGCTCCCTGCTCTAGGAACCGCGACACATGGAATTCCGCCCCGACCGGATTCAGCAGCTTCTCGAGGAAAACCCCGGTCTACGGCCGGCGCTTCTCCGGCTCGCGAAACGCTCGCTGCGCGGCCCGCTTCCCGCGACCGCGACGCTCGCCGCCGCCGGCGACGACCGGCTGCGCTGGGACCCCGGGCGCCTTCTCGGCGTCGAGATCCGCCGCCGCGCGTCCGACGGCGCGCTCTGCGCCCGGTTCCCGGACGCGTTGCGCGACCCCGCCGTCTGGACGCCGGTCCGCCGCGCGCTGGGGCTCGCGGACGCCGCGCCGGCCTCCCGCGCGCCCGACCCGGCGGAGACGCTCCTCAAGCGGCTTCTCCTGCTCCATCCCGGCCACGCCGCCGCCCTGGAGGCGCTCCGCGGATGCGACTCCGCGCTCCGCTACCTTCGCGGCGGCGCGGACTGCGCCGCGCGGTTCGCCGCGCTCTTCGAGGCCGTCCTCCGGCGCGCCGGAACGCCGGACGGCGAGGCCGCGACAACGCTCTCCCAACTGGGCTCCGACGTCTTCGGCGACAGCAAGCGGCTGCGTTCCGGCGCGCTCCGGACACAACTCGGAAATCTGCTCCGCGCGCTCGACGGCGAGACGCCGGACGTCCCCGAGCAGGAACTTCTCCGCCGGCACGGCATCGAGGAGAACCCGTTCACGAACGCCGTCACCGTCTTCGCGCCCTTCTCGTTCGCGCTGGAGGGAAGCGGCGAGACGTTCGACTTCCCGGCGCGGCTCTTCGCGCTCGGGCATGCCACGACCCTTCCGGGGGACACCGTGCGCGCCATCCGCTCCGTGAGCGCCGCGGACACTTGGCCGCTCCGGCTTGTCACCTGCGAGAACGCGGCCCCCTTCCTCCGGCTGGTCGAGCGCGGTATCCCCTCGCTCTACACGGAGGGATACCCCAACGGGAGCGTCAGGGCGCTTCTCCGCCGCCTCGCCGGGGCGGGCGTCGTCGCGGTGCACGCGGGCGACGGCGACCTCGACGGCTTCCGCATCGCCGACTGCGTCGACGCGGCGATGCCCGTCGTCGCCGTCGAGGCGGAGCGTCTGCGCGACGCCGGTCTCCCCCGCCGCCCGGTGACCCCGGCGCAAGCCGCGCGGTTTTCCGCCTATCTGGAGACCCACCCGGACTTTCGCCACTCCGACGCCGTCCGCGACGCCCTCGCCCGCGGCTGGCTGGAACAGGAGTCTTTTCCGCTTCCGGACCGCGGAGGCGCCGCGGACACGCTCCCTACCAACGCCTCGCCCTGCCTCCGATGAGAACATTCCGCCCGAATCCCCTCCACAGGCTCCCGCCGCTCGCCGCGGCGGCCCTTCTCGCCGTCCTCGCCGCGTGCGGAAGGCCTGCGTCCGAACCCCGCCCGGCCCGCGCCTCCGCCCCCGCGGAACCCGGCGCGCGCGGCCCCGCCGTCGTCCGCCGGACCATCGACCGCGTTCCCTCGCTGGATCCCGCGAAGGCGCAGTCGCTGGACGCCGGGCGTATCGTCGGCCTGGTCTACGAGCCCCTTCTCGAATACGACTATCTCGCGCGTCCCTACGCACTCCGTGGCTGTCTCGCGGAGGACCTCCCCGAGGTCTCGGACGACGGCCTCACGCTCCGTTTCCGGCTCAGGAAAGGCGTGATGTTCGGCCCGGACCGGTGCTTCGGCTCGCCGGACGCCCGCCGCGAACTCGTCGCCGACGACATCGTCTACAGCCTCAAACGCGTCGCCGACGCCCAGGTCTCGCTCGGAAGCTGGTGGACGCTCAAAGGACGCGTCGTCGGGCTGGACGCGTTCCACCAGGCGTCGACGGGACCGGAGCCGACAGACTACGACGCCCCGGTCGAGGGGCTCGTGGCGGAGGACGACCATACGCTTGTCCTGCGCCTGACGCAGCCCTCGCCCCAACTGCTCTGGTGCCTCGCGATGCCGACGCTCGCCGCCGTCCCCCGCGAGGCGGTGGAATATTACGGTCCCGAGGAGTTCGGGCAGCGGGAAGTCGGGACGGGGCCCTTCCGGCTGACGTTCTGGCGGCGCAACTACCGGATGACGCTCGAACGGCGTCCCGGACGCGACATGGCGCGCGACGCGACGCCGGCCGCCGACCCGGAGGCGGCCGCCGGGGCGCGGCCCGTCGACCGGATCGAGTGGGTCGTGATGGACGACGCGAGCACGCACTGGCTGGCGTTCGTCAAAGGCGAGCTCGACGTCGAGGGGAACATCCCCCGGGACCAACTGGAGTCCGTCCTCCTCCCCGACGGCTCGCTCGCCCCCGAAATCGCCGCGCGCGGCATACGGATGATGACCCAGCCGGGCATCTACTGCACCTACGTCGGCCTCAACATGGAGGATCCCGTGATCGGGACGAACAAGAAGCTGCGGCAGGCGCTCAACGCGGCGTTCGACTACGAGGAGTGGGCCCGGCTCAACCCCTTCCGGACCCGCCCCTCGTCGGGTCCCGTCCCGCCGGGCGTCGGGGGCCGTCTGGAGACGCCCTTCCCCTACGCGTACGACCTCGAGAAGGCGAGGCGGCTGCTCGCCGAGGCCGGATATCCCGGCGGGACGGACCCCGCCACGGGCAAGCGGCTCGTCCTCACCATGGGGGCCGGGCGGACGGACCAGGAGACCCGCGAGACGAGCGAGCTGCTCGCCTCGTTCTACGCGCGGATCGGCATCGACCTCCGCACCGAATACAGCAACTGGCCCTCCTTCCTCGAAAAGACGCAGAGCAAGCGGCTGCAGATGTTCCGGATGTCCTGGATCGCGGACTATCCCGACGCCGAGAACTTCCTGCAGCTTTTCTACGGGCCGAATTCCCCGAGTCCGAACCGGTGCAATTTCTCCGACCCGGAAATGGACGCCCTGTACGAGGCCGCGGCGAACGAGACGGACGAGGCGAAACGCTTCCGGCTCTACGGGAAGATGCAGGAGATCCTCCGCGAGGAATGCCCGTGGATCTATCTCTGCCATCCGTCAGAACACCTGCTTGTCCACGACCGGCTGACCAACGTCCGGATGCACGCCTTCCCCTGCGGCATGGAGAAGCACTGGCGCGTGAGAGACTAGCCGGCCGGCGCGGCAACACCCTCCGGCGCTGCGCGCCACCTTCCTCGAGGGAGGCGCCTGCGGCGGGCGGCGGCACTTCGAGGAGGCGCGGGGGCGCTGGTCGTCTCGCGGGCATCGTCCACTTCGTCCAACCCGGCGGCGCGACGGCGTTTTTGTCAACTTCCACGCCGGCCAGATACACCCCTCGGGAGAACCCTTCGGTCAAGGGCCGGAAGGAAAGCGTTTCGTCGCTCATCGCACCTCAGAACCCGACAAAGGATCCATCGGGATTCTTCATCCCGAGTCCGGCAACTTCGGGAAAATGCGAATTTGCCCCGTTCCACAACTCCTTGACAATGTTATCACGGTTTACGCATTGAAATACATGTCGTAGACGATGTACCCATGGATTCCGCGAAGCGCCCCCTCGTATGTCTCCTGGCACATCATGCATCGCGGTTCTTTCATGGGCCATCCGCTTGTCGGGAAAATGCCGTACTCGGAGGAGGTCCGGAATCCGACTTTGTTGTAGAAGTTGAAATTCCCCTCCACCGTGATGCCTCGAAAGCCCATTGCACGCACCCTCTCAATCCCCTTTTTGATCATGGTGCTTCCGATTCCCTGACGGAAATGATCCGCATGAACCGATACCGGCGCCAGCATGACGATTTCGGATGCGACGTCGTCCTCATGCCCGCCCTCGGGCGTGAGCGACAATGGAAAACGGGAAAACAGAAAGTGTCCTACCACCTCGCCGTCCAATTCCGCCACAAAGGACAACTCCGGAATGTGGTATTTCGAACCCCGGATTTCCTCCACCAAGGCGATGATGTCGGTTCCGTCGGAATAGTCCGTCCCTTCCTGAAACGAGCGCAAAATCAAAGAGACAATGCTCTTGTAATCCTTGCGCTCTTCCGGGCGAATGGTGATGTTCTGATTCTGCACAGGCGCATTTTCCTGTTTTTCGCGAACAAACAGCGGGCCTTCTTCCCCGGTCTCCCCTGTCGGGACGAACCCCGCTTTGTTCAAAACCCTTTGGGAGGCGATGTTGGATTCTTCCGTTTCCGCCGTGATGGACGTCACCCCTGGCTGTTTGAACGCCCAGTCCACCAACGCCGAAACCGCCTCCGTTGCATAGCCGCGACGCCGATGGTCCTCCACGATGCCGTATCCGATTTCCGCGGCTCCCTTTTCAGAAACGCCTTTGAAGCAAACCTCGCCGACATGCGTGCCGTCCTTGAGTTCAATCATCCAGATGGCGTGCCATTCCCACTGGTCCGGGTGCGCCAGACATCCGTCCAGCATTTCCGTATAAGCGGTTTTCAGGACCGCGTCGGACTGCGCCGCGATGAACGCGATCATCTGCTCCCGAGTCGCCGCGTATAGGTTCAACCTACTGGTTTCTATCATGGGATTCATCCCCTGTTCGGCTTTCGTGCACATACATCCGCGACGGCTCGGTCTCATCGTCTCCCTGCGCCGGGCAGAGATACTTCCAGCCATAACGCTCGTAGAAACCTGTGTGGTTGGTCAGAAGGTACAGCGTGCCGATGCCGTGCGCCGCCATGTCCGCACAGACAACATCCAGCAACCTCCCGGCGATGCCGAGGCACCGGTAGTCCGGTTCCGTGTAGACGGCGCAGACATTCGGCGTCAGGTCCTTGCGGTTGTGGAAGTCGTTCTCGATGACGCCCAGTCCACCGATCATTCGGTCGCCGTCCAGACAGACATACCAACTCGGCACAGTCGCCGTGAACGACGCCTCGATGCTTTCGCGGTACGCCTCCACGGGGATGCCCCACTTGGAGGAAAACCACTCCGCCGCCTTGTCCTTCAAATCGGCGCGTTCTTTCAACGAAACCACCGAGAAAGACGCTTTCCACTGTTCTTTCGTCAGAAGATTCGTATGGCCCACGCGAACCTCGTTCATCAGCGGAACGGGGACATCGTCTTTCGTATAGCGGTACACGAACCCGACTTTCTCCTGGACGCGCTTCGACTTCGTGTTTCCCTCGTAGTACCCGCACCAGACGGCGCGCATCCCGAGATCGCAGAAGGCATGTCGAATCACCTCGCGCGCCGCCTCGGGCATATAGCCGCGCCCCCAGAACGGCTTCCCGAGCCAGTATCCGAGCTCGCACTCGTCGTCGCGGTTCGTCATGGGCGTGCGGCCGTTCAGCTTGAGCTCGATGCAGCCGACGGGCCTGTCGGTCCCTTGTTCGCAGATGGCATAGCATTCGGGGCCGTTGAAGACATTGCGGATCACGTTCCGGCTGTCCTCCACGCTCTTGTGCGGCGGCCATCCGGCAATCGGCCCCACATCGGGGTCCTTGGCGACCCCGTACAGCGCTTCCGCATCCTCGTCCTTCCAAGAACGCAACATGAGACGTTCTGTTTCAAGCATCACATTTCTCCTCCACGGACAGATATCGGGAAAAACAATCTGTTCCGGCCCGTTGCCGGTTCCGTGAAATCGCAGACGGCGCCACCTAACGAGAAGTTCATTTCCGGAAGCATTTCGTTCATCACTTTTGCAAATGTCTCCGCATAGGTCTCCATGGAGACGTCGACGACCAGATACGTTCTCGCCGGCATTGTCCATTTCGTCCATCCAGCAGGTGCGGCGACGTCCTTGTCCACCTCCACGCCCGCGAGGTAGAGACCTCTGGAAAAACCTTCGGTCCAAGGCTGGAACGACTTGCTTTCATCGCTCATCGCGCCCCAGAACCCGACAAAGGAACCATCGGGATTCTTCATTCCGAGTCCGGCGACTTCGGAAAAATGCGAATTTGCCTCGTTCCACAACTCCTTCACGATGTTGTGGTCCATTGTGCACAATCCGACCTTGCCGATGATGGAGATTTCCGGAAGATTGATGATTCGTGCGTTCGACATGACATCGCTTTTCATTACGGAATCCACCATTCAGGTGTGAGTTCGCCCAAAGAGACAATCCGCTTGTTCTCGTAGTCGAGCATAATCTCGATACCTTGGTATTCGCCAGGCATGAGTTGTGTCAACAACTCCCTGCACGCTCCGCAAGGCGCTCCGGTATTCCCGTCCGGCATGATGGCCAGTACTCTTCGGATGCGGTGCTCCCCATTCGTTATCATGTTGAAAACCGCATTCCGCTCGGCGCAGATGCCCAACGAGCAGCAGGTGTCTATGCAGACGCCGACATAGATTTTTCCGCTTTCCGACTCCACGGCGGCGGCGACTTCCCCTGCCGTCACGTTTTCGGAAATCACGCGTTCTCGTTGAACCGCCCTCGCCGCATCAAGAAGTGTTTTCCATATGTCGTCCATCACATCGTTCCTTCCATGGTTTTTCTTGCCTCGTCTGTCCATCTTCGGACGAACTCGGTCTTCGCGTTCGTGTACCCATCCCGGTCGTGTTCAAATTGTTTCCAGAGTCCGAGTTTCAACCGCTCGTACTCGTGCGCCACTTCCGGATGCCCGTTCAGGTAGTCCCGGAAGAGAGTTTCGTCGTGGTCCCCTTCCAACCGGACGTGCAGATGGAACACCTTCTCCGCGAAGCCGTTTTCCGTGTACCCTTTGTTGAAGGAGGCGCGCTGTTCGCTTTCAGACATGCAGAGGTAGCCATGCGAGGTCAGCAACGCCTTGACCCCGCATAATGCCGTCCCGCATGGGACTTCCAGCAGAATGTCGATGATAGGCTTGGCCCAGATGCCGCGGATGGCCGTGCTACCGATATGGTGAAGACGGAAGGCATTCGGAAGAAAAGACCGTAATTCACGAACCTCTTCTTCGTACCATTCCGCCCAGCAATCGCGATGTTCGGCGAGAACGATGGGGAACAGTTGCCACAGTTCCTCCAGGGTCATTTCGGATAGCGGCTTTCCCATGTGTCAGTTCAGTCCAAGATTCTTCCGCGCCTCTTCGCTGTGGTCGAGGATCTGCCCGGCTTTTTCGCAGGAGCGCAGTTCGGCGCAGGAGCCGCATGTCTCCAAGGAACGTCCTCGGGCGCAAGAGCGGATGGTGCACAAGGATTCGCAGAAGGCGGTCTTGACGCCATCCGCCTTGCAACCCTCGCAATTAATCCACTCCGGCTTGATTTCCATGCCGTTCATCTCGCTCCACTTTTGGGCGACCTTTGCGCGAAGCGCATCGTCGTTGTCCAACGTCGCGATCCGCGCTTCACACGTCTCGCAGTCCAGTCCGCAATAGGCAATTCTTCTTTTCATGGAGTCTTTTTCCTAAACCCAGCGGAATGTCGACTTGTCGGAATCATCAACGCCGTCCACGCCCTCCCGCCACCAGAATCCTTCCAGCGGAGACACGACGTAGTCGAAGTAGCCCACGATGCGATGGTCCGAGCGTTTGCTCATTTTCAGCGTATACGCGACGGCATACAGTACACCGACAGCCGTCATGTACTCGCCACCCTCTTCATTGGGGTCTCCCGCCCCACGAACCGCAATGTAGCTCGCCTTCGGGACCGTGACGATTTCGGGGACATTTTTCGGAAGATAGAATTCCCTGTACTCTTTCTTGAAATCAAAAGGCATGGTGGCTACCTCTCAGAACTGTTGTCCAGATGGAAATAGACCGATTCGGCATCTCTCCCCACCTCTGTATACCCGCATCGCTTGTAGAAGGCGATTGTCCTCGTGTTCCAAACAGGGGTGTCCAGATGAATCGGACGCTTCTTTGGGTCCCGCATCCGAATCGACTCCATCAGGCGGATACCACGTCCCGTACGGAACAACGCCGGCGACAGGAAAATGCGCCCGACACATACTTTATCCGAACCTTCGAAAAGAACGGCGCCGCCGATGAGTCGATCGCCTTCGAAGAAAGAGAACAAATGGCCGCCCTTCAGCATCTCCAAATGCCATTCCGGAGAATCGTATCCCGGAGGACCTCCCGGTCCCGGAGCACCGACCGTGATGTCCGTGTCAAAGGCTTGCTTCGACAAGTCGGTCAATACAGGTATGTCGTCGCAGGTTGCCGGACGCAGACTATACTCCCCGGAGAAATCCTGTTTCATTGAACTTTCGTCATTTTTCGGCATCGCCCATTCTCCTTACGGTTTCGTCCATGGTGCCGTCCAGCCATTCATAGGCTTCCCGACGACTGTGAAACACATGGATTTCCTTGTCGGCATAGCGTTTCAGCAACTCCAGGACAACGGGGTGTTTCTCCGTCCGATAGCGCCGGACTTCCGCCAGAAGAACCGGGTCCAGACCGCTATCCTCGAACGGGCAGTCGTCGCGCCTCGTGCCGACCCGTTCCGTGATGCCTTCGATGCACTGCGCCTCGTCATAGTCCAGGAAGAGAACCGTGTCGCACGCCTGGATGCGCACTTCATAGGTGCGGCTGTAGTCGCCATCGAGAATCCATGCGTCGGTGCGCAGGATTTCCCCGAGTCTCTCGTCGAACTCGGGCCGCGACACATGCGTCCGGTCCGGGCGCCACCAGATCCGGTCCAGCGGATAGAGGGGGATTCCCGTCTTTTCGTGAAGCCTTCTCGCCAAATGGCTTTTGCCGCTTCCGGGGCAACCGAGCACAATAACTTTCTTCATTCCGATGCCTCGACAATACGATTCAACCAATTATCCAACATAACTTTTCACATTCCCTTTGATCCTCTTCCCTATTCGCGGCTCGATGTCCGTCCGCGAATCGGCCGGGGCCTTCAGTTCCATCAGCATGCCGCGACAGGCGGTTCCCAGCAGCGAGGACACTTCCCGGTCCGAGAACCGGCACACCTTCGTCACGCACATCGTCGCGATGCCGTGGGCGAAGAACCAGGTGTTACGGAGCAGCTTCCGGGCCTCGCCCCGCGAAACGCCGAACGTTCCCATAATCGTCTCCGCGAACTGCTTCGAATGGCCTTCGCCCACGATGAACTCGTCGTAGCTCCGCCCTTCGTTCTCCCGCATGAAAAGCAGGCGGAACAGATGGGGCTCCTCCTGCGCGAACCGGACATACTGCATGCCGAATCCCTTGAACGACGGATTCATGGCCAGCCCCGCATCCACATACTCGTTGTATTTCGCGTAGGCCAGAAGGGCCACGGCGCACCGGAGCTCGTCCACCGTCTTGAAATAGGTGAACAGCGGACGCGTCGACGTTCCAAGACGGCGTCCGATCTCCCGGGCCGTCACCGACTCCATGCCGGACTCCCGTGCGATTCCGAACGCCGCGTTCACGATTTGCTCTTTTGAAAACTTCGCCTGAGGTGGCATGATTTTTCCGCTCCTACGACAACATTCGTTGCGCAACATGCGTTGCAGAACGTACGATATCTTATCAGAGAGTTGGTGGTTGCGCAAGAAAGCCTGCCGCCCAGAGAATCAATTCAGGATAATTTCCTTCCCGCGCCACTCATTTTCCCCACTTCTTCCCCTCCAGAACACCCATGAGCGAAGCATCCTGCCCGCTTTTTCATGATCGGCACGCTCTTCTACGGGGAGCAGATCACGCCGCAGCGGATTCTCGGAACGCCGACCGGTCTCGAAGGAATCCCCTCGATTCCATGGAAAACACCGCCACGCAAGCGGAAGCGCCGGAGAAACGCGAGAATCAGACCCGGGAACGTCGCACGAGGAAGTTCCCCGCGCGATCCTTCCCGGGACCTGTTTAGCGAAGCATCAGCAGCGTGTACGGACGCTCCAGCGAATAGAGGCCCGCGCCGCGGAAGCCGTGCTGGAGCTTGTAGCGGGCGGGGAGACCCGTGACGGTCATGGATTCGTTCGAGGAACCCGACGCGACGATCATGCCCTCCTCCGGCGTGCCGGTGAAGTGCAGCGTAAAGCAGTCTCCCCAGACGCCGCTTCCGGCGCCTTTCTTGCTGGTGGTCGGATTCCAGTAGAGATTGTCCGAGGACGCGGACATCACCATACAAAACACACAGGCGGGAAGAAGATACGGAGTTTTCATGGTGAGAAAATCAAAACGAAAAAAAGGGAGACGCGCAATCATGCGGTCTCCCGAAAAAACGACGGAGAAAAATGGTTCCGCGGAGGCCCCCGCCTCCGATCGCTTTCCTCGCCTACAAAATTTGGAAGATGGTGGCGTTCATCGGCGAGACATACGTCGCGGCGCCGATGGGAGTCCGCCCCCGGTGGTACGCGTTGCCCGCCTGGTCGGCGACGATGAGAGCCGCCGTCCCGTCGTCCTCACCCCAGAACGTGGTCCACGTGTCGCCGCCGTCGGTCGTATAGGCGCAGTACGAGGCGTCGGCCGAGATCTTCACCGGATAGCCCGTGCCGTTGAGAAGTCCGCCCCTCGCGATGGGCACGACGCGCGGACGGTCCGCCTGGCTGGGCTTCAGTTCCTCGATCTTGGGCATGATGATCGCACGGTTGAGCTCATGGGCCGGCTCGTTGAGGTAGTTGACGGTCGAGACCATCTCGTAGTCGGCGAAAAGCTTCGCGGAGGTGTCGACATCCTCCAGGCTCGTCGCGTACGTGATGGACGAACCGTCGGCGCCCAGGCCGTTGTAGACCGTGTTGTAGTAGTTCAGACCGCCGCTGAGGCGGCCGATGTCCTTCGCCGGCGTGAGGTCGTCGAAACCGAGATAGTTGTAGGCGCCGACGCAGTTCAGGAAGTTGCCGACGGCATAGCAGGCGAGAACGCCGCCGCACGGGTTGCCCTCTTTCGTCTCGTTGGCCACGCCGCCGACGAACGTGCAGTTCACGTAGTAGTTGTCCGCGCGGCCGTCGATCTGCGCGCCCCATTGATTGCCGACGTTCCGGAAGAACGTGCAGTTGACGAAATAGCCGACGCCGTGGTTGCGAAGCCCGCCGCCGTTGGAAGCCGTGCAACCGGAGACCTCGCAGTCGATGAAATAGTTCAGGGCGCTGCCTTCGGCGAAGTACGCGCCGCCCTGGGCGCCGGTACCGAGGCAGTTGTCGTTTCGGAACGCGCAGCGAGTGAAGCGGATCGTGGCGGGCGAATTCATTTTCGTCCACAGGAAGCCGCCATGCACGCCGTTGCCGCCGGGCTCATCCGAGTTGAGGCAGAGGCAGTCCGTGAATTCCGCCGACGTCAGACCGTTCAGATAGACCGCGCCGCAGAAGCTCTTCGAGCGGTTGCAGTCGAAACGCGTGCCGGAGACGGAGATCGTGCCGCCGTTATGGCAGATGGCGCCGCCGTACGAGACGCTGCCATTGATGACGACGTTCGACACGAAGTTGCAGCCGACGATTTCCAGCGCGGAGTTCTCCGCGTAGATCGCGCCGCCGCCGCGGATGGAGGGCGCGAACGCCGTTTCGTCGGCGGCGCCGTTCTGGATGAAGTCGCAGTTCTCGAAGCGCACATCGGAGTACGCGCCGACGGCGCCGCCCTGGAAATACTTGTTGCCGGCGGCATTCCATCCGCGGCCATGGCCGCCCTTGAAGGTGATGTTCCTGAACACGGTCTTGCCCGTCGCGTTCTGGACGAGGAAAATGCGCCCGCCGGCATCGGTGTTGGAGCCGAACTTCCAGGGCCAGCCGCCGTTGAGCGTGATGCCGCCCTCGGGGCCTTCGACCGTCAGCGCCTTGCCGTCGATGACGAACGAGGTGTCCTTGCCGGCCCGGTCGGGACGTTCGTAGAGGCTGATCGTGCCGCCCGCGATGGACGGGGAGAACGTGACGGTATCGCCGTCGACCGCGTTTTCAAGGGCGTAGCGGAACATGCCTTCCGTCGGGGTGGCGGAGTCCTCCGTGGAGGTGACGGTCCACGTGGTGGCATACGAACAGGCGGCGGCCAGCGCGGTCGCCAAGGTAAGTGTCTTTTTCATAGCGGACAATCCATTAACCTTACTCAAGTGAACATCAAAGTTGTACCGGAAACGGGGATGGCTGTCAACCGAATTCCTACGGACATTTCCCGTTTTCCACAGGGTCGAGGGAGCGGCCGAGTAAACGGTGCCCCGTGGCTTACGGAACATCGGGTCTGTCCAGTTCGCGCATCGTCTTTTCCAGAAGGGCCTTGAATCGGGTTCCAAGGCGCCGCCGGATTTGGTAGAGGTTGTCGGCGGAGACTCCGTAGATGCGCTGGATGGCCGAGGATTCCAAGCCTTCGATGGCGCTGGCGTAATAGATTTTGTAATGAACGGGATTCACCTCATCCTGCAGTTGCCGTAGCGCCGCCGCCAGGACCGTCTCCTGCCACTCCGTCTCAAAATACAACTCCAGAGCCGATGGCTTGGTTTCAGGGATGGCGGCGAGTTTCGCGGGGTCGCAGGATTCCGGCGCATGGACCGCGGAGGAGGTCTCCAGATAGTTCCCGATGCGCCAGACCACCAACCGGGCGAGCCAGGACCGGAAGCGCCCCTTGGTCCGGTCGAATTTCCGGAGCGACTCCCCCCGACTGAGCTCCAACATGACATTCTGGACGATTTCATGCGAATCGTCCTCGGGAAGCCCACGGTTTCGCGCGATGCCGAAGACATACCCGGCGTAGGTATCGAAGAAGCGCGCCCACGCCTGTTGGTTTTCCCGATTCTCTATTCCATTGAGTACGGAGGAACGCGTTGATTCGTTTCGATAGAGCTTGTAGTTCATGGTCGTGGCGAGTGATCTACGGAAAGGACTTCTTCAAAAAATGCCATGGGGTTCCTTTGATGCCGGGATCTTCTTTCGGCGCGAAGAAGCACTTCAATCCCGAATAGGGGAAGGGCGGTCTGGTATGATAGCGGAACTCCTCGTCCATGGACACCCATCCCCGGAAAGCCGACAAGTTCCACAGGGCGGGAAGCCCGATTCCCAACGCGACGGCCAGAAGCGCCGCCTTCCACAGGAGGGAGTGGCGGCCCGCGCGGACATGACGCCGAAGAGCCCGGAGGTCCTTCAGCATTCCCCCGGCGCTTCGATAGCGGCGCGTCGGCTCGCGGGCGGTCGCCTTGGAGAGGATGACCATCCACTTCCAAAAATAGGGGGAATCGATGTCGGCCTCCGTGCAGGGCGGCAACCCCGTCTCCTCCGGCGGGCGGCCGGTGCTGATGCGGTACAGTGTCTTGCCCAGGCCGTAGACGTCTCCCGTGGGCGACCCCTGCCGTTCGGGCGGCGCATAGCCTGGAGTCCCGACGATGGAAGCCGTCTCCCGGTCGTCCGCCAGAAGGCCGATGTCCGCCAGGACCACTTTCCCTCGGACAAACAGGATGTTTTCCGGCTTGATGTCGCGATGGACGATATGGTGGCGCTGCAGATGCACCAGGACGGTCGCAAGGCGAATGGCCATGTCGAGGCATTCGCGCAGGGGGAGCGCCACCTCCGCGGAAATGACCGAGGCCAAAGACCGGGGACGGTAGTGTCCGGAATCGGGAGGGTCGCCGAGTTCGTCGTCCGCCAAGTCCATCGTATAAAAGAACGAGCGGTCGTCCTCGGCGACGCGGCACTCGTGCACTCGGATGAGTCCTTCCAACGGCGGAATGCGGAGAAGCGTCTGGACCCCATGCAGTTCCCGCCGGTAGGACGCTTCGTCCGCGCCGGAACGGCGGCAGACTTGCTTGAGCGCGAAGAAAGCGCCTTCTTTGCGCACAAGGAAAACGGAACCGTAGGCTCCGGAATCGATTTCCTGAAGGGTCTCGTATCCGCCGAAAGTATTCGTCATTTTTACTCCTGAAACCAGAAGAATACTACACTCTTTTCCCCGATTTCGAAAGTATTTTTAATTTTTTCCGAAATTTGTCAGAAAGCTGTTTTTCATCCTGTATTTCTTGGTAGAACTGCAACGGTTGCAGTTCGTGAGTACTCATCCCTCCAACAAGGAGAACCACCATGAAAAAGGAAACCATCCGCCCCTCTTCCCTCGGGAAGTCCGGCACCTGCGTGGACGCCACCGGTGTCTACGATTGGCAGAAGCAGTCGTACCAGTATGACCTCTGCAAACTCGGGACGTTCAGCCAAACGAGTAACGGGACGAGTTCATACGTCGGAGGATTCACTATGCCCTCAAGCGATGACTCGAACTCCGACTCCTACACCGACTAGTTCCTGCCATGACGGTCGGGGCTTCGGCCCCGGCCGCCTTTTCATTTTCGGGAGAGCCTCTCACCATGGTTCTGCTTCTCACGCGCAAGATTTCCGGTACCAGCGACATGCTCATGCAGGTCTTTGCAGAGCAGGGGGTCCCCGCGTTCCGTTTCAACTTCGACCTGTTCGACCACTACAAGTTCCAGTGGACGCGGGATGGATTCCGCTTTGAGGACCCCGTGGGGCGCGTCTGCGATTCGCGGGATGTCACGGAAATGGTCTTCTACAAGGGGCTCTTCGCCGTGGATGAACCCTCGGACGTGGACAGGAACCATGAGGAGACGAAGTTCGTGAAATCATGGATGGACGCGCTCTACCATTGCTTCGTCCGGTATGGCATGGAGCGGAATCTCATCCGCCTCATCCATCCCAATCCGACCACGTGGGCGAAGACGTGGCAGATGGAAGTCGCGGAAAAATATTTCCCTGTTCCGGAGTTCATGTTCCATTTCGGTTTCGTGCCGGAGTCCAAGGAGGTCATAACAAAGAACCTCAGCGGGCGCATTTTCACGACCGGGGACGCCCTCATGGCGAGCGTGGTCGACCGCTCCAAGCTCGATCCAGCCTATCCGTGGTTTACGCAGGACATCGCCCCCGGAAACCGAGACGCGACGGTGCTCTATGTCCACGGCAAGGTCCATCCCTTCCAGTTCGCCACCGAGCGTGGCGACTGCACCGACTGGCGCATCACGCAGGGCACCGATGCGAACCGGTGGACGCCCTGGGACGCCGGTGCGGAGTTCGAGGAGAAGGTGCGCCGCTACATGCGCGACATGGGGCTGATGTTCGGCCGCCTCGACTTCATCATTGGCGACGGCGAGCCGCAGTTTCTGGAAGTCAACCCCTGCGGCCAGTTCGGCTGGCTGGACGACGAGGAGCATCTCACGCTCCACCACGAAGTCGCCGCCGCCATTCTCGATCCCTCCACGTCCCTGCATCTATGATCGACGCGGCATCCCGCCGACATCTGTTCCACGAGGCGGTGGCCTCGTCACCCGCCCTCCTGTACCTGTACACTCCGCTTCTTGCGGCGCAGACATTGCTGGGCGTTGTCCTTCCGTTTGCTCTGGGTGCGTTTTTGGACGGATTCGTCTACGGGCACGTCTTTCCTGTTCGCGCCTTCCTCCTCTACGCCGCGTTCAGCCTCGGACGCCTGCTTCTGGAGCCGTTGCTTCAGCGATTCCTTCTTCGGACGTCCAGAACGTTGGAACGAAACCTGCAGGACCGGGTTCTGGACCGGATTCTCGCGTTTCCTCCCGCTGATGTGGAAGCCCTTCCCCTCGGGGAGATCGTCGCCAAGATCACGCGGGACGCCGGAGCGATGGGGAACTTCGTTCGCGGATTCTATCCGAAACTCGTCATCGCCGCCGTCACCCTCTTGGCCGCCAGCGGTACCCTGTGCCTGAAATCTCCTGCGCTAGGCATCGGCTTTCTGTTGTTGCTGCCAGTTTCCTGGCTGATTTTCCGGCCGTATTCCGGCATTTTTCAGCGGGTCTACCACGCCATCCGAATTCGCTCCGACAGAGCTTTCAACCACTTGTTCGAATTTTTCCATACACTCCCCTTTCTTCGGGCACTCGCCGCCGAAAAGGAGTTCGCGGCCATTCCACGGCAGGCGCTCAACCGGGTGAAGCGGGAAAACGAATTCAGCGACGTTCTTGCCACGAACTTCGAATTCGCGACGCGGTCCCTCCTCGTGGCGGGGGAAGTGTGTGTCCTCGCCTTCGCTGGATGGCTCGCGGGACGGGGGCGGATTCCCATAGGGAACATTGTGGCCTTCCAGATGCTTTTCCTCACGGCCATTCAGGCGGTTCTAGGCGTCGTCTACCTTCTCCCGCAGGCCTCCTCCATCCGCGAGGGCGCCGACTCCCTGTGCGAATTGCTGGGACGGACGCTCCCCCCGGACACGAACGCCGGGAAGCGGATGGAGCCCGGAGCGCCCGTCCGACTGGATTGCGACGATGTGTCCTTCTCCTATATTCCGACCAAGCCCGTCCTGAAACATCTTACAGTCTCGATTCCGGCCGGGTCCATTGTCGGGATTTCCGGGGCGAACGGCGCCGGAAACACGACCCTGCTCAAGCTCCTGATGGGAATTCTCCCCCCGAGCGAAGGAACCGTCCGGATTGATGGAAAGCCCCTTGCGGAATGGGACTTGGAATCCTTCCGGCAGCGGATCGGCATCGTCTTCCAAGACAATCTCCTGTACACTGGAACGATTCGCGAGAACATCACCCTGCGAAATCCGAAATACGACGATTCGCAAATCCAAAAGGCACTGTCGCTTTCAGGTGCTTCCGAGGTGGTGGCGCGCATGCCGCAGGGACTGCGAACACTTCTGACCAACGCCGGACCGTTTCTCTCGGGCGGGGAACGGCAGAAAATCGCCATCGCGCGCGCCCTTCTGCGCGACCCCGGACTTCTGGTGCTCGACGAAGTGACCAACCATCTGGACATGGAGTCCCGCGCCTCCTTCTGCACCCTGCTGGACCGGTTCCGCGGAAAGAAGACGGTGCTCTTGGTAAGCCACGACCCCGATGTTCTTCACCGCTGCGATTTTGAAGTCTCGCTGAAACACGTCTGCCATGAACCATGACATTTACCAACCTACGGAATGGGACCTCGAATGCATGGCGTGGCACGAAGCCGGCCATGCCGTCTGCTCCATGCTTCTTCCGGAGAGGGAAAAGGTCCTGCGGGTCTCTATCGAACCCGGCAACGAGGCCTTCGGCTTCATGCAGGTGGCCCACGGACGGAACCACAACGGCACGCTTGTCTCCATGCGAGGCGCCATTGCCACAGAACTCGCGGGGATGCTTTCCGAAAGGATGTTCCTGCACCGGACGACGACCAGCGGCGGGCCGGACCTGTGCGCCGCCTATTCCATGGCGCGCGACATGGTCGTCCGTTTCGGAATGGGGCGGCGGACGGGACTCGCGTGCCCCGGGCACGCGCCGGATGGGGAGCGGGCGGACTTCGCCTTCCGGAACGCGCAACGCGTGGAGGCGGACATCCGCGACATCATCCGGTTCTCCCGGAAATTAGCGGAATCGGCTCTTGCCGAGAACCAGGCGCTGGTCCGCAGAATCGCTTTGGCGCTTTTGGAGAGAAAAACACTGGATTCCGAAACGCTGGAAGCCATGCGAAACACGGCGCAGGTCAAGCCGCGAGACCGCCCGCAAGGAGGGGAAAGCGTATGGCTTTTGCTGGCGGTTTTCCTCCTCCTCGCAGTCCTTGTCGTCGGCGTCATCGTCCTTGTCTCCAAACAAGTCGTCTTTCTCATAACACCGTAACTGGAACATCCATGAAAATCATGTGCAATTCATATCCCCATTGCGAGTCTACTTCCTCTCGGAAGAAAATGCCTTCTCCGTGGCAAACTCGCTTTTCACGTGGACTGACGATCATGTTGTCGGCAATGCTTGTGTGCAGTACGGCGTTTGGCGAGGACGCATTCCAAGTGAATACAGACAAAACGGATTCCACGCCGGACATCACCACCGTCTGCACGCCCGAGAATTCTCCCACGGACAACGTCTCCCCTAGTATCCAAGAAGCGACCGACACCAACATATCGTTCTCCCTCCAAGGCATCGGCGCCACCCTCCAGACCGAGGACGGCACCGTCAAGATTGCTGAAATCATCCCCGGAGGTCCCGCCGACCGCGCCCCCCGCGACATCCGCCTCGTTCCCGGCGACCGCATCATCGCCGTCGCGCAGGAAGGCGACACCGAATTCACAGACATTCTCCACTGGCCCCTCCACAAGGCAGTCTCCCTCATCCGCGGCAAAAAGGGTACCCGCGTGCGCCTCCTCGTCCAACGTGCCGACGACCTCTCCCATACCAAAACCCGCATCGTCGAACTCGAGCGCGACGAAGTGAAGTTCGAGAAACCGGACGCGGCAGCACTTGGAGAGCAGGAGTATCTCGCCGCGAAGAGATGTGTGGAACTGGGAGACAAGGCGGGCGCGGCCATGCACTTTAAGAAGGGGGCCATGTGCAATCATGCGAAATGTCAGTATGAAATGGGATTGCTTTGCAGAGACGGAAACGGTGCCGGCGTGGCAAAGGACTCCGAGGAGGCAGGAAAGTGGATGACCCTTTCGGCTCAGAACGGATACGCTCCCGCCATGGAAGAGTACGGATGCTATCTGCTATTCTGCAAGCATGATCTCACAACGGCGACCAAGTGGTTCGACAAAGCGGCGGAAAACGGCTCCTCAAACGGCAAAATTCTTCTGGCAACCGTTGTGTTTGCGAAACTGGCGAAAGCAGTCGGTTCGGAAGCCGCTTCGGTTCTACTTGTCCAACAAATGGGCGGGGACGAGGCTGCCGCAACGGCCGGCTTGATGGTGGGATTCATGCAACTCGTCGCAAAGTTCGGGGTTTGGTCTGGCAAATCCCAATTCGACCCGGCGACCGACTTCAACTGGCTCTAACCAAGCCACGCCTCTGTCCTCTGTCTTTTGTACTCTGTCCTACAGGCCATCGCGCAGGACACAAGACCGAGGACGGCGGACAGAGGCAAAAGACGACCGATATTGGACATTGTCGTCTTTCCATCGCGGCGCGCAATGCCAGGCCGCGCCTCGATAGAATGAGGAGGGGACAGGCTTCCTGTTTTCCTGTATACTGTCCCCACCATGAAAAAGATACCCCTTGTTGGCAAGATCCTGATCGGATTCGTTCTTGGCACCGCGCTTGGCCTCTTTCTTTCCGAGTGCTGTCCTCCGGAAACCGCGAAGAAGGTCCTTCCGTACGTCGCCCCGTTCGGCAACGTGCTCGTCGCGATGCTGAAGATGGTGGTCTATCCCATCATCCTCTTCTCGCTCATTCTCGGCGCGGCGCAGCTGCCGCTCAAGAAGTCGGGCAAGGTCGGCGGCGCCGTGCTCGTCTGGTACTTCGCGACCTCCCTTTTCGCGACGCTGTTCGGTGTCTTCATGGCATATCTTCTCAACCCCTCCATGGCCGCGGCGGACTCCGTCGCCAGCGCCTACATGGAAGGCGTGGAGGGCATGGGCGGCTCGGCGGCGTCCGGCTCGTTCGCCGCCTTCCTCGCCGGCCTCTTCCAGAACCCGTTCGCGGCGCTGGCCAACGGACAGTTCCTCCCCATCATCGTCTTCGCCATCGCGTTCGGCCTGTGCGCCCGCTATCTCCTGGACTCCCCAAAGACCGACGCGAAGGCCTGCAAGGCGGTCGAAGCGGTGGTGGAGCTCTGCGACGGCGCGCAGCGGATCTCCTTCAAGCTCATCGACTGCGTCATCCACTACTTCCCCGTCGGCGTCTTCGCCCTCTCCGTGGTGAACTTCGGCGAAAACGGGGTGCTGCTTTTCGGACCGTACGCCAAAATCACGCTCTGCGTCGTCGTCGGTGTCCTCTCGATGATCCTCGTCGTCTATCCCCTCGCCATCGCCGCGTTCTGCCACGAGAACCCCTACCGGGTCCTGCTCCGCCTCCGCGAGCCGATTCTCACCGCCTTCGTGACGCGCTCCTCGGCGGCGACGCTGCCGGTGTCGTTCAAGGCGATGGACGACATCGGCGTCGACCGCACCCTGTCGAGCTTCTCGCTTCCGATGGGCGCGACAGTCAACATGGACGGCGTGTGCGTGCATCTGCCCGTGTTCGTCATCCTCGCCGCCAACATGTTCGGCCATTCGCTGAGCGCCCTGCAGATCGGGGCGCTCTGCCTTTCCATCATGTTCGCCTCCATCGGCGCCGGCGGCATCCCCGGCGGGAGCGTGTTCCTCCTCTTCATGGTTCTGGAGAACATGGGCCTTCCGGCCGAGCAGGTGTCCCTCGTCGTCGCCCTGTGCCTCGGCATCAACCCGATTCTCGACATGTTCGAAACCTGCTGCAACGTGACGGGCGACAACGTCTGCACCTACATCGTCGCCCGGAAGAACGGCATGGTTTCTTCTAAAAACTAGAAATTTCGTCCGCGCCCCCGAGGAAGGAAACCGCGCGGCGAGAAAACCGCGCGCGGCGCGGATTCTCATCGAAAAGGAAAACTCGATGGAGATCCGCGCCCCCCGGAGCGTCGACGCCACAACGGCTACGGACGGGCGCGGCGTCCTCTGTTCCACCCCCAAAAGACGTTTTCCCGAAGCCTCGACATGATTTCCGTCCCCGTCAAATCCGTCTTTGTCCTTCTGGGCGACAGTATTCCGACGCCCCTTCCCTGCACACGCATGGACATCGATCGCGGTGTTCTTCGGCTGTCCCGCGGAAAATTCTTCTCCACCCGCCGAGAAAACGTCTTGGAAATTCCCCTGTCCGATATCGCGAATGTCCAGGAAACAGAAGAGGGGCTGGAATTCTCGCATCTCAAGGACGGTCTCGTCGCAAGTCAGATCCGCGTCAAAACAAAAGTGGCCTCGCGCGGAAGCCTCCGCGCATTTCTCCCCATCACGCGGGTGTCTGAATTCTCCCCGGAATTCCAATCCGCGAAACGGGAGCACGACGACTACACGGATGCCCTGAACCAAAACGCCGGCCACCCCTGGGTCAACTGGCTCCTGCTGCTCGCCAACCTAGGCGTCTTCCTCTGGACGTGCCTCTCCGGGTAATAGGTTAGTCAAGTGTATAGCTACTGCGTTTCTCTGAGGGTAAGGGCGTCAGGGTGGCGTCTGCAGGCAAATGCTGATTCAAGTTCGCGAATTCAAAAAAATGAAATTCCCTCTTGACATATCGTATCGTATTTGA
>JAZUKQ010000216.1:0-7710 GCA_045643325.1 Kiritimatiellia bacterium | reverse complement strand
GCCGCCCCCGAACCCCTGCCAAGGTTGGTTTCGTTTTTCCATCGTGGCTGCACACCGCCCCTCCGCCGAGACTGGTGGTGCCCAGTACCGCCCCCAGTCCGTCGGGGGTTCGGGGGCGGCGCCCCCGGCCGTCGTAGAGCTCCAATACCGGAACCAATGGCTGAAAACCAACGGGCTGAAAGAGCCGCCGAGCGCATCATAATCTACCATGAGCAATAGATGCACATGGTCCGGCATGATGATGAAATCGCTTGCGGTCAGTGACGCGCAAAGTTTGTGCAATGACAGCCAAAGTGCCTTTACCCGCTCGCCCGCGGGGAGTAAAACGGGCCGTGTCTTTTCGTCGACCAGTCGCGAGAGAACGGGCATACGCCCCTCCACAGCGAACGTGAAGAAGAAAAACTGACGGCCATGATGCGCAAAGTGCATTTGCATGGAAACGATTGTAAGCCTTGGTTTTGGAATATGCAAGCAGGGATTGTCGCCGCGCTGGAAATGGGATAACCGCTAGGCCGAGCGAATTGCCCGGCGGGCGGAAATGTGGCATAATCATCCGCACTTGGAAAGCGATATGCCGTTTCGCCCAAGCCTGTTTTTCCGAATCCGTATCCTGCTCCGGTCCGGCCGCGGTACCGTAGTCGTCGACCTGCCCGAATGAAGAGACTTTTCGTCAGCGCGCTTGGAATAAGCCCCCCCGGGACTCTCGGAGGAAATTCGAAGATCACCCTCGAGATTGTCCGCCATCTGGCGGGGGCGATGGAACTCCACGTCCTCGTTCCGGAAAAGAAAGCCGGGACGTTCACGGAGAATCTTCCGGAACTGCGGAATGTCTTTCTCCACCGGATTCCGGGGTATGAGAAAGAGTCGAAGTTCCGGCCGGTCTCGAGCACGCTGTTCTACGCCGGGAAGCTGGAGCGCGTTTTCCGTGATACGGAAGCCGGCCCGGAGGACATCGTGTTCAGTTGCAGCGACTTCCACGAGGACGTCCTTCCCGTCTACAGGAATCAAAAGCGGTTCGGCTTCCGGTGGATTCCCTCCATGTTCCTGTTCGTTCCGGGCGTTTTCGAGAATCTGCGTGGAAAATACGGCTTTCCAGTCGTGAAGTACGCGGTGTATTTTCTGTACCAGCGGGCGCTGTTCGGGCTGATGCTCCGCCGCGCGAGCGCGTTCGTCGTGACGAACCGGTGCGATTTCCGGCGGTTCCCGCGACGGTTCCGGCAAGGCGCGGTTTTCGACATGTACGGCGGCGTCAACGTCGAGCAGATCGAGCGGGCCGCGGCGGAATCCTCTCCGTCCGCCGAGAAGCGCTACGACGCGGTTTTCTGCAGCCGGCTTCATCCTCAGAAAGGAATCTGGCGCTTCTTGGACGTCTGGAAGCGCGTCGTCGACGGAATCCCGTCCGCGCGGCTTGCCGTCATCGGAAACGGCGGAGCGGAGTACGAGCGCGCGCTCCGGGAGAAGGCCGGGCGTCTCGGCATCGCGGGAAACGTCGAGTGGCTCGGATATGTCAACAACGAGGCGAAGTACAAGATCTATCTTTCGTCCAAGATTTTTGTCCATCCGACCGTTTACGACAACAACGGGATGGTCGCCGCGGAGGCGCTCTGCACCGGGCTTCCGGTCGTGATGTACGATCTGGCGAACCTCCGGGACGTCTATACGGCGGGATGCGTCAAAGTTCCCGAGGGCGATTCCTCCGCGATGGCCGAGAGCCTGACCGACATGATCCGGGACCGCGACCGCCTCGCCGAAGCGGCCCCGTCGGAAGTCCAGACCGGGGAGCTCCGTGCGAAATGGAGATGGGAGAGCCGTATCGCGGAGTTCGGCCGTTTTCTCTCCGCGTTGCCGGACGGCGCTCCGCAGGGGCTCCATGAAATCCGTCGTGTGAAGTCATGAAACGTTTTCTGTTGGTCCGGCTCGACGCGATAGGCGACTATCTGCTTTTCAGAAACTTTCTGCCGTGCTGCCGGGAGTGGGCCCGGTCGCAGGGCGGGACGCTCGCCGTGCTCGGAAATCCGTTGTGGCGGCCGCTCGCCGAGGCCTACGACGCGGATCTCGCCGACGAGTGGATCTGGCTTGAGGACCGGGGACGGTATTTTCGGAAATCCTACGAGAACCTTCTCCCGTACGGAATCTGGCACCGGAGGGTCGCGGGGGCGCAGGCGGAGTTGAAGGGGCGGCTCCGCGCGATGGGGTTCGACGGGGTGCTGTCCCTGCAGCCGTTCCGGGATCCGCTGCTGGACGAGCTGGTGTCGGGCATCGCCCCCGTCACCATCGGGGTCCGGGGCTCGGAACCGATGGCGACCGACGGGCTTTATACGCGGCTTCTGGACCGGAAGGGCGAGACATTCGTCTACAAAATCAACCGGGCTGTCGCGGAAGAGCTCTCCGGGCGGGTCTGTCCCGCCCCGTACCGGCTCGGCGTTCCGGATCCGCCACGAAAAGAGAACGCGGTCATGCTTTTTCTCGGGGCCTCCCACTGGACGAAGAGGTGGCCGGTCTTACGGTGCGCGGAGTTCTGCGCGCGGATATTGGCCGACACGGACCTCACGATTGTTCTCTCGGGGTCGCGGGGCGATTCCGCTAGGGCCCGGAAACTGATACGGGAAGCCGGTTCGGACCGGGTCGTCGACGAGACGGGGAGGTGGTCCCTCCCCGAATTCGTCACGCGGGTCGCGCGGATGCGGCATGTCGTGTCGAACGATACGATGTGCTTCCACCTTGCCGCCGCGCTGGGGGTTCCGTGCACCTGCGTGTCGAACGGGCACTCGGTCGAAAACGCCTTCCTGCCTTATCCGGAGGACGTCGCGGCGGACACGGGGGTTGTCTTCTCCGGCGAGACCGGCAAACCGTTGCCGGCGTTTCTGCCGCTCGCGCAGTGGCGGTTGGGACGGGCGATGAGGTCCATCCCGGGGAACCGGGTCGCGGAGGCGGTGCGGAATGCGGAGTAGTCTGACGGGAAGACTGTACGATTTCCTCCTCCGCAGGAAGCTGGCGTCGTTTTTCCGCGGGGTCGGCGCGCCGGCCGGGGACGGGCTCTCGCTTGTCGCGAATTTTGAGAATTTCACCTCGCTCGCGCACGTCGCGCGCGCCTATGCGGACGCTCTCGCGGGGACCGGAATCCGGTTCTCCTGCCTGAACACGCGTCTGTTCTGTTCCCGGGCGCCGGGAGTCCCCGCGCCGGAACTCGTCTCCGTGGCAGAACACGCGGCGCGGAAGGTGGACTTCGGGCGGATTCTCTTTTTCACGGGTGAGGACGAGTTCTACCGTCCCGCGCCGGGGTTTTCGTCCGGCTGCGTCTGTTTTTGGGAGTTCGCGGAGGGGTTGTGGGAGCGTCGCGGCCGGTGTCTTCAAAAACACGGGAACCTGATCGCCTCGACGGACTTTCTGCAGGACGTGCTGCGGAGCTCGGCCCCCGGGAACATCGCGGTGCACAAGGTGCGGTATCCGTTCCCGGCGCATGCCTGGACGCCCGCGGGAAAGGCGGAGACGAGGCGCCGGTACGGGATTCCCGGGGACGAGTTCGTGGTTTTCTTCAATTTCGCCCACTACGCCCTTCGCGGGCGGAAGAACCAGCTCGCGGTCCTGGACGCTTACGCCCGGGCCGGTCTGGCCGGGAGGGGCGACGCGCGCGTCGTCTTCAAGATTCGCGGCGTCGAGCCGGAAAGCGAGGCCGCGCGGGCGACACGCGGCTATGCGTCGTCGCTCGGAATCCGGAATTTCACGATGATTTTCGCGCCGCTCTCCCATCAGGAGATCGTGGACCTGACCGCGGCCAGCGACGTCTATGTCTCCCTGCACCGGGGCGAGGGGCTCGGGCTCGGCATTTTGGAGGCGATGGACGTCGGTGTGCCCGTCGTCGCGACGAACTATGGCGGGAACACGGACTTCTGCAAGGACGAGACCGCGTTTCTTGTCGGCTACAAGATGGTGAGGCCCGAGACGGACGAGGAGATGTTCCGGACCTTCCGCCAGTGGCCGGAGCCGGACATCGACGAGGCGGCGGACTGCCTCCGGCATCTGTTCGACCATCCCGGGGCGGGGAGAGCGAAGGCGGAGAGCGCGGCCCGGTTCATCGGGCGGTACTACGCGCGGGAGAATTTCGAGGCGGACGTCCGGCGGATGATGGACGCGTGGAGAGACTGACGCGCTACCCGCAGTATCCGACAAGGCAGAGTTCCGTGCAGAGGTGGGTCCGGTGCCCGGGGCACAGGGCGAGGCGGTAGCCGAGATTCAGTCCGGCGATGCGCGGAGCGATCTCGAAGAAGTCTTTCGGCGTGTGGTAGACCGAGATGAGGAGAAGCGGCCTGTCGCGGCGGATTGTTTCGAGCGCCCCCGTGACGACATCGGACTCCAGCCCCTCGACGTCGAGCTTGATGAGGCCGCACGTCTCGCCGGCCTCTTTGAAAAAGTGGTCGATTGTCGTGATCGGGACGGAGACTCCTGTTTCCGCGGCATGGGCGCAGGCGTCGTCGCCGTCGAACGTGAGCGACCCGTCCTCGGAGCCCAGACCTTTCTGGATCGGGACGATTTTCGGGTACGGGGCGCAGACTTCGCGCAGCGTCCCGAAGGTCGAAGGGACCGGCTCGAAGGCATAGACGCGTCCGGCGGCCGACCGCTGCAGGATCAGCGACGTGTCGCCGATCCACGCACCGCCGTCGACCACCGATTTCCCGGCCAGATACGGCGACGGGTCGAAGGGGAAAAGGCGGAGGCCGGCGGCGGTCGCCAGTTTCGACTCGGTCTCGTCGTTTTCCAGTTGCGGGAATTTGTTCACACGCTCCGCATAGTTTGGAAACTCCGCGATGTCCGGAACGTGAAACCATTCGTGGGGGTCGGAGTTCTTGAACGGGGTGTCTGGAAGAGAATTTAGGTCGAGCGACGCGAGATAAGGAAAGCCCGAGCCGTTTCGTTTATGCAGGTTTGCGGCCTTCCAAGCCTGAATGGCGGTTTCCGCCACGGGAATGGATTCCGGCGTAAGGACGGAGAGAAGACGTCGAATGTCGTTCTCGTTGAAAACGCTTTCGGGAAAGTTGTCCAGAAGGACCGGGGGATGGAAATGCCACATTCCGGACCGCCGGGCAATCCGGTTCCGGACCGATGTCACGAGATTCTGGGTGATGGTCCGGGGACCGATGAAGTCGTACAGGGTCCTTTTGCGCATGGAAAGACCGCCGGGTTCGGCGTGTGCGTGCGGGGACGTGACGCTACAGGCCGAAGGTGAGGCCCGCGCGGAGGAACCACTCCTTGTCGATGTCCATGTCGTCGTCGCCCTCTGCGATGTCGGCGGAGACGCGGCGGCTCAGGTAGGTGCCGTATTCGGCGAAGACGCGGGTTCCCTCGGTGATTCCGAACGAGGCGCCGAAGGAGAGCAGCCACTCGTCGAAGGTGATGGAGGGAGGATAGCCCTCGTCGTCCTTCAGCATGAAATCGAAGTTACGCCACTCGAGCGCGCCGTAGAGAAGAATCTCCTCGATCGGGGCGATCTGGACCTGTGTTTTCGGAAGGCAGGCCTCGAGCCGGAACTGGGGCGCCGGATTCCAGACGAAGCCGACGTTCGGCAGGAAGGGGACGTCCCAGCCCGGGCGGAACGTCCCGCCGAAAAGGACGGACATCGTCGGGTCAAAGGCGTAGTGGAGCGTGAGGGTCGTCGGGCTGTTGAACGCGGGGGCCTCGATGTCGGAATAAAGTCCGGGGGCCGTCTTGATTTCCCAGGACCAGGCGTTGGCGAAGCGCCAGGAGGCGTCGAACATCACGAAGAGGTGGACGCCGAGTTCGGGGAGGATCGAGGCCTCGAGGTCGTCGTGGTCGATGAAACGGTGGAGTCGCGTCCCGAGGTAGCCCTCGAGCTGTCCGCCGATGAACCGGCGCGCGACGAAGAGGTTGAAGTTGCCGTCGAGCTCGAGCGTCGAGGACTCGCCGAACCCGCCGAAGTCGGCCTTGGGCGAGTAGAGGGCGTAGACGTAGGAGATCGGGATGTAGGGCGAGTCGAGATAGGGGTTGACCAGATCCTCCGGGATGTCGTAGTAGCGCGCCGAGGGCGCGGTCTCCGCGTAGGTCCGGGGAGCGCGCCGGGACGCCGCGGGCCGGGATGTCGCGGATCGGGAGGAGCGGCCTTTGGACGCGCGGGCGGGCCTCGAGGAGCGCGCCGGGCGGGATTCCGGAATCCACTCGCCGTCGTCGGGCTCGGCCGCGGGCCGCGCCGAGTAGAGCGTCCGGGTGTCCGCGCCGCGCGCGCGGGCGGCGGAGGCCGGAACGGAGAAGGAGAGGAGGAGAAGCGAGGAGACGAAAAGGGTCAGGATGGACTTTTCCATGAATGTGGGCTATTCGTAGTGGAGGGCGTCGATGGGGTTGAGGCGCGCGGCGCGCCAGGCGGGATAGAAGCCGAACGCGATGCCGATGAGGCCCGCGGTGGCGACCGAGACGGCGATGGCCGTCGGGGAGAGCGCGGTCGGCCAGTGGAGGAGATGCGCGACGCAGTAGGACGCCGCGCGGCCGCAGGCGATGCCGAAAAGGCCGCCGGAGAGGCAGAGAATGACCGATTCGACGAGGAACTGCGCGAGGATGTTGGAGGAGCGGGCGCCGACGGCCATGCGGAGGCCGATCTCGCGGGTGCGCCCGGTGACGGAGACCAGCATGATGTTCATGATGCCGACGCCGCCGACAACGAGCGAGATGAGGGCGACGATGAGCAGGAGGTTCGTCATCAGCGTCGAGGTCGAGGTGAGGGTCGAGAGAAGCTCGCTCATGTTGCGGACCTCGAAGTCGTCCTCCCCGCCCTCGGGGATCTTATGGCGGAGGCGGAGCGTCTCCTCGATTTCGGAGATCGCCAGGTCGATGGAATCGGAGTCGGTCGCGCAGGCGGAGATCCGGCTGATGTTGTTGAAACGGATGGGCATCGGGTAGTTGGCCGCCTGCGTCGCGTCCCGTCCCGGATAATAGTCGATGGAGGAGACGGGGTAGACGCTTTTCCGGGAGTAGGACGACGAGGACGAGCCGGAGCCGACCGCGGCGCTGCCGCCGCCGCGCGCGAGGCGGTTGCGGAGCGTCGTCCAAGGGACGATGACCGTGTCGTTCTGGTCCATGCCCATGAGGTTCGCGCCCTTGGAGGCGAGGACGCCGACGATCTTGAAGGCGACGTTGTTGAGGCGGACGGTCTGGCCGACGGGGGATACGCCCGCGCCGAAGAGCTTGTCGACCACGGTCTGTCCGAGGACACAGACGCAGGCCGCGGTCTGGACGTCGCGCTTGGTGAACGTGGCGCCGTCGGCGATCTCCCAGCTCTGGACGGTGAAGTAGTCGACGGAGCCGGACTCGATGCGGTTCGGCATCCAGTTGGAGGAGCCGAGGATGACCTGGATTCCGCCTTGGGAGAGGACGGGGGTCGCGGCTTTGACGTGGGGGCAGTCGCGGAGGATCGTGTCGACGTCTTCGGTCGTGAGGGAGATGCCGGTGCCGGCGCCGGTGGAGATGCCCGCGGTCTCGATGGCGACGGGCGAGATCATGAGCACGTTGGAGCCCATGTTGGAGATTTTCGAGGCGATCTGCTGTTTCGCGCCCTCGCCGATCTCCATCATGGCGATGACGGCGGCGATGCCGATGACGATGCCGAGCATTGTCAGAAACGACCGCAGGATGTTGCGCCGGAGCGCGCGCAGGGCCGTAAGGGTGATTTTCGAGATGCGGAAGCGCATGGGGGGAACTTGGGGG
>JAZUKQ010000215.1:0-4113 GCA_045643325.1 Kiritimatiellia bacterium | reverse complement strand
GTGAAAGACGGGGCTGTCTCCGGCGACTCGGTCAGCGGGCGGTCTCCGGGTGGACGATCAGGCCGAGGCAGTTCTCGAACTCCTCGAGCCCTTTGTTGAAGCGCATGGAGATGCGGAGGTAGCGGAACGGGACGTCCGTCGCGCCGATGTCGGGCATGCGGACCGCGTCCTTCTCCGTCGTGAGAACGGCGGCGGCCCCTTTGCGGACAGCGAGTTCCACGAGGTCGCGGACCTCCTCCGGGGAGTAGCGGTGATGGTCGGCGTAGTGGACACGGTCGACGATGACCGCGCCGAGGTCCTCGAGCAGGTTTTCGAAACTCAGGGGGAAGCCGATGCCCGAGACGGCGACGACCCGCATCCCGTTGAGGCTCCCCAGTCCGAACTCGCCGTTCGTATAGACGTCGCGGACGCCGTCGGGCACGTGGTCGCATTCCATGATGCCCGCCTCGGGGTTGAGCTCGCGGATGCGCCGGCGGAGCGGGCCGGTCTCGCGTCCCCGGACTTTCGTGATGCAGACGAACCGCGCGCGACGGAGGTTTTTCAGCGGCTCGCGCAGGATGCCGCGCGGCAGCACGTTCCCGTTGCCGAACGGATTGCCGCGGTCGACCAGGACCAGGTCGAGCCGGTGCTTCAGGCGCTGGTACTGGAATCCGTCGTCGAGGAGGAGCGTGTCCGTTCCGAACGTCCGGACGGCGTAGCGGCCGGACTTCACGCGGTCCTTGTCGACCAGCACCGCGACGCCGGGCAGATTGCGCGCGAGCATATAGGGCTCGTCGCCGCTCTCCGCGCTGGTATGGAAGAGATGCTCGCCGTCCGAGACCACGAGCGGGATGTTGGACTTCTTCTTCGACTTCTTGCGGCGGTAGCCGCGGGAGAGGATGGCCACGTTGCGCCCCTGGTCCCGGAGGGCCTTCGCCAACGCCTCGACCATCGGGGTCTTGCCCGTGCCGCCCGCCGTGATGTTCCCCACGCTGATGACCTGGCAGCCGAGCGGATGGCGGCGGAACAGCCCGCAGTCGAAGAGGAACAGGCGGAACTGCGCCACGGCCCCGTAAATCTTCGAGAGGCGTTTCAGGAACCAGAGCGTCGCGCGCATGCCCGACTCCTGATGCTGGTCCGCGCCCTCCACCTGGATGACCGGAAGCATCCGGTTCTCCAGCTCCTCAAGAAACTTTCCGGAACCCACGCGCTAGTCTCCTTTGGAACGGCAGAGCGCCGATTTGACGGAGACGCCGGCGACGCCTCCGAGCTTGCCCGCGAGGCTCCCGATCTCGTCGGTCGTCGCCTCGACCACCAGCGTGATGACCGCGGCGGACCGCCCCTCCCGCTGGGGCAGGCCCATCCGCGCGAGAATGAGGGACCCGTGCTCCGAAAGAATCCGGTTCACGGTCTCGGCGCTCCGGACGGGCTCTTCGACGAGGATTCCGACAAAACCTACGCGCTTTTCCATGGAGGGCGTCCTTTTCCTTCGGGCCGCTACCGCTCCAGCGCCGCGGCGTACGCTCCGTCGGCGCCGCGGTCTGGCGGCACGTTCTTCCGCTCCTCGACGAGCCGGAACTCCGGATGGCGCGCCAAAAACCAGGCGACGCGCTCCTCGTTCTCCCTCGGGTCGATGCTGCATGTGCTGTAGACGAGACGCCCGTGCCCCTTCAACAGCTCCGGCGCGTGGTCGAGAAGGTAGCCCTGCGCGTCGTAGACCCGGGCAAGGCGTCCGGCGTCGAGCCTCCATCGCGCGTCGACGCGCCGGCGCAACACGCCCGTGTTGCTGCACGGGACGTCCAGCAAAATCCGGTCGAACGCGCCGCCGAGCTCCTCCGCGGAGGCGCCGGAGGCGTTGGCGACCCGCACCTTCACGAACGAGGCGCGGTCCGGAACGAGGCGGTCGAGCGTCTGCTCGAGCGCGGGCACGCGGTCCGCGTGGAGCTCCAGCGCGACGAGCTCGCCCTCCCCGTTCATCGCGCGGGCCATCCGCGCGGTCTTGCCGCCCGGAGCGGAGCAGGCGTCCAGGACGCGCATTCCCGGCGCGGCGCCGACAAGGTCGGTCGCGCCGAGCGTCGCGGGGTCCTGGACCGCGAACAGGCCCTCCGCGAACCCGGGAAGCCGCTCCACGCCGCCGCCGTGCGGCAGGAGAAGCGCCGCCTCGGGGAACCCGGGATGCGGCGCCGCGTTCACGCCGGCGGCCGCGAACCGGTCGCGGAGCTCCCCGACGTCCGGACCGCCCGGGACGGTGAGGACGGAGACCAGCGCGGGCTCGTTGTCCCACGCGCACATCGCCTCCGCCCGCTCCGCGCCGTAGCGTTCCGTCCAGGCGGCGATCAGGTCGTCGGGATGCGACAGGCGCACGCCGGCCGGCTGCCGGGCGAGCTCGCGCTGAATCGCCTCGCGCTCGCGGTCGACCGTGCGGAGGACGCCGTTCACGAGCCCGACGGGCGTCCGGCGGCCGGCGATCTGCTTGAGCGCCTCGACGGTCGCGTGGATCGCCGCGTACGGGGGAATCTCGTCCATCTTCAGGAGCTGGCAGACGCCGAGCATCAGCGCGGCCTCGGCATCGCGCGGCGCGGGGTGCGACAGGAGCTCGCCGAGCACCCAGTCGATCGCGCGGGCCCAGCGGACGGTCGTATAGGTGAGGTCCATCACGAACGCGCGGTACTCCCCGGGAACCTTCCCGAGGCTGCGGTCCGGGAACTCCCCGTGGTCCAGCCACCGGAACAGGATCCGGATCGCGTCCATCCGCGCCAGCACCCCCGTGTCTTTTGTGAAGGGGGCCGTCTCGTCTTCCGAATAATTGCGCATATCCAAAGGAATCGTACTGAATAAAATGTCGGGAACGCCGCGCGGACCGCCTACAGGATGAGCATGCAGTCGCCGTAGCTGTAGAACCGGTATCTTTCCCGAATCGCCTCCCGATAGGCGTCCATGACGCGGTCGCGGCCCGCGGGCGCGCTGATCATCATGAGGAGGGTCGACTTCGGGAGATGGAAATTCGTGAGCATCGCGTCCGTCACGAGGAACTTGTACGGCGGATGGATGAAGAGCCGGGAACGGCCCGTCTCGGCGACGACCTCCCCTCCGTGGCGCGAGGCGACGGTCTCGAGCGTCCGGACCGACGTGCTTCCGACACAGACGACGCGGCCGCCGGAGGCCTTCGTCCGGCGTATCGCCTCCGCGGCGGCCTCCGTGACGACGTAGCGCTCCGGATCCATCACATGGTCGGCGATATGCTCGCACTGGACAGGCTTGAATGTGCCGGGTCCTACGTGCAGCGTGACGAACACATGGGGCACGCCGTTCCGCTCCAGGTCGGCGAGCAGCTCCTCGGTGAAGTGCAGTCCGGCCGTCGGGGCGGCGACGGCGCCGCGCTCGTGCGCGTAGACCGTCTGATAGCGTTTCCGGTCGAGCGCGACGCGGCTGTCCTCGCGGTCCCGGCGGATATACGGGGGCACGGGCGGGACACCGTACGCGTCCATCACGTCGAAGAGGTCGCCCTCCGGCGCGAGGTCGAGCGTGACGCGGCCCTCGGCGTCGCGGGGGGCGGCGACCGTGGCGCGGAGACGGCCCTCCGCGAGAATCATCACGCGGCCGGGAAGCATGGGGCGGGAACTCTTGCAGAGCGCGAGCCAGCGGAGGGGGTTTCCGGCGTCCGGATCGGGCTCGACAAGCAGAATCTCCACTTTTCCGGGAGTGTCCTCCCACGCCCCGAACGCGCGGGCGGCGAAGACTTTCGTGTCGTTGAGGACGAGAAGGTCCCCCGGACGGAGGAACTCCCCGACATCGCGGGAATGCCTGTGGGTCAACGTGCCGGCGCCCCGGTCGAGGACCAGCATCCGGGAATCGGAGCGCTTTCCGAGCGGCTCCTGTGCGATCAAATCCGGCGGAAGCTCATAGTCGAAATCCGCCGTATCAAGGTACTTTTCGTCAGTCATGCGGACGATGATACCATATTTCGGCCGCGCGGCCTATGCCTATCCGCGCGGCGCTCCGGCTCCGACGGCTCAGGGCGCGTCCCGCCCGAGAACCGAGAGGAAATACTCCTCGAGCGACATCGAGCTTTTCCGCACATCGGCGGAGACGCCGGCGGGCTCGGCCTCGGCGAGCATCTTCCCGACGAGCGCC
>JAZUKQ010000214.1:0-8432 GCA_045643325.1 Kiritimatiellia bacterium | reverse complement strand
GCAGAGAAGCGCCTCCGGAGGCGTCGGCGTATGTGGAAGGCCGACATAGGACGGGCGGAAAGGATGGTGTCTGTTATGCATGGTGGAATGCGGGCAGGGGGTGGGGTGAGAGGAACTCGGCGGTGCGGAAGACTGCGCGCCTCAAGGGCAAGAACGAATATACCATATTGACAAACCTGGCGCAAGAGGGAAAATAAACTTAGAAAATACTAAGGAAAATAACGATATTTTGTTTTGAATTTGCACATGGATGACGACGGGGCATCCGACGGAGCGGAGGCATCCAAGGGATGGAACGATGGGTGTTGATGACAGAAAAATGAAACTAGATTTCTTTTTTCCGCGATTGCGCCCCTCCGGGGAATCGAGTATCGTATGCGGGAGCAAACACGTCCGCCATGGTCTTCTCCTCCCTTTTCTTCCTTTTCGTCTTTCTGCCCGCCGTTCTGGCCGGGTATGGGGCGGTTTGGACCTTGTGCCGGTGTCTGGCGGTTCGGTCCGGGAAGGCTGGAAAGGCTGGAAAGGTTGGAAAGGCCGGAAAGGCCGGAAAGTCCGGGAAGTCCTGGAAGGCTGGGAAGGCCGGGAAGGTGATGGACTGGGCGCCGTGCAATCTCGTCCTCCTTCTCGCGAGCCTTTTCTTCTATTTCTGGGGGGAGGGATGGGGTGTCGGATACCTCGCGCTCAGCGTCGTCGTGAACGACCTTCTCGCCCGGGGTGTCGCGCGGGGACGCACGTCCGTCAAAAAAGCGCTTCTCTCGACGGCCATCGTGTTCAACCTCGGAATGCTCTGCGTTTTCAAATACGCCGGATTCTTCACAGAAAGCGTGAACGCGCTGACGGGACTCGGCCTCCCCGTGCCGAGGATTCTCCTGCCGCTCGGCATCAGTTTCTACACGTTCCAGGCGATGAGCTACGTCATCGACGTGTTCCGCGACGAGGTCCGGCCCGCGGGCTCGCCGCTCGATTTCGCCTGCTATGTGACGATGTTCCCGCAGCTCGTCGCGGGTCCGATTGTCCGCTACGCCGACATCGCGCGCCAGCTTCGCGCGCGCACTCTCTCGTGGGAGCGGACAGCCTCCGGCCTGCGACGGTTCCTGTCCGGTCTCGCCAAAAAGGCGATTGTCGCCAACACGGTCGGTTTGATGGCGGACAAGGTCTGGGACGCGGTCGGCGCGGGAAAAGGCGTCCCGGCTCCGCTCGCGTGGCTCGGCATCGCCTGCTATACGCTCCAGATCTACTACGATTTCAGCGGCTATTCCGACATGGCCATCGGACTCGGCCGAATGCTCGGTTTCGACTTCAGGGAGAATTTTCTCCATCCGTACGCGGCGACAAGCGTCCGCGATTTCTGGCGCCGTTGGCATATTTCGCTCTCCACCTGGTTCCGCGACTACCTGTACATCCCGCTGGGCGGAAACCGGAAAGGGACGTTCAGAACCTGCGTCAACGGGATGGTTGTCTTCGGCCTCTGCGGCTTTTGGCACGGCGCGGGCGTCCCGTTTCTTCTCTGGGGCCTCTGGCATGGACTGTTTCTGACCATCGAGCGGATCGCGTCGCGAAAGGAAAAACGGAGCGGTTCCGAAGCCTCCGTCCGATCACCCGGAAAGACGCGGAGGCGGAACGCGGGAGTCTTGTCCGGAGCCGTCGGACGGCTCTATACGCTCGCGGTCGTCGTGCTCGGCTGGTGCCTGTTCCGCTCGGAGTCCCTCGTGGACCTCGGATTCCTCTTCCGCTGCCTCGCCGGCGCAGTTCCGTCCGCCGCGGAAACGCGGACGCTCTGGATCTACGCGAGCCCACAACTCGTCGTCACGCTTGTCGCCGGCGTGCTCTTCGCTTTCCCGGTCGCGCCCGCTCTCCGGCGGCGCCTCGGCGGCGTCCTCTCCGCCCCCGCGCTCTATGCGGCGGAATGCTCGGTCCTCGCGCTTCTCGGCGTCCTCTCCGTCGTTCTTCTCGCCGGGGGAACGTACAATCCATTCATCTATTTCCGGTTTTAGGCAATGTGTAAGAAATCGATGCGCCAACTCCGGAAAATATTTTCCGTCGCCTGTCTGACGCCGCTGTTCGGACTCGCGCTCTGGTCCGGAATCCAGGCCGCGACCGGGCAGGCGGACCGGAACTTCGACGCGGCGTCCGAAAGGCGGTTCCCGCATCCGGCGCCGGATTTCGCGGCGCTGCCGGCCCGGCAGTGGGGAAGAGCGGTCGACGCGTGGTTCAACGACCGGTTCCCGCTCCGGCGGAGTTTCCTCAAACGATATCGAGGACTTGTCGGCGGGATGTTCCGGAGTCCGTACGCGGACCGCGTTCCTGGGACGCGCGGGACCGTCTTCTATTCCGATGGGGACGGCGAACTGGAAACCTATCTCGGGGTCTGCGCCCTGACCCCGGATCAGGTCGATACATGGGTCCGGATTTTCGAGGGACGGAAGGTCTGGGCGGAGTCTCTCGGCATCCAATATATCCAGATGGTCGCCCCGTTCCGCGTTACGACGGACGACACAGATCTCCCCGGAAGGCTGCGCGGCCGGGGCGACACGCCCATCTGGACGCGGCTCGAGGACGCCGTCGCGAAAAGTCCCGCCGTCGCGAAAAGTCCCGCCGCGCGGGACGTCCTGTTTCCGGGCCGTCTTCTTCGCGACACGCAGCGGCCTCCCGCGACGGATCATTTCTATCCCGACGACTATCACTTCAATCCCTATGGGACATTCTTGGCGTTCCGGATGCTCAACGACAAAATCCGCGAACGGCATCCGGAAGTCGGCGGCATCCGACTCTCCGGGGCGGAGAACGACATCTCTCCGGAACTCCGGGACGTTCCCGGTTCCGGAAGCGCGGGGCCTGTTGTCCGGATAGAAGGCGACCGGCTCGCCGTGTCGTTTCCCGGCGAGGAGAACGTGTCCGGGGACTACTGCCTTTCCCGTCGCGACACGGGAAGTCCGTATCCTGAGAAAAACGTGATGACACGGCGTCCGGGACCGGGACTTTCCGTCCTGATGTCCAACGATTCGATGCTTCGGCTGGGGCTCGCTTCGTGGAAGAAGCCGGAAGGCGATGTCCATTTCCCGTTCGGCGAGGGGGTGAGGGAGGTGAAGTCGTTCCTGTGGCGCGCGCTGGACTCCGGACAGCTCGAGTGGATCACTACGGCGTGGCTTCCGGACGTCTGGATCGAGGAATGGCTGGAGAACCGCGCGAAACTTCTTTTCATCCGCAATGACGAGACATTTTTCAACGCGGCGGATTTCGGCCGCGCGGACGGCCTGGAAGGCGATACGGTGCCCGATCGTCCCGGCGCGATTCTCCGCGTACGGGCTGTGTTGGAGAACGTCCGGGCGGAAAATCCCCCGGAGGATGTCCATGAACTCGCGCCTGTGCGTATCCGGTTTTTCTCGGGTGATGTCCTTTTGTGCGAGGCGACAACCTATCAGGGAAGAAAACGCGCCGTGTTTCCGCCGCCCGCAATCATTTCCGCCGGGGCGGCCGGAAAGCCCGTCCGCGCGGTTTTCGAGGGAGGGTCCGCGGAGACGGTCCGGCTTTCGCTCGCGCTGGACGGGAAATGCCGGTAGCACGGCCCAGCGTTCTTTTTCTCGACATGATAAATCCCCAATTCTGATTCTTGGCTATGCAATCCTCGCGCGGCTACATTCACGTCTACACAGGTTCCGGCAAAGGAAAGACCACGGCGGCGCTCGGTCTCGCTCTGCGCGCGGCGGGGGCCGGGAAACGCGTTTTCATCGCACAGTTCGTGAAAGGGATCGACTGTTCCGAGCACGAGACGCTCCGTCGGTTCCTTCCGCAGGTCGAATTCCGACGGTACGGTACGGAGCGGTTCGTCGGCGGAGAGCCCGGGGAGGAGGATGTCTCCGCGGCGAGGCGCGGGCTCTCGGAGGTCCGGGAGATTCTGTCGGGAGGCGGATATGACGTCGTGATTCTCGACGAGGCAAACCTTGCGACCCATTTCGGATTGTTTTCCCCCGAGCGACTTCTTGAGGTCCTGCGGGCGAAACCTGAGGCGACTGAACTCGTCGTCACCGGCCGCCATGCCGCGCCGGAGATTGTCGAGGCGGCGGACCTTGTCACCGAGATGCGCGAGGTGAAACATTACTTCGCCCGGGGAGTGGAGGCGCGCCGGGGAATCGAGTATTAGGCCCCGGATGATTTTCGATTAGCGAAACGGAGTGGAGACGGGTGTCGCGAGGCGCGACATCGTCCTCGTCGCCGTCCGGCGGCCGCCGGTGGTTTCATGAGTCCGCCGCCGAAAAGGGTGAGGACCGGGGCGTGCCGCGCGTCACGCATAGAGCGCGAACCGGGAGAGGCGCGTCGGATACGCCGCGTCGCCAATGTCGGCGGCCTCGTCGGCAAGGCCAACCGACTGCGCGACGCGGCGTCGCTCTCCTTCACGAGCTGCGCGAACTACGGCAAGCTGACCGGAAGTACCGTGGTCGGCGGTCTGTTCGGCCTCGGGTTCGGCCAGGGCTGGACCTCCGGCGAACTGACGATCGTCAACTCGGCCAACTACGGAGATTTCGATCCGGCCGGAAATTCGCCTGTCACGGGCGCGCTCGTCGGCAAACTCTCGAACAACAATGCGAACTTCGCCCCGACGGTCACCGTCGAGAACTGCTGGTGGAATGAATCCGTGTGCGCGAACACGATCGGCGCGCCGGATGCCACGGTCGTCTACACCGAGAAGACCTGCCAGACGTCGGCGACCGGCACCGCCACCGCGCTCGCCGCCCTCAACGCGGTTGCCCTGCAGAAGAGCTGGGTGTCCTGGGTCGAGGGAGAGACGGGCTATCCCGAACTGGCCATTTTCGGCGCGGCTGGCCCCTCCGCCTTCGCGGCGGACGGTCTTTCGGCCGAGGTCGCAGCGGACGGCCGAACGGCGACGATCTCCGTCACCATTTCCAATGTCTCCGTCTCGGACGCGACGCTGTCGCTCCTCCTGAACGGACGCGAAGTCGCGAGCTGGCCCCTGGCGAACGGCACCTTCACGGAAGAGAATGTGCGCGCGCGGCTCGGCGAAGAGAACACCTATGCCTTCGTCGCGACCAAGAACGGCGAGACGCTCGGAAGCGTGGACGGGACCTTCCTTCCGGTCGAGCATGTCGACTGGTTCGATGTCCAGTTCTCCGATGCCGGGTACGTGCCGGGCGTCGACTGGATCGAGCACAGCGTCGACAAGGACGGCGGCACCTGGTCCCAGACCGCCGAAGGCGCTTCGGTGCTCTCGACCACGCGCTATGCCTGCCTCGATGCGACCGATGCGGTCGCCTACGTCCCGAGCAAGCCCTCGCGCAAAAACTTCGACGTGCTCGTGGAAGGCCGGATGGCGGCCGAAGTGTCCGATCCGTCGGCGCGTCCCTCCGATGCCCCGTTTGCGCTCACCTTCGCCCTGGACGCGGATACGCTCAAGGTCTATCCCGTCGCGTACGCGAACGGCGTCTGGACGCGCGTCGGCGAGGCGGAATACGCCTACGGCACATGGATCGACTACAAGGTCGAGTGCGACCACCAGAGCGGCGACGCGCCGCTGGTGCGCGTGACTATCGGAACCGAGATCGGCGCGTGGATGCAGGTCCAAGCGACCGAGAAGTCGGTGACGGCCGTCGGATTCACGGGCGGCACGATCGGCGACTTCCGCGGATCCTACAGCAGGCTGCGCAGAAGCGAAGGCCTTGTGCTCCTGGTCCTGTAGGCGCGACGTCGTTCCTGCGGATTCGTCCGCTCAATGCAGAAGGCGAGAGGGACCGTCCCTCTCGTCTTCTTCTTTTGAGGAGTTCTGAAGGGAAAAGGAAAGTGAAGAGGTTTCGGTTTGTTCCCTCCCGGAGGCGGCGTCCGTCGGTCGGGCCGGGTGACGACCCTGTTGGTATTGGCCATGGGCGGGGTTCTCCTTTTGCCGCCCACCCTGTCACAAAGAACCGGGATTCTGCTAGAATTCGCGCAGGACTTTCCGTTGCTGTCGAAAACCGTCAACATTTGCCCTAAACGTCCAACCTTCAACCTTCATCGTTCAACTCCCATGGCGCGCCATCTTCCCTTCCGTCATGTCCACCTCGACTTTCACACCTCTCCCGACATCGACGGTGTCGGCTCGCGCTTCGACAAGAAGCGGTTCCAGGAGGCGCTGAAACTCGGTCATGTCAACTTCATCACGCTCTTCTCGAAGTGCCACCACGGCTGGTCGTACCACCCGACCGAGGTCGGCAAGATGCACCCGCATCTCTCCTTCGACCTTCTCCGCGCCCAGATGGACGCCTGCAAGGAGATCGGCGTCCAGACGCCCGTCTACCTCTCCGCCGGCGTCGACACCCTGGCGGGCCCGCTCCACCCCGAATGGCGCCGCATCTCCCCCGAGGGCTCCTATTCCGGCTGGGGTTGGAAGCCCACGGAGCCGGGTTTCCACCAGATGTGCTTCCGCGGTCCGTACCTCGACTACCTCTGCGACCAGATCCGCGAGGTCTGCCGCAACTACCCGGACGCCGACGGCATCTTCCTCGACATCATCAACACGGCGCCTTGCTGCTGCCGCTACTGCCAGGAGTGGATGGCCGCGCGCGGGCTCGACCTCCGCAAGCCGGAGGACCTCGAGGTCTGCGCCCGGGACGTCCTGCAGACCTACTACGAGCGCACCACCGCCGCCGCGCGCGAGCTCAATCCCGCCATGCCGGTCTTCCACAACTCCGGCAACATCGCGCCGGGCCACCGCGACATCCTGCGCTTCTTCTCCCACCTCGAGCTCGAGTCCCTCCCCACCGGCGGCTGGGGCTACGACCACTATCCGCTCTCCGCCAAATACGTCCAGAAGCTCGGACTCGACTTTCTCGGCATGACCGGAAAGTTCCAGACTTCGTGGGGCGAATTCGGCGGCTTCAAGCATCCCAACGCGCTGCGCTACGAGTGCGCCGCGATGCTCGCCTACGGCTCGAAGTGCTCCGTCGGCGACCAGCTCCACCCCGATGGCGAGATGGACCTCTCCACGTACGGCGTCATCGGCGCGGCCTACCAGGAGGTCGAGAAGAAGGAGCCGTGGTGCGACCATGTCCGCAACGTCGCCGACGTGGGCGTGCTCATGGAATGCGCGCAGCCCGGCAGCGCGGCCGACCGCCCCACGCCGGCCGACACGGGCGCTGGCCGCATGCTCCTCGAGTCGCACATCCTCTTCGACATGGTCGACAACGAGTCCGACTTTTCCGAGTACCGCGTCCTCGTCCTCCCGGACGCCGTGAAGATCGGCCCCGCGCTCAAGGCCAAGCTCGACGCGTATCTGGCGCGGGGCGGAAGGCTGTTCCTCACCGGCGCCTCGGGGCTCGACGACGATCGCAAGCGCTTCCTCTTCGACGTCGGCGCCACGACGTCCGGCGTGTCCGGGTTCAACCCCGACTACGTCCTTCCGAAGGAGGGGTTGCGCGCGGACTACCTCTCCACGCCGAACGTGGTCTACGCCGCGTCGCAGCGCGTCACCGTGACCGATGGCGAATCGCTGGGCGACATCTTCGATCCCTACTTCAACCGGGAGTACAACCACTTCTGCTCCCACCAGCACACGCCGTACCGTCCGGAGCCCTCGGGCTACGCCTGCGGCGTCCGCAAGGGCAACGTGCTCTACCTCGCGCATCCGATTTTCACGGTCTACTTCCGCAAGGCCGCCGTCACCTACCGCGAGTACGCGATGAGGGCGCTGCGCTCGCTTCTCGGCCCCTCCACGGTCGAGGTCGAGGGGCTGCCCTCCACCGGCCGCGTCACGCTGCAGGACCAGTCCGCCGAGAAGCGCCAGATCCTGCACCTGCTCTACGCCAACACGATTCGCCGCGGCGGTCCGGGCGGGGAGGGCATCGAGGTCGTCGAGGAGCTTCTGCCGCTCTACGGCCTGAAGGCGACCGTCCGCCCGACGAAGCCCGTCACGGGCGTCCGCCTCGTTCCCGAGGGACGGACCCTCGCGTTCGAGACGCACGATGATGGCTCCATCTCGTTCACCGTCGACAAGCTCCTATGCCACCAGATGGTGGAACTTCGAAACTAGCCCCGCGGAAAACCGCGGCAATGGCGGGGTGCTGATATGCCGCCATGCAATCCTCTACGGCGGCCGATCGGCGGCAATCCTGTCTCCGCGGAGCCCTGGTGTCACGGATCGACAACGCCGTCGTAGACCTTGACGTCCGCCCAGTACATCGCCGTGTCGTCGCCGTCGTCATCCGCGGAAAGGAGAAAATATCCGCCCGCGTCATGGCAGTCGGCATAGGAGGCCGCGAGACTCGCATCATACGAGAAGATCTGCGTACCGTTCAGAAATGCCCTGGTGCTGGTCTCGCCGAACTGGATGACCAGAGTTTCCCAGACGTTCGCAGTAAAACCTCCTGATCCATTGATTCCGTGGTTGTAGGCCTTGTCCAGGAGCTTCATGCGGATATAGGTGTTGGCCGAGTTGTACAGATACA
>JAZUKQ010000213.1:0-6519 GCA_045643325.1 Kiritimatiellia bacterium | reverse complement strand
CGCTGCCCCAACTGCCGCTGCTCTCGCTCGAACGGATACTATGAATACACCGAGCCCGAGCGCCCGGCCCTGCAGACGGGCTTCCTCGTCACGTCCGACGAGGTGCTGTGCCGCGACGACCTGATTCCGGACGAGAACATCGCCACGCTGACGGTCTCCAAGGGCGCGGACACCGTTCCGGCGACCATCGAGAGCGTGTTCCTCGAGCATGGCGTCCTGCGGCTTCGGCTGGAGCGTCCGCTTCCGCTGTCGGGCGCGAGGCCGCTCTCGCTGGCGCCCGGCGCATGGCCGGCCGGCATGGCGCCGAAGATCGGCGACCCGGCGTTCGCGGCGTCGCTCGTCGCCGAGTCGCATGCCGCCCGGGGCGCCGCGGCGCGGCGGCTGCGCGCGAAGGTCGTCCCGGTGCCGCCGCCCGCGCATGAAGAAAGCTGGGACGACGGCACGCCCGCGCCGGCCGGGTATCCCGCCTCCGGCGCGGTGATCTTCGATTCCGACGGGCACTATGTCGGGCTTGCCTTCGGCGACGGTCCGGTTGCGCACGACGGCTTCGACCCCGCGCAGTGGCGCTCCATGCCCCGCGCCGAGTTCGCCGCGTCGTTTGAAAAGGCCAAGGCGGCGACCGAGGCGTTCACGCGCCCCGTCACGCTCACCTTCCGCGCCGCCCAGGACACCGGACGTCCGGTCAACCGCTTCCGGTTCAGCTCGGACGACGAGAACGAGAATCTTTCCGAACTCAAGACGGTCGGCCGCTTCTTCGCCAAGGGGCGGATGCTCGTCGACCTCGAGTCCGGCGGCAAGGACGCGGAGCCGTCCATTCCGCGTCTGGACAAAATCCAGGTCCACCTCGCGGACGGCAAGGTCGTCGAGGCGGGTTTCGTGTGCGTCCTCCGCACCGCGCGCTTCCTCGTCGCCGAGCTTCCCGGGGATGTCGAGACGCCGCTGCCGAAGCTCTTCGCGGGCGACCCCGCGGACCTGCGCGACGGGCTGCTGCTGCACACGGCGGCCCTTCCCGGCGGAAGCGGCAAGATCCTCGTCTATGCCGCCCCCGTCCGCGCCCTCGAAATCCAGAGCGGATGGCGGGGACTGCTCTGCGCGGACGGTCCGTTCATGACGACGGCCTCCGACGCCGTCTTCACGCCCGACGGCGGACTCCTCTGGCAGGGCGTGACTCTTCTGGGCAAGAAAAGCACCGTGGGCGAGGAACGGCTCTGGGGGCACTCCGACCAGAACGCCCTGATACCGGCCGCGGACTTCGCGGCGCTCGGCTCGCCGGCGGAGGCCGACATCTCGCCCGTGCGGCCCCTCTCGAAGGAGGAGGAGGGGCTCTACGGCTGGATCGGCCTGGAGCTGCAGCCCCTCGACGACGAGCTCGCCGAGGCGATGGACCTGGTGGAGCAGACGGACGGCGGGGAGTTCGGCGCCATCGTCTCGCGTGTCCACGAGGGCTCTTCCGCGGCCAAGGCGGGCGTCCAGGCGGACTGGGTGCTCCTCTCCATCCGCCCGTCCGGGGAGCTTGTCTCGCGCAAGGTCGACATTGAGGACGGGGACGAGTTCGACGGGGAGTTCCCGTGGGACAAGCTGGACATGGTCCCGCCGCAGTACATGGACCGTATCCCCTCGCCCTGGCCCGCCGTGGCGACCTCGTTCACGAAGGAGCTCCGGCGCATCGGCATCGGCTCCGTCGTCGAGGCGGAGTTTCTCGCCGGCGGCAAGCCGGTGACGAAGGAAATTACCATCGAGAAGGGGCCGGACCACTTCGGCAACGCGCCGTCCTACAAGTGGGAGGCGGCGTCCGTCACGGTCTGCGACCTCACGTTCGAGGTGCGCGAATACCTCAACCTGGGCGCCGACGCGCCGGGCGTGGTCGTCAAGCGCATCGAATCCGGCGCGAAGGCGGCCGTCGCGGGGCTCCGCCCCTACGAGGTGGTGACGTCGGTGAACGGCGCCACGGTGCGCGGGGCCAAGGAGTTCGAGGCGGCCGTCGCGGCCGCGCGGGACGTGCGCCTGGAAGTGCTCCGCATGGACAAGACGCGGGTCGTCCGGTTCTCCGTGGAATAGACCGGAAGGGACGGGACGAAGGTGGGAAGAATGCGGGCAGAAGGTTCGGTTGAATAGGGGTGAGTGCGGGGATCGCGGAGGGCCGTCCCCGCATGCCCAGTCTGCGGCGAGCGCTCCTCCATGCACGACCCTGCCCCGGAACGGCATAGAGACATCTGGACCTTTCGCCACGCACTCTCCGTCCCGGTTCGGGGCGGGAGCCACAAATTCCGCGAAGAGCCCATCGTTTCCCTCCGCGGCGCTGCGTGAGATTCAATGGATGCGCGCCAACCCTATTCGGGCATGCTCACCGTCGTCCTGAAGAAGCGATATTCCGCTTCCTCGCCGTTTTCGACCTCGCACCAGGGATCGCCGAGCTTCCGGCATCCGAAAACCTTGTAGGTCCGGACACCGGTCTTGACGCCCTCGCCGTTCAAGGCCGGCTCCCACGTGATTCTCGGCACGCCGTTCTCCAAACGGATCTTGGAGACAAGCTTCGAGTCCGCCCTCGCCGGATCGAGCCCCGCCACGAAACAGGCCTCGTACGTCATTCCGTTCGCCGCCTTGGAATGTCGCGCCGACTCGTACTCCTCCGGCGTGGACACGCCCGGGACCAATGTGTTGACATACAACTCCAGGAAAGAGCGGAAGAGATCCTTTAGCGGCTCCGACAGGGCGACGCCAACTCCTGCGCTGCAATCACCGAACCCGCCCGGATTGTAGCCCTGCACCTCGTATGTGTATTGCCCCGTCAGCATGGCCTCGCCATCGGTGAATGAGGTCCCTTCCTCCCAGCTGTGAGCGAGGCATTCCCTCACCGGGTTGGGGCTTGCCGATGTGCGGTAGATGCGGTATCCCGTCGCATGGACAGCGGGCTGCCATGTGATTTTCTGGTCGGCGATGCCAATGGTCTCGACCGACAGGATTGTCGGCGTGCCCGGCTTGACGGGCGTCGGTGCCGGGCACGTCCCGGCGACGATGCCTTCCAACAGTCCGTCGTTCTCGATCTGGACATTCTGTTCGTATTCGTACTCCTTACCGTCTTTTTCCGTTATCCATTTCCAGCGGGCGAAAACGGACGCATAGTTGGCGAGCTGGAGGAATGTCACGACTCCGTCGCCGTTGCCGCCGACGCCGTTCTCCACGTTGACGAGCTCGCTGTCCGCGTAGCCACTCTCCCATCCGTCGGCGAGGAAGGCCTGGCCGAACAGCGAGTAGTCCACACTGTTTATGGAATTCTGTTCTGCCCGGCAGGAGGCGATCCACGCGACGTTGCCGAGGCATTGCGCGAAACCACATTGGGCGAGCCATCGGTCGCTATTCTCCTTCCATTCCTCGCGGCCATTCTTTGTCGGGGACTGGGGATTGCCGATCATTGATTCCGCATGGCAGGCCATGATGACGCACACCACCTTTGTATCCGAGGGAAACGACCTGATATCCTCCTGTAGATGCGCGAGAGTGTAATGGCCATCGAAGGTCGTCAGACGTCGCGCAGACTCTCCTGTTTCGTAGAAAGCACCATGCGTCGCGATGTAGAAGGCGAAGGTGTCGCCGGGATTGGCCAGGCCAGCCAGTCGCTTCATTTCCTTCCGTATGTCTTCTGTCTTGGCACCGCCATTTGAAAGAAACTGCGTGTTTTTCTGGTCGAAGCCTCCCTTTTCGACGCACAGTTTCTGAAACAGCTTCGCCTCATTGTAGGCCTGGATCGATTTCCCGAGTTTTTTCTCCGGCGGGAATTCCGAGTACCCGACGGAGAGGCCGATGCGCTTGCGGGCTACCACGGGTTCGCTGGGGGCGTATGGCATTTCGGCGTTGACAGGCACGACCCAGTAGTAGAGCGGCGACATCAGCGGCTCGACCGCCGAGAAGCCCTCATCCACGAACGATGTCGTGGTCGTCCCTCCGCTAATCAGGTTTGTCGCGGCGTTGAAATCGGGCGTGACGCCCCGCCAGAGCTCGCACGGCCAGTCCACCGCGATACCGTCCTCGGTACTCGACCAGTCCAGCGTGAGGCTCCCCGCGTGGATGTCGGCGGAGACGATTGTCAGCTTCGGCTGGAGCGCCCCGGCCATGATCAGGTTGTTCCATACGCCGCTCGCGGGGATGACGGCCTTCCACTCCTCGCCGTGGGCGGGCAGATAGTACCCCCTCGCCCCGATGGAGGAACCGAAGGGCGACGAGGACACCGACGGAACCGTCCCCCGGAAAAGATACGACATCGCCTTGGTGCAGTTCGCAAAAGCGCTGCTTCCGATGCTCGCCAGTCCCGGCCCGAACTCGACAGAGTCAATGCCATTGCAGTTTTTAAACGCCTCGGTACCGATGCTCGTCGCGTTGCGCAAATCGACCGTCCCCGTAAGTGCCGCGCAGTTTTCAAACGCATAGGACTCAACTGTTGTCACCTTCGTGAAGTCCACATCCGCCAGCGCCACGCAATTGTAAAACGCCATGTACCCCACCGAGACGGACGGTGCGCGAATCTCGACCGTCCGCAGCTTCGACGGGTTCCCGCCCGTGACGCCAAAATACTGCGGAATGCTTGTGATTCCCGCGCCGAGGACGACCGACTCGAGGTTCGGGCAGCCGTTGAAAGTCCCGCTGCGAGAACTTGTAATGCTGTACCCCCCGTAATAGTAGCCCGTACACAGCTTCACGACGCCATCCCCGAAGACAACCGAGCGCAGACTGGCGCAATTGTTGAACAAGAGTTCCAAATTTCCGAGATTGAGCCCCGTCCCGTCGATCTCCGCCGTCTCGAGGGATGAGCAACCGTAGAACGCAGACGAACCGAGACACGTACAGGCGGGATACGTGCGAACTGACGTTATACCCGTGCAGTTTTCAAACGCACCGTACCCGATGCTTGTCGCGTTTTGCAGATCGACCGAACCCGTAAGCGCCGCGCAGTTTTCAAACGCATAGGACCCCACTGATGTCAGCCTCGTGAAGCCCACCACGTTTGATAGCGAAACGCAATTCTGGAACGCACCGTACCCTACCGAGACGGACGGCGCGCGGAACTCGACCGTCCGCAGCTTGGACGGGTTGCCGCCCGTGACGCAGAAATACTGCGGAATGTACGTAATCCCCGCGCCGAAGACGACCGACTCGAGGTTCGTGCAGCCGTCGAAAGTCGAGCTGCGAGAGTTGAAACAGCCATTATACAACCCCACGACGCCGTCGCCGAACATGACCGAGCGCAGACTGGCGCAATTCCTGAACAAGTAAGACGAACTACCAAGGTCAAGCCCCGTCCCGTCGATCTCCGCCGTCTCAAGGGATGAGCAACCGGAGAACGCATACGCCTCGAGACTCTTGCAGACGGGATAGGTCCGGACCGACGTTATTCCCGTGCAGTTTTGAAACGCACCGTTCCCGATGCTTGTCGCGTTTTGCAGATCGACCGCCCCCGTAAGCGCCGCGCAGTTTGCAAACGCAGAGGACCCCACTGATGTCAGTTTCGTGAAGTCCACATCCGCCAGCGCCACGCAATTGTAAAACGCCATGTACCCCACCGAGACGGACGGTGCGCCAAACGTGACCGTATGTAACGTAGGGCAATTACGAAAGCAATAGTTTGGTACAGCCGTGAATTTGCCCAGGGAGACGGAGCGGACGGTCGTGTTGTTTGCGAAGAGCGAGCTGCCAAGGCTTGTCACGTCGAAGCTTTTGTGGACGGTCCGTGTCTTGTTCTTCCCGTCGTCCTCATCGTAGTAGCTCTCCTGCCGGGGGACGGAAACGGACGATGGGACGGTGACGGAAGTCGAGGAGCCGACATATTTCGTCAGCGTGGCGGAGGAGCCGAAGATGGAGACGTTCCAGTCGCCGCTTGTATCGGTTTCCGCGAGTGCCGGAAGGGCGGTCATGCTGACGAGGATGGTTGTCATTGTCGCGGCCGCGATGCGGAGGAATGTCTTTTTCATAATTTTCTCGTTCGTGCCCCGATGCCGGGAGCACCTTCTGGGTATAAAAACGTGCGCTTAGCCATGTTCTACCGGACGGCCGCGAGAAAAAAACCGAACAAGAAAACACGTCGAATGTTGTGCTGTCCGTACGCCCATTCAGCACCCTGTCGTCCTTATTCAAAAATCTCTCGCGCTTTCCGATGACGACAACTTTGCGGGGGCAAAAGGATGGAGAATGTCCTGTCCCGTCGAAAGGTTTCCCAGTCGTGCGGGACGGGAAAAATTATATGATGAAGTGCGGTTGCAACGCAAGCGCATTCGGACGTTTGAAAGGTTGGAGAGGTTAGGGAGGTTTGAAAGGTTGGAGAGGGTTAAAAGCACTAGCATCCCATAGCCGTTCGAAGACCGTGGAAAACTGCCTGATTTCCTAGGTTTTTTTTGTGTTTTCCTTGGAGGGGGTGTGTGCGTTCGCGGACGGATTGCGGTGTTTTCCTCGAAAGCTCGACCGTCTGCTATCCCATGGTTTTCACGAAGTACTTCTCGAAACCCGGAAGATACGGGCGTTTCACGGCGT
>JAZUKQ010000212.1:0-2073 GCA_045643325.1 Kiritimatiellia bacterium | reverse complement strand
TCGGCGTTTTCGCGTTCCAGGGCGGCCCTGGCGTCCTGCAGTTCGCCAAACGGGTCGGTTCTTCCGCCGGTGGCCTGGGTCAGGGCGCCTTTCTGGGTGGCCATCGCGACGCGTGCTTCGTTGAGGCGTTTCTGGGAGGCGTCCAGATTCTCCTTCGCGGAGGCCAAATCGGACTCGGCCGTTCCGTCGGGGTCGATACGGGCGGCCTGCCCGTCAAACGTCGCGAGGCGGCTACTGGTTTCGGCAAGGACTTGCGTCAGTTCCTTGCGTTTCGCGGTCCGCGCCGCATCGTCGCCATGCTGTTTCAGGAGGGTGGCCAGGCCGCCCTCACGCTGGGCTGCGCGGTCCTTCTTTTCCTGGAGTTTCCTGCCCAGGTTGCGTACTTCCTCGGAGAGAAGGTCGAAGTTGTTCTTGGCATCGGCCTCGATCCGCTTTTGGCTGGACAGTTCGAATTCGATGGTTTCCTGCGCGGTTTCGGCCTCGGTCTTCTTCGCGAGAATCGCGGCGCGTTGCGTCTCGTCCGGTTCGTCGCGATTTTCGGAGACGAACCGGGAGCGGGCGCTGCGAATCGCCATTCGGACCTCTGCCAAGGCGCCTTCGGTGTTTCGCCGGTCCGTTTCCATGAAATCGGACCGTGCCGTTTCCAGAAGCGCCTTCAGCGTTTGAAGGCCGCCCCAGGCCTCGTCCGCATCGGAAACGGATGCGCATCCGTTCCGGGTCAGCGCCATGTCCAGTTCGGCCTGTGCCTTTTCATGGGCTTTTCGAGCGCCGGCGAGACCGTCCTTTCCGCCAAGGCGCAGCCGCAAGAGCGTGCCGCCTACGGCGATGTCCGCATCGTCCACAAGGTCGATCCCGTCTGCGGGAACGGGGGCGCCGTTTACCAGAACGGGTCCGTCCGCGGCCGCGATTTCGAGATGGGCGGCCAGGGCCTTCAGCGCGGCTTCCTTCTTCTGGGCCACGGAGTCCAGTCCATGGATGGCATCGACGTCCGCCTGCGTCAGCGGAGGAAGCGCGGCGATTTGGCTTTCCAGATCCGCGACGTGCTTCTCCTTCTTCCGGATGTCCTTCTCTTTTCCCACGAGTTCGGACTCCTGCCGGAGCTTGTCCAGAAACGCAAGCCGATCGGTGGCGCATTTCGAGGCGGCCAGCGAATCCCGCTCCCGCCGTTCCAGGTCCTTCCGCGTCTTTTCTGCGTCCAGGAAGGCCCTTTCGGCGGATGCCGCCCGGCCCTGCACCTCCCCCACCTCCTTTTGCAGGGTTTCGCATGCGTCCGATTCGGCCTTCAGGGAGGCCTGCTCGGCCGTGATGTTTTGCTCCGCCTTGTCCAGGGCGTCGAGATTCGCCCGGGCCTCGTCCGCCATCCTCTGCACAGGCGCCTTTTCCTTGCGAATGGCCTCGAGGTCGGCCACTCTCTTCCGGGCGCTCTCCAACGCCTCCCGATACCGGGCGAGGCGTTCCTGTTCGACCGCGATGCCCGCGGCCTTCGCATCGATGTCGCTTGCGATGGACTGGATGTTGTCAACGGTTTCCTGCCGCTTCTTCACGGTGCTCTCCGCCTCTGCGCGGCGTCGGATCGCTTCGGTGATTGGCGAACCGGACTTGGGCCCTTTGGAGGTGAACCAGTCGTCGGCGAGTTCCCTCGCCTTTCTCAAGACGTCCTGGTCCATTGTGGAGATGAGCACGGTGCCGGCCCCGATTCGTCCGAGGGCGGATGCCAGTGCCTCGGTTTCGGAATTCGGCAGCGCCTTGAAGGGAAAGTTTCCGGATTTCCCCTGGAGGACGAACAGATTCGCAAAGCGGCTTGCGAAGTTCTTCTCCCAGCCCTTTCCCCCAATCGCCCCGTCTTCGTCCTTCAGAAGCGCCGCCAGTCTGGCTTCGGCTTCGTCGCCCGTGAGGACTTTTCCGTCCAGGCCGGTGAGGGTGGTGCTTCCGCTGTTTCCCTTGAACGACTTTTTGACGGAGATGGCCGCCCCGTCCACCTCAAGGTCGAGTTCGACCTCCGGGGTTCCCCCCGCGTTGCTTTGCATGTTCTGCAGCGGTTTTCCCGTGTCGGCTCCCTTCACGAACAGACCG
>JAZUKQ010000211.1:0-20406 GCA_045643325.1 Kiritimatiellia bacterium | reverse complement strand
GTACATCCGCACCGAATCTGGCGCCGCCGAGCGGGCGCGGTCGAGGATGCGGCCGATTTCGGAATCGATGAACGTCTGGCACCCCGCGAGCCGCCGGTCGAAGCCGGCGCGACGCCGGGCCGGATCGGTTCCGCCGCAGCTCTCGGACCAGAGACGCAGGCAGTCGGGCTTGCCGTCCAGGTCGTCGGCGTAGGCGGGCGTGCGAGGGCCGACGGGGCCGTCGTACATCGAGGCGAACGGTTCCGGGCTCAGGCAGGGGTCGTGCGGTTCGTCGAAGGATACGACGAGGAAGAAGTCCTCGTCCGCGTGCTTCTCAAGGAAGCGCAGGGCGCGGTCGGCCACGCGGTGCCCGTAGGTGAACGAGGCGGGGATGTCATGGTCGCTGGTGGACGGCTTCCGGGAGAGCGCCCGCTCCTCGGGGGTCAGCTCGTCCAGGTAGCGCTTCATGTCGTACCAGTAGTCCGGGTCCCAGCCGTCGGGGCAGACACCGTTTCCGAAGTAGTCCCCCGCGTCCAGATGCCACTTGCCGATGTAGGCGCAGTGGATGCCGGCCTTTGTGAGCCGCTGGCCGAGGGTGGAGACGTCCGCGCCGAGGGGCATGGAATTGCCCCAGCTGCCGTTGGAGTGCGGGAACTGCCCCGTGAAGAGCGCGGAGCGGGCGGGACCGCACACGGGCTGGCAGGTGTAGGTCCGGTCGAACCGGAGGCCGTTCCGCGCCATCGAGTCGATGCACGGGGTGCGGATGGGGGAACCTTGGCAGCCGACCATGTTGAAGCCGGTCGTGTCGGTCATGATCCAGAGAAACTGGCGCTTCATGGGAGAGTGATCCTCGTCCAGGCCATGCGGCGGGCGAAGTCCGCCTGGAATTCCGGACGCCACCGCGAGACAGTCGTCCGCGGGTCGAAACCCTCCGCCGCGGGACGATCCCGGTAGCGGCCGTCCTTGTCGCGCACGAACTCCCCGCCCCATCCCGGCTTTTCCGGACGGACGGGGTCGTTGCCCCCCTTCGGAAGGAAGAAGAACCAGGACGGGGTATCGCCCTCCTTCATGCAGTTGTTCGGATTCGGCGACGTTCCGGTCTTCAGCGGGTAGAGCTTCCCCAGCGGGCTGTCCGGGAGCGCGATGTTCGCCTGGATCCATTCGCGGCTTGTCGTCGAAATGTCGCCGGTGAGGTAGATTCCGCGGTACAGCCCCTCGCGCTTGTCGCGGCCCGGCTGGGATTTCGCGAGGATGTACGTCATCCCGGGGAATTCGGCGAACATCCAGTCCGCCAGACTGTCCTGGTCGTTGATGTCGTACACGCGGAACTTGCGGACCGCCTCCGCCACGCCCCCGGCGCCCCGTTCCGCGCGGATGCGCCACAGCGCCTGCGCCAGGTCGGTCTGGCCTCCCCAGATGGCGATGTTCAGGGGACGGTCCTCCGTTCCGGCCTCGATGCAGGCGCGGATATGCTCGCTTCCGGGCGAGTCACGCCCCTCGCCGACGGCGTCGAGCCCGCGGGCCACGCTGCCGGAGCGGACGCGCGAGGCCAGCAGTCCGGCGTCGGGGAAGCCGGGTTCATGCGCCTCCAGGCGGGAGCGGACCTCCCCGTAGGCGGCGATGACCGCGAGGATGCGTTCCGGGCAGGTCTTCGGCTCCTTGAGCTCGCCCGGTATCCCGGCGGAGGTCGCGACGAACCCCTCGAGCTCGAACGCGTTCGCGTACAGCATCAGACGGACCAGCGACTGCGTGTCGTCCGGGTCCCCTCCGATGTCGGTCATGATCAGCAGGCGGGGGCGCTGTGGCGAGGATTCAAGAGAATCGCGTGTCGCCGGGACGCCTTCCGCGGCGACGGAACCGACAGAGGCCGCCACGGTGGCGATCGTGGCGAGAACCGATGCATTGTTCATGGAGGAAACCTTTCTCTTCCGGGCCGAAGACGATACGGCCGGACAATTCGGAAAGTATGCAACATCGGGAGCCGAAATGCAACGCCCGACAAGCGCCGGAAATTGTGATATCCGCCGGGACGGCCCCCGAAATGCTCCCCACCGGAAATCCGGCGGCGAGTCGTTCCGCACCTCCGCCCGATTGTCCGCGGCAAGGCGAAGGCCGCTTGACGTTCCGCGCGGAGCGGGGAAGAAGACCCGAAAGAACGGGGCCGGACGCTTCGTCAATGCCGAGAAGCGTTGGCGCGGGAGCGGCGCCGATTACGACGAAGCGGTCGGAGACCGCGCTCGGCGGGATGGCGTCCGCGGTCCTTGGAACGGATCTGTCCGGAGTCCAGTTACAGGCGGGACTGCAGGCCCAGGGCGGCGGAGAAACAACGACGGGGGGCGCGGAAGTCCGTCCGGAGCGCCGAGCAGAGCTCGCCGACATGACTCGCGGACGATGTCCCGGCGAGAGGGAAGGCGGGAAAATCGAGCGTGTCGAAGAATCCGAGCAGCACGTCCGTGAGCGAGAAGCCGCTCTCCTTCATGAAGGCGGCGATCCGCCCTGCCAGCGCGCGGTTCACGGGCGTGTCGTGCCGGTCGCCCCGCACCGACTCCTCCCCGCGGGAGAGAATGCGATGGAAGTATCCGCCGCAGAGCCCCATGAAGGGAACGAGAAGGTTCCGCGGAGACGCGCGGTGGTACGCCTCCATCCCGGGGTCGCACACCAACATCGTGTCGCCCGCCTGAATCCGCACATGCGCCGAGGCGAGGCTGTACTCCGCCTGGTTGGCGACGAACCCACGGAAGCCGCGCGCCGCGGCGTAGGCGTCCGCCTCCCGCATCCGCTCCACCGTCCAGTTGGAGCACGCGTAGTACCGGATTTTTCCGGCGCGCCGGAATCCCTCCATCACCTCGACCAGTTCGCCCGCGGAAAGCGCGGGATTGTCGCGGTGGTAGAAATACACGTCGATCCGGTCGGTACGGAGTTTCAAAAGCGAGGAGTCCAGGTCCGCGGCCATCTCCTCCGGCGTGGCCCGGGGGCTCCAGTCGTCGAGCCGGGGATGCCCGCCTTTGCTCATGAGGACGATCTCGTCCCGCTTTCCGCTCCGCAGAAACCAGTCGCCGAGCGCCCGTTCGGAACGGGCGGTCTCCCCGGGAACCCAGTCGGAATAGACATGCGCCGTATCAAGCGTGTTTCCTCCGGCGTCCAGAAAAGCCCCGATCACACGGTCCGCCTCCGCCCCCTCGAAGGATCCGAGCCCCAGTCCGGCCAAGCCGAGACCGACCCCGCGGAGTTCAAGGTCCGTTTCCGGAATCTGTATCGTGCGCATGGCTTCTCTTTCCTGTTCCGTTTCTGAAAAAACGCGCCGCCGGCCCCCTCGGTCCCGGTCTTTTCAGTTCCCCGCCCCGACCGCCTCGCGCGCGAAGCGCAGGATGGGGACCGGATTGAGCAGACCGTGCGGGTGATGTCCGCACCCGGCCGGAGAGGCGCGGAGGAGATGGGGATCCGCCGCGTCGGGAATCTCCTCCCCGTCCATGACGCCCGCCGCGGGCGTCTTGTGGTAAACCTCGATGCGGCCGCCGAGCGCCTTGTAGCGCGCCTCGACCACCGCGGTGTTGTCCGCGACCGGGACGACCGTGTCGGCGTCTCCCACGACATGAAACAACGGGATTCCCGCCGCGGCGAGCGGCGGAAGAAGGTCCACGGGATTCCGGTCGTACGCGAGCGCCTCCCCGTCGGACGCGAACCCATACAGCTTCTTGAGCCGCTCCCACGCGGGATTTTCGGGATTGACGCGCTCGTATCCGGAGCCCGTCCTGCGGAAGCCGCCGGGCCAGCTCTTGAAGTCGCAGACCGGCGCGTCACCGTAGATCCCCGCGACGGCCTCCGGACGGCGGGACGCGAACCGATACGCGTACAGCCCGCCCCGGCTGATGCCGACGAGAATCCCCTTCTCCGCGAAGCCGCGGCGCCGCAGCTCCTCGTAGAAGAGGTCGAACGTCTCCTGCGCGCGGGGACAGCCGAAGGTGTCCCCGACTCTCACGTGCACGTAGTGGAAACCGTCGTGACAAAAAATCGCGGAGCCCGTACGCCCGCCGTATCCGCCGGGGAACTCGAGGCACCAGACCCACTGCCGGCCGGGGAGCGGTCTGCGGGGATACGCGATCCACGCCTCGCATCCGTCGACCTCGAAAACTTCCTGATCGAATCCGAACCACTGTCTCATGGCGTCACCACCTTTCTGGAAACACGGATATGCCGGGACGGCGTTCCGCGACTATTCGTGACGGAGCGCGACGATCGGATCGAGCTTCGAGGCGCGGAGCGCGGGATAGATTCCGAAAATCAGCCCGACCGACACGCTGATGCCGAGCGAGAGGACGAGCGAGGAGGCCGTCACGACCGTCGGCATCTTCGCGAACACCGTGACGAGATACGGAATGAACAGTCCGAGCCCGATGCCGATAGCGCCGCCGGAAATCGAGAGGACGAGCGTCTCGATGAGGAACTGCATGACGATCTGGCCGCGGCGCGCGCCGATGGCGCGGCGGATGCCGATCTCGCGCGTACGCTCCGTGACCGAGGCGAGCATGATGTTCATGATGCCGATGCCGCCCACCAGCAGACTGATGCCGGCGATGGCGCCGAGCACGATGGAGAACGTGCGCTTCGTCGCGGCGGACTGCCGGAGAAGCGCCAGCGGAACCCGGACCTCGTAGTCCTTCTTCTTATGGAACACCGCGAGCGTCCGCTCGATGAGCGCCGCGGTGGCCTCGACGTCCCGCTCCTCGCGGACGCTCACGATGATCTGGTGCAGTTCGACCTGCTCGCGGATGTTGGCGCCCTGCTTGTTCTGGAAAAACACGTCCCCGTAATGCTCGCGCGCCGTCGAAATCGGAATATACGCGTCGGTCTCCTGGTCCGGGGTCTGCATCGAGCCGTCTGTCGCCGACTCGCTCTGGACGATGCCGATGACATGGTAGACGTTGCCCGCCATGCGGATGGTGTCGCCCACGGCGGACTCCGTGGCGAGCAGCTTTCTCGCCCCGAACTCCGTCAGGACGACGACGGACGACGCGTTGGCGACATCCTCGGCGGTGATGGAGCGGCCGGCGAGCAACGGACGCTGCACGAGGTCGAACCACCCCTCGGTCGTCCCGACGACGCGGATCTCGAGCGAGCGCTCGCGGAACCGGGCGTCCCGGCGCATCGACTTCACGGGAACGGTCGACTCGACGGTCGGAATCGTCTCGAGGATCCGCTCGTTGTCCTCGTACAGAAGCCCGTATATGCTGACCCGGACGCGCGAGTTGGAGTCCGACTCCTCGGTCGGCTTCTGGGCCGTGACGATGATGTTGTGCGACCCGAGTTTGCGGATGCGCGCGAGGGCCTCCTCGCTCGCGCCCTCGCCGATCGCAAGCATCGCGACCACGCTGCCGACGCCGAAGACGAGCCCGAGCATCGTGAGCAGGGAGCGGAGTTTATGCAGGAGGAGGTTTTTCACGCCGAGATAGAAATCGCGGCGGAGGCGGGCGAGGTTCATGGACGGGATGGTGGAACGGTCTGGAATTCCGGAGAGGACGGGCGGGGTCGCGGGCTAGTACACTTTCTCGTACTCACCCTTTCCGAGCCGCTTCAGTTTGGAGAAGCCGGCGGATTTGGCGCGGTCGTCCAGGCACGAGACCGAAAGACCGATGTTCGGAGGCGAGATCACGCGGTGTACGGGGCCCCCGCAGACAGGGCACTTCGCAAGCGCCGGATCGGAAAGGCGCTGCAGTTCCTCGAAACCCGCCCGGCAGCGGTCGCAACCGGGCGAAGTCTCGTCGCGTTCGTAGCAGTAGATGGGCATGGAAGACCTTGCGGACGAAGAACGGAAAGGAATCCTACAGGAATTTCCGGACATAGGCCTCGAGCGCGGCCTCGGAGCGGGCGCCGACGGAGGAATCGACCGGCTGGCCGCCGCGGAGCACGAGAAGCGTCGGGATGCTCATGACGCCGAACCTCTCGGCGAGTTCGGGCGCCTCGTCGATGTTGACCTTGAAAAACGCGGCCTGTCCGGCCAGCTTTCCGGCGACGGCCTCGAACGCGGGGGCCATCATGCGGCAGGGACCGCACCATGTGGCCCAAAAATCGATGACGGAGACGCCGCCCGCGGTTTCGGCGGCGAAGTTTTCGTTGGTGAGTTCTTTCATGTCAGGACGTCTCCCGGAGGATTCGAAATGCAATCGGAGAGAAAATTATAGCATGTTCCGCGCGCGGACGCGACCGCTCCTCCGGACGCCTACGCGATCCGGCGCTCGAGCGCGATGGACAGGAGCGCGGAAAGCAGCAGGAGGGCGGCCCCGGATACGAGGAACGGGGCGAAATGCTCGGTACGGTTCTCGAAGACAAGCTCGTTGACGGCGGAGCGCTCCAGCGCGTCGATCTCCTCCATCGCCCGGTCGAGCGCCTCCGTGTCCCGGGCCCGGAAAAAGCGGCCGCCGGTCTGTTCCGAGATATAGGTGAGCGTCTTGGAGTCGACGCCCTCGTCGTATCCCATGATGCCGAAGACGCCGCGGATGGGGACCCTGTTGCCGATGCCGATGGTGTAGACCTTGATGCCGAGAGCCTTCGCGGCGGCGGCGGCTTCCTCGGGCGGCGTGCCGGAGTTGTTCTGTCCGTCGGTGAGAAGGACCGCGATGTGGGAAACGACGTTGGTCGCCTGCTCCAAACGCGCGCACCCCGTGGCGAGACCGTCGCCGAGAGCGGTCTGCGAGGCCTCCTCGTTGTCCGTGATTTCGATTCCCTTGATCAGTTCCGTGAGCGCGGCATGGTCGAGCGTGAGCGGCGTGCGCGTCGCGGCATGAAGGCCGAACGTGACGAGGCCGATCAGGTCGTCGGGACGCCGTTCGACAAACGCGGAGAATGCCTCCTTGGCGACGTCGAGGCGTGTCTTCTCCGAGGGGAGCGCCGCCTTGGGTTCCATGTCGGGCTGCCGCATGGATCCGGAGACATCGAGAATCATCGAGATGGCGATGGCGTCCGTCTCCGAATGATGGAGCCGGGTGCGGGTCTGGGGACGCGCCGCGGCGACGACAAGCAGAAGTCCGCCGAGAAGGAACGAGACCGGCGCGAGGACCCGGAGACGCTGGCGGAGCGAGACCCGGCGGGGAATCCAGGATGTCGCGGCGAACGGGATGCCGCGACGGCGCGGCGAAGCCCGGAAAAGCCGCCACGCGGCGAACGCGAGCGGAAGAAGGAGAAGAAACGCGAAAGGTGCGGCGAACATTGGCAAGACGGCGGACAGGCCGTCGGAGACTCATGGGTTATGATTCGTGCGGCGGGGGATTTCCGGCGCGGAAACGGAAGGAGCGGACGCCGGGACAGACTGCGGGATATTATCCACAGAACGGCACGGATGTACACATAAAAAAAGCGGGCGGCCCGAAGACCGCCCGCCGTGACAAGTTATCTTGGGAAAACCCGTAGATTAGTTTCCGGAGCCGGTGTTGCCGCCCTTGGCAGCCCAGACCTCGGCGTCCTTGTTGTAGGTCGAACCGTCGAACTTGGAGTCGCCGAAGAACTTCGACGCCTTGAGGTCGCGGGCGCGGACCTGCGTGACGGCGGCGCCACGGGAGACGATGACCGCGCGGCCGGCGGCGAAGGGCTTGATGGTGGAGCTCAGGCAGGACTTCCAGATCGGATCGGTGGAGCCATCGCTGACCTTCAGCTCTTTCGGATAGAAGTTACGGGTGAAAATGAAGGGAGGATCACCGACGGGCGAGGGATCGAGCTTCGCGACGCAGGACCAGATGTTGTACTTGCCGTTGCCGTCCGCGAGGGTCTCGTTTCCTTTCGGGGTGCCGACACCGCCGCCGCCGAAGGAGCCGTAGCCGGAGATGGACTCGACCACCTCGTTCTGGACGAGGACGTCGAAGTACTCATCGGAGGTGCTGTAGGTTTCCTTGGCCGTCTCGGTCGCGTCGTCGGAGCCCTTCTTCAGGTAGTCGAAGGTGTCGCCGGGCCAGATGGAGCTCTCGTTGTTGGCCTCACGGGTCATGTTCTCGGCGAGGACGCCCTGGGCGATGTTCTTGCCCTGGTTGGCGATCTTCGTGGAGTTGGCCTGGTCGATGGCGCCGGAAATGGCGGGGAACATCAAGCCGGCCAAAATACCGATAATGGCGATAACGACCAGCAGCTCAATCAGCGTGAAGCCGGATTCGTTGCGAAGTTTCATGATTGTATCCTTAGTCTGTTGTCAGGGTTGTGAAAAAAGCAACCAGATTTCTCCAGCTGCGCCGAATAGTTTCCCACGGTTTGGACTCAGAGTCAATCCCCTATTTTACCAATTCAACAATTCAAAATACCGCTTCGCGGCTTCGGACGTTCCCAACCGCCACCCGCCGCGGTCCTTCACCACGGTCCGCATGCCGTTGCGGCCGAGCGCGGCCTCCGAGACGTTCTGGACCGCGACCCGCGGCGCGCTTCCGGATGTCGGGACGGCGGCGGCCTCCGTCTCCGTCGCAAGCCGGCCGGAAAGCGGGACTCCCGCAACGGAACAGGCGACGACAATCGGCGTACGGGAAGCCGCCGGGCGGGGTCCCTTCCACAATCCGGGATGGCGGGAAAAGAACTCGGGCACGCGGGCCGGGGCGAAGACCAACTCGTACGCGACGGGCACGCCCGACAGAAACTCCGCGACGGAGAACGTCCCGGGGCGCGCCTTCGCGGAGCGCAGGACCTCCAGGGAATCCAGGGGCAGGAGATTCCACCCGTGCCCGTTTCCGCGGACCGGGTTCGCGCCGTTCTTCCGCTCCCATTCGGAGAACCGCCCGTTCAGAAGCAGGCCCGTCTCAAAATGAAGGTGCGCGTTCCATTTCGGAATCCGGAGCGTCGATGTATACCCCATCGTGCCGAGATACGTCCCGCGCGCGACGGACACGCCCTTCCGGACCGTGTTGGACACGGACGCCAGATGCGCGTACAGAGAATAGACAGGACCGACGGGGTCTTCGTGCAGCAGGACGACGTAGGCGCCGTAGGAGGAGTTTCCGCCCACCCGGTTCACATAGAGGACCTTGCCGTCGGCGATGGCGCGCACGGGGTCCGTGGGATTCGAGTTCCGGTCTTTTTTCAGCACGGGCGCGATGTCGATTCCCTTATGGAAGCGGGAACGGCCGTCGGTCCCGGTCCGCGCGGATCCGAACAGGGCGGTCTCCGGCTTCTCGGGATTCGTCAGGACGAACCGTTCGGGAACCGGAGCGTCGAACAGGAGGGACGGAGTCGGGAACGCGAGCGAGGCGAGAGAGGAGACGGGCGGCGCGGGAACGGGCGCGCTCGAAGACGTCTCCGCCGCGGGGCGGGGAGACCGGGCGGGGGCCCTCCCCTCCGTTTTTTCCGACGGTCTTCCGAAAATCAGGACGAGTTCCGCGATGATTCCCGCGAGCAGGAGGACCGCCAGCGCGGGCGCGCCCCATCCGGGGAAACGTCTCCGGCCGCGGGACCCGCCGGACACGAAAATGGAGAATTCGTCGTCGGTTTTCATTGGAAAAGAAAGGAAGCGGAAGCATACCAAAAGACCTCCCGAAAGACAACAGAAACGGAGAGAAACATCCGGTCTGTCCATCGCGCCTCCCTTGCGGGAAGGGAAACCGCCGCTTCCGACCCGCCATATCCCATCCCTGCTGATCCTAGTCCTGCCCGTCCTGCCTGTCCTACCCGTCCTGCCCGTCCTGCCTGTCCTGCCCGTCCTGCCCGTCCTGCCCGTCGTCCGAGCGGTCAAAGGAACAGCCATCCCCCATGCCGAGACCATCCTTTCCCCTTCCCCGCTCGACATCCGCGACATCCCTATCCTCATTCAAGTTTCACCATAAAAATACGCGATTTTCCTTTGTTTTTATCTATATCTCAAAATTGAAACGTAAGAGGAATTTCGTTTACACACCTTCTGACGGCAAGTGTCCGGCCGAACCATCGGATTCGGCCGGACATTCAAAAAAAAGGAAACTGAAACCGGGACAAACGGCGATGCCGCACCACGCCTTTGAAAAGCCGGGCACGGGGTCGCCTCCATGCCCGGCATCCGGGAGATACGGGCCGCTGAGAACGGCCTCGGCATTGCGGGAATGCCGGGCCGTTCCGCCCCTTCCCTATTTGGCGCCCTGTTTCTTTCTGCGCTTGCGGAGGTCCTCCTCGATTTCCTGCTTCCATTCCGAACCGGGAGCGGTGCTACAGCACCTGGACGACATGACAAAGTGCGAGACAGAATCCCACTGAGAGCTGATTCCGTCCGCATCGGAGAAGGTGTCGACCGCACGATCCGCTCGGATACCGATGCCCGCCGCGGTGGCGATCGCGTCGATATTCGCCCCGAGAAAGAGAAATTCCCACCCGTATTTCTCCTGTTGGCGCTTGACCTTGCGAAGAATCTCGTCGCGGCCGTAGCGGCGGCTCGCGTTCTCCATTCCGTCGGTCATGATGACGATAATGGTCTTCTCGGGAACGTCCTCCTTGCGGGCGTACTTGTGGACGTTGCCGATGTGGTGGATCGCGTCGCCGATGGCGTCGAGAAGCGCGGTGCAGCCGCGGACGAAATACTCGCGCTCCGTAATCGGCGAAACCGAGCGGATGTCGACACGGTCGTGGAGAACCTCGTTGGAGTCGTCGAAGAGGAGGGTCGAGACATAGACCGTCCCACCGGTCTTTCGGTGCTCCTCGATCAGCGAGTTGAAGCCGCCGACGACATCGGCCTCGCGTCCGCTCATCGACCCGCTCCGGTCGAGGATGAAGACGAGTTCGGTGCGCGCGGGGGCGGAGGGGTTCGGCGCGGGCGCGGCGTGATTCTGGCTTGCGGGGTTCTGGAATCCGGAAATTCCGGGATTGATCTTCGACATAATGAATGCTCCTTTGCTTTTTCCTGACAACGTCCTGTTGTCGGTTGACGGGGAGCATTCTAACCAAAATCGTTCCCCCGGAGGTCGCCCCGCAGGCGACATTTTCGGCGGAGCTACAGTCCGGCGGCGGCCATCGGCGGGCGGCGCTCGTAGGGCGTCGCGAGATCGACCGGGGCGCGGCACTTCGAGGCCTTCTCAAACGACGTGAGAATCTCCAGCACGTGGTAGATCTGCTGGGCGTCGGCGCGCGCCTCGGGCTTCTCGCCGCGAAGCGTCATCGCGAAGTCCGCGAGGCCGAGTCCGCGCGAGTTCTCGCCGTACTGGAACGCGTTGCATGAAACCACCTCCGGCGCTTTCATGCCGGGCTTGAAGAGTTTGATCTCTCCGTTGAAGCAGTTGGGGTCGGGAACAAAGAGCGTGCCCTCGCTTCCGTAGACCTCGAGACGCGCCTGGAACGGATAATAGACGTCGAACGTCGTGAAGAGACTGCCCACGGCGCCGGACTCGAACTCCAGGATTCCCTGATAGAGCGTCGGGACATTCACATGGATCGTCGTGCCGTTCAACGGCTGGGACGTGATGAGGCGCGTCGGGAACGAGGCCTTCGTCACGGCCTGCACGGAACGCACGCGGCCGAGCATGTTGACGAGCGCCGTCACGTAGTACGGGCCCATGTCCAGCATCGGGCCGCCGCCGTACTGATAGTAGAAATCGGGATCCGGATGCCATGTCTCGTGGCCACGGCAGATCATGAAGCCGGCCGCGCCGAGCGGCGTGCCGATCGCGCCGCCGTCAATGAGGTCGCGGCAGCGCTGGATGCCGGCGCCGAGGAACGTGTCGGGCGCGCCGCCGACGCGAAGTCCCTTGGATTTCGCGAGCTCGACAAGCGCGGTTCCCTCCTCGAACGAGGCTCCGAGAGGCTTCTCGGTGTAGACATGCTTGCCGGCGAGCAGCGCGGCCTTGGAGACCTCGAAATGCTCCGAGGGACGCGTCAGATTGAGCACGACCTCGACCTCCGGGTCGGCGAAAGCGTCGTGCATCGTCTCATAGATTTTCGGAACGCCGTACTCCGCCCGCGCCTTCTCGGCGCGCTCCCGGACGAGGTCGCACACGCCGACGAGCGTGAGTCTGTCCTTGAAGACGGTATGGAGATTCTTGAGATAGATGCCGCTGATGCTGCCGACACCGATCATGGCGACGCGGACGGGTTTCATGGGGACTCCGGTTTGTTGATATGGTTGAAAAAACGCCGGGCAAGCCCGGGCTAGTACATCTTCGCGCTGTTCTCGAAGCGCTCGGTGGTCAGTCCGTGCTCGAGGGCGTAGGCCTTTCCCTCGGCGGCCCAGACGAGACCGCGCTCCATAAGAACGGCGGCGTTGGGCGACTTGTCGAAGACATCGTCGTGATGTCCGAGCGAGTTGTAGAACACGCGGCCGTTGCCCCAATACTTTGTCCAGACGACCGGCATGTCGATGGGCTTGTTGGAGATGTGATAGTACGTGACCTTCGGGAAGCGCGTGGTGGCGAGCACCTCGATGGCGGGGTCGACATGAAGGTAGTAGTGCTCGGAACAGACATGAAAGTCCTCGACGCCTTCGACGATCGGGCTGGAGCCGCGGCGGACATTGACCTCGTAGTCGATGCCGTCGCCGCCCGGATGGCTGATCCACTGGCCGCCGGTGATGAACTGCCATTCCGTGTCCTCGCGGAACGAGTCGCACATGCCGCCGTGGCAGCCGGCGAGCCCGACGCCCGAGGCGACGGCCTTGGAGACGTTTTGCACGAGCTTATGGTCGATCTTCCCCATCGTCCAGCAGGCGACGATGATGTCGAGGTCCATGAGCCGGTCGAGGTCGCGGAGGCATTCCTGCGTATCGGAGATCTCGCAGGCGTAACCGTGTTTCTCGAGCATGGCGGCGAAACGGCGGGACGTGAGCTTCGGCTCGTGGCCGTCCCATCCTCCTTGGAAAATCAAACCCTTCTTCGGCATGGAAAACCTCTTATGGATGGTTGGAAATCATATCTGGCGGAAAACGGGCGCGCTACGGAACACGGCGGCCCGAAAGGCGACAACACTTTATCCCACCCCTAGGACCATGTCAAGAGCCCCCGGAACCGACCTTCGCCGCCCGCGCCGCTCCAAGCCGCGCGCCCTACGCCTCCGCCCCCGCGCCGGTCTCCCACACGCCTTTGCGCGTGATGAACTGCGCCTCGAGAAACGCCTTGATCTCCGGCTTGTCGGACCGGACGAACTCCTGCGGCGTGAACAGCCCGACGACATGCCCTCCCCCCAGCATGAGAATATAGTCAGAAACCGTCAGCGCGCTGTGCATATCGTGCGTCACCACCACGCTCGTGATGCCCAGCCGCCCGCTCAGGTCCGCGATCAGCTCGTCGATGCGCCGCGACGTCACCGGGTCGAGCCCCGAGGTCGGCTCGTCGTAGAGCACGATCTCCGGCCGCGTCACGATCGCCCGCGCCAGCCCGGCGCGCTTCTGCATGCCGCCCGAGATGTCCGACGGATACTTCGCCCCGTGCGCCGAGAGCCCCACCTTCTCCAGCGCGTCCGAAACCCGCTCGTCGACCTCGTCCTCGCCGAGATGCATCACCTCGCGGAGCGGAAGCGCCACGTTGTCATAGACGTTCATCCACGCGAGCAGCGCCGCGCTCTGGAACAGGTAGCCGAACTTCGCGCGGAGACGCGGGAGGTCCCTCGGGGCGGCCTCGCTGATGCACTCGTCCGCGACCCAGACCCGCCCCGACGTCGGCTGCAGCAGCCGCACCATATGCTTCAGAGTCACGCTCTTGCCGGTTCCCGAGGGGCCGACAATCGAGAATACCTTCCCTTTCGGAATCTCGAAGCTCACATTGTCGAGCACCGTCTGGCGCCCGAACCGCTTGGTGACGTTTTCAAACTTGATCATCAGTAGAAAAGCCTCGTGACGAAGTACCCGATAATCAAGATGAAGAGGAAGCACTTGACGACGCACTGCCGCGTCGCCGCGCCGACACCCACCGCCCCGTGCCGTGTGTTGAATCCCTCGTAGCAGGAAATGGTCGTGATGAGGATGCCGAAGACGAACGCCTTGAGAAGCCCCACCCACAACGCGCGCGTGCTGGCGAAATCCATCGCGTTCTGCAGATAGATCGGCCACGCGACGCCGAGCTGCGTGTTGGCGACAAGCCCGCCCCCGAAAAGCCCCATCACGCACGTATAAAACGAGAGCAGCGGCACCATCACGATCATCGACACCATACGCGGCATCACGAGGAAGCGGACGGGGTCGATGGAGAGGATCTCGAGCGCCGCGATCTCCTCGTTGATCGTCATCGTGCCGATCTGCGCGGACATCGCCGCGCCTACGCACGCCGCGAGGATGAGCCCGCTCATGAAAGGCCCCATCTCGCGCAGCATCACGGCCATCACCGCCGGTCCGATGTACATCTCCTGACTGAACTTCGCGAGCTCGATGCCGAGCTGCAGAGCGAGAATCATCCCGATGAACACCGCGACGATTGTCACGACCCCGAGACTCTTGATGCCGCCCGTGTACATCTGGACGACAATCTCGCGGCGGCTCCGGCGCGTGAGCGCGAAGCGCATCGCCGCGAACGCGCCGAGCGCGATGAGCGTCGCGCGCCCTACCTCGGCCATGGTGCGGACAACGGCCTGCCCCAGCCGCTCGAGCGGGTTGCGCGGCGGACGGAACGATATGGGCTCCCGGGTGATGGCAAGTGACATGGCGGAAAGAATAGCAGAACCGCGGCCTTCCCGCAATTCCGGCAATCGGAGTCCGGAGGCCGGGAAGAAATCAGACGCCCCTCTTTCTCCACGTCCCCTCGCCGATGGGAAGTCCCTGGGCGCGGAAAATCCGCTCGAAGTCCGTCCACTCCTCCGGGGTGCGCGGCATCGTCTCCGTCCGCTCGAACCGCGCGTCGGCGGAGAGCAGCCGGACCATGTCCTCGAAGTACGGAATCTGGTCGGTGGCGAGATGGAGCAGCGCGCCGGGCTTCAGGACGCGGTGCACCGCGTCGAGGAAAGGCTCCTGGACGAGACGCCGCGCCCAATGCTTGCGCTTCGGCCAGGGATCGGGGAAGAAGACCGTCGCGAGGTCGAGGAAGGCGTCGGGCAGGAGCGGGAGCGTGCGGAGCGCGTCGCCCTGCAGCAGGCGGAGGTTCTCCAGCCCGGCGCGCCGCGCGGCGACGTCGATATGGACGATGCGCGCGGACTCCAGCTCCATTCCGAGATACTGGCGCTCGGGATGCGCGGGGGCGCGGGTGAGGATGAACCGGCCCATGCCGCAGCCGATGTCCGCGTCGATCGGCCGGGAGAGGTCGAAGTAGTCGCCCCAAGGAATGGCGTCCTCGGAACCGGGCGCGGCGGCGCGCGGGGGCGCCGGCTCCGCGGCGGCGGCCTCCGCCGCGTAATTCGAGGCGCGGTAGGCCGCGGCGGCGCCGGGCGCGTTGAGGGTGTTGGGGGAGATGAGGACCTTCCACTCCGGGCGCGGGATGACGCGCGTCGGAGGCAGCGAGGGATCGGCCGCGGCCTTCAGGTCTTTTTTCGCTCCACGTGTACGGGCCATAATCAGAAAAGTGTCAAGGGTGAGCAATCAGTTGTCCATGCCGGAGAAAGATGTCCGAGGAGGGACGGCGCGCGTTTTCAAAAGTCCGCCGGGGCCCGCGCCGGCGCGGAACCGCGGAACGCGGCCGCGGATCCGGCCGATGTCAGGCAGATCGACGCGGCGCGCGACGGCTCAGCCCTTCGCGAACGCGACGAGCTCGTGCAGGTATCCGAACGCGACGGCGATGCGGGTGTCGGCCGCGCCGTAATAGACCGCGATCCGGTCGGACGCCTCGTCGCGGACGACCGCGCAGGGGAAGGTCACGTTGGGGACCATGCCGGTCGTCTCGTAGGGCTTCTCGGGGCCGAAGAAGAAGCCCGTGTTGCAGGAAAGCACCTTCCAGGGCTCCTCAAGGTCGAGCAGCGCCGCGCCCATGCGGTAGACGAAGCCGTTGCAGGTGTTGCAGACGCCGTGGTAGATCATGAGCCAGCCATCGGGGGTCTCGATGGGGATGGGGCCGGGGCCGATTTTGAGTCCGCGCCACCATTCGGGGCCGCTGGACATGACATGGCGGTGGTGGCCCCAGTACTCGAGGTCGGGGCTCTCGCTGTAGAAGATGTCGCCGAAGGGCGTGTGGCCGGTGTCGCTCGGGCGGCTCAGCATCGCGTACTTTCCGCGGACGCGGCGCGGGAAGAGGACGCCGTTGCGGTTGTACGGGAGGAACGCGTTCTCGAGCGGACGGAACCGCGCGAAGTCGCGGGTCTCCGCCATGCCGATCGTCGGGCCGTGGTAGCCGTTGCACCACATGACGATGTAGCGGTCCTCTCCCTCAAGCCTGACGACGCGCGGGTCGTAGGAGTACTCGTGGATGCCGACCGCCGGGTCCCCGGGATCCTGGAGCGGGAGCTCGGGCGTCTCGAACGACCACGCCAGCCCGTCGGCGCTGCGTCCGAGGTAGAGGCGCGGCATGCCGTCGGTCCGGTCGCCGCGGAAAACGCCGAGATAGCCGTCGCCGAACGGGACGACGGCGCTGTTGTAGATTGCGGCGACCCCGGGGGCGGGACGGTAGTCCGTCAGGGGGTTTCCGTCGAACCGCCACAGAATCTCGGACGAGCCGGCAGGACGGTCCTGCCAGGGAAACGGACGTGTGCTCATGGCATTTCGGTCAGGTTGGCCGGCCGCGGGGCCGGAGGTGTTTTATTTCTTCAGGGACTGCACCCGGCGGTATTGGCCCTGATACTTCGCGGCGAGGGCCTTGAGGAAGGCGTGTCCCTCCTTGTCGATCTGGTAGCCGATGGTGCAGACGACGGGGTACTTGCGGCCGGCGGGCTTGTAGACGGCGTCGTAGATGAGGTCGATGTGCTCGCAGAAATCGGCGAGAGTCCACTTCGCCTCCGGCATCTGCGGGGGCGTGGGGCGCTGCGCGCCGCCGTGGTCCGTGACCTCCTTCCAGTAGCCCTCGCGGGCGGGCTGGGCGGGAATGTCGCGCGGCGGAGGCTGGCCCTCCTTGATCTTCTGCTTCGAGGCGGGAATGGCGGGACGCGCGGGCTGCGGCGGCACCCAGACCTTGCGGGTCGTGGCCGGCGTGTTGTCGTAGGCCGCGATCGCGGCGGCGTTCTTGGTCCGCCAGGCGTCGAGCGTGTTCTGGTACGCGGCGAGCGCCTCCTTGGAAGGCTGACATTTCACCCACGGCATGCCGTCGGAGATGATGAGGATGGTGTCGCACCCCACGTCCATCGCCGCGCCGAGCGCGAGATCGAGCCGCGTGGAACCGCCCGTCGCCGCCTTGCCGTGCGACGATCCGGAATAGTTTCCGGAATCGAGCCCGTACGAGCCGCCCGCGTTGTACGGCATGATGAAGTTCTTCGCCCGGAGGCGCGTGTCGCCGTTGGCGTACTCGAGTTTCGGAGACATCACGGAGCAGCCGTCCGCGAACGCGCAGATCATGAAGAGCGTGCCCTCCTTCAGCGCGTCGACGACGTTGTTCACGCGGTTTTTGACGCGGACGAACCCCTCTAGGCCGCCGCGCTCGTCCTCGACCATCGAGACCGAGACGTCGACGAGGATGCCGATGCGCTCGCCCTTGGCCTGGATGCCGAAGAAGTTGACCGTGGAGACGCCGTCTCCGAAGCCCGCGGTGCCGTAGCCGGTGCCGAGGCCCGCGCCGAGGCCGCGGCCGGAGACGGCCTTGAACTTCGGCTGGAACGAGGTCTGGACGAGCTTCGGATCCATCTTGATTTCGGGGAGCGCGATGTCCGACGGCTTCGTCGAGACGATGCGCGGGACGACCGCCGGGCGCGAGGAGGACCGCTGCTGCTTCTTGACCTTGACGGAATGCTCGAGCTTGCGGGGCTCGTACGTCCGCGAGGGCGGAGGCGTCACGAACGTGGTCGGCTCGTCGCGCATGTTCTGGAAGATCACGATGCCGCCGAACACGACGAGCGCGAGCAGATGTGCCGCGGCGACCGCGCCGAAGATGACGGCGAGCTGGCGCTGCCGCCTGCGGGCGAGTTTGTAGAAGCCGAGTCCCGAGAGGAGCTTCGAGCGGAGCGACTTGTCGGCCGCGGCCTTCGCGAGAAGGACGTCGATCTCGGCGGGGCCGTCGCCGGCCGCGGGGGCGGGGGTGTCGTGTTTTTTCTTCATGGCGGAATGCCTTTCAGGTAAGTTCCTCGTCCTTGATCTCGCCCACGGCGAGTTTTCCGGCGCGCCACTTGAGCCACCCGTCGATGAAGGGCTGGAGCTCGCCGTCGAGCACGCCCTGCACGTCGGAGGTCTGGACGCCGGTGCGCAGGTCCTTCACCATGGTATAGGGCTGGAGGACGTAGGACCGGATCTGGGAGCCCCAGGCGATGGCCCCCTTCTCGCCGTAGAACCGCTCGAGAGAGGAGCGCTTCTTGTCCTCCTCGTACTCGTAGAGCTTGGCCTTGAGCATGGCCATGGCCTTGTCGCGGTTGGCGAACTGCGAGCGCTCGGCGTCGCAGGCGACGACGATGCCCGTGGGGATGTGGCGGATGCGGATCGCGGAGTCGGTCTTGTTGACGTGCTGGCCGCCCGCGCCCCCGGAGCGGAAGGTGTCGATGTCCAGGTCCTCCTTGCGGATGTCGATCTTGATGTCGTCTTTGAGCTCGGCGATGACGTCGAGGGAGGAGAAGGACGTATGGCGGCGCTTGTTGGCGTCGAACGGGGAGATCCGGACGAGGCGGTGCACGCCGCGCTCGGCCTTGAGATAGCCGTAGGCGTTGGGCCCCTCGACGAGGAACGTGATGTCGGTGATGCCCGCCTCCTCGCCGTCGTCGCGGTTGATGACGGAGACCTTGAATCCGGCGCGATCGGCGTAGCGGGAATACATGCGGAAGAGCATCTCCGTCCAGTCGCACGACTCCGTCCCGCCGGCCCCGCAGTGGAGCGTGAGGTAGGCGTTGTTGGCGTCGAGCGGCCCGGTGAGGATCGACTGGAGCTCGAGCCGGTCGTACGCGGCCCGCGCCTGCTCGAGCGTCGAGGAGACCTCCGCGAGCGCGCCGTCGCGCGCCGGACCGGGCTCCTCCATCTCGGCAAGCTCGTAAAGCGTCTCGGCGTCGGAGACGAGCGACGCGAGCGCGTCGAACGGCTTGAGCACGGCTTTGGCCGCGGTGATGCGCGAGATGACGTCCTGGGCGGCGGAGGGGCTCGCCCAGAAATCGGGTTCGGAGGTCGCGGCCTCCATTTCGGCTAGGGTTCGGCGTCGTTGTTCGACGTCAAAGATAGCCTAACATTTCCACCAGTCCTTTGCGCAACTGGCTCAGCACAGGCTGTACTTCCTCGGGAGGAATCATGAAGTGGGTCTTTCTGAATCGGAACGCGGCGGCGTCCGCTGCCGCTCTTAATATCGTGAACGGGATAAGAATATCATAATCCTTTCCCGATTCCAACACGCGATTGACAGGTTCCCGAAAACCCGCCGGAACGATTCCCTTCTCGCTCTCACCCGGTTTCGTCCGCGTCGTGGCCTCCCTCCCTTTTTCCCCTCTCGGAGTTCTCCTTCCAAGACCTTCGTCATAAACTTTCGTATGAATCGCATTTCCCACTTGTTTTTCCGGCGCGGACGGCGTATCATATCTGCCCAACGCGTGCGAAAGCCTTTGCCGGACGGCGTCGGCATCCGTGCGCGGAAGCGAACGACGACGGAGAACGGTCTCCGCCGCCAAAGCGGATTCACATCCATCGGGAACCCGCGGCCTGCCTGCCGCCGGCTCTCTTCCCTGCTCTAAGGAGTGCACACAAATGGCAAAAGGTCCCCTCTCCGGACTCGAGGTCCGTGATTTGCTCGAAAACGGTTTCCACTTCGGTCACCAGACCAAGCGCTGGAACCCCAAGATGAAGCCCTTCATCTACGGCAAGCGCGACGGCATCCACATCACCGACATCACCAAGTCCCTCCCCCTCCTCGAGGAAGCCCTCCAGTTCGTCGAGCAGATCGCCGCCTCCGGCAAGTCCATCCTCTTCGTCGGCACCAAGAAGCAGGCTCAGGAGGTCGTCAAGGCCGCCGCCGTCGACGCCGGCATGTTCTACGTCACCACCCGCTGGCTCGGCGGCATGCTCACCAACTCCCAGACCATCAAGAAGAGCGTCCGCCGCATGTTCGACCTCCAGCGTCTCAAGGAGACCGGTCTCGGCAACCTCTCGCAGCACAAGAAGGAGGACGCCTCCCTCAAGCGCGAGCTCGCCAAGCTCGAGCGCAACCTCTCCGGCATCGCCTCCATGCGCGAGGCCCCCGGCGCGCTCTTCGTCATCGACGTCATGCGCGAGGCCAACGCCGTCAAGGAGGCCAACCGCCTCGGCATCCCCGTCATCGCCATCGTCGACACCAACTGCGACCCCGATCCGGTCGACTACGTGATCCCCGGCAACGACGACTCCATCCGCGCCATCAAACTCATCTCCGACGCCGTCGGCCGCGTGGCCAAGAACGCCCACGAGACCTGGGCCGCCAAGGAGAAGGAAGAGCGCGCCGCCCGCGACGCCGAGCGCGCCGCCGAGCGCGGCAAGGACGACGCCCGCGCCCCGCGCGGCGAGGGCAA
>JAZUKQ010000210.1:0-2958 GCA_045643325.1 Kiritimatiellia bacterium | reverse complement strand
TCGACGAGCCGACGACGCACCTCGATCTGAACGGGCGCGCGGCGCTGGAGAAGGCGCTCGCGGCGTATCCGGGGACGGTGGTGGTCATCTCGCACGACGTCGAATTCGTCCGCGCGGTCGGGACGCGCGTCATCTCCATCGAGGAGGACGGCTTCCGGTTTTTCAACGGGACCTACGACGATTTCCGGGCGCGTCACGACACGGCCGTGACGCAGGACGCCGGGCAGGAGGAGCGGCGCGCCGAGGACCGTCCGGGCGGGGGGGAGGACGGCTCCGGGGAGCCCGAGAAGCGGATGTCCTCGAAAGAGCTCCGCATCGCGCGGGCGGCCGAGCGGGCGAAAACCGCGCCGCGGAAGAACGACCTGAAGCGGCGCGTCGAGCAGTCCGAGGCGCGCATCATCGCGTTGGAGGAGGAGCAGGCGGCGCTCATCAAGTCCTTGGAGGAAGCCGCGCCGGGGACGGATTTCGCCGCGACAACCAAGCGGCTCGGGGAAATCCAGAAGGACCTCGAGCTCGTGAACACGCTGTGGGAGCAGGCGGCCGCGGAGCTCTCGATTCTCGAGGCGACCTGATATTTCGACGCGACGGAGACGGAGTTTTTTCTGGACGCATCGAATAGAACTTATTTCCAAAAACGACATTTCCCGTTGAAACGTGCGAAAATCCCATGTGTTTTCGCGGTTTTCGTTTTGAATTTGTACAGGCTCGATTTCGGAGAAGGGGCTGTTCGGGACGGGAGGGAGAAGGGAAGAGCGTCTGCCGTCGTCCGTTCGGGACAGGGGGCTCTCCGCCGCAGCGCGTCCCCAGACCCGCGGCCGTAGCCCGCCGCAGGCGCCTCCCTCCGAGGGAGGTGGCGCGAAGCGCCGGTGGGTGTCGCCTCCGCCCCCGCAAAACACCCCCAGTCGGCTCCGCCGACAGCTCCCTCGAAGGGGGCCGGAGCAAGCTCCGACGCCATCGCCACCGCGCCCTTTGGGACTCGCGGCCGTAGCCCGCCGCCATCGCCCGTGCCTTCTCGTGCCCGCGGCGCGCGAGCGGCCGGCGGACAGTACGGACAAAGTTTTGCCGCCTCCGAGGCCAAAAACGGGATTGCGCGGACCCATGGAAAGGACTAGAATATTCGTTTCACCCGCGCCCCCGCGATTCCGGCGCGGAAACCGGAAGCGTCCGTCTCCGTCCCTTTCACAGACCGTTCACCCATAACCCACCCTCCGAGGAATCATCCATGGAAAAGAAATTCATCGTTGAAACTTCCGCCCGCCACATCCATCTCACGACCGAGGCCGTCGAGAAGCTCTACGGGCCCGGCACCGAGCTCGTCGTCAAGAAGATGCTCAGCCAGCCCGGCCAGTTCGCCACCGCGAACGACAAAATCAAGCTCGTCGGGCCGAAGGGCGAGCTCATGGTGAGCGTCCTCGGGCCGGTCCGCAAGGCCAATCAGGTCGAGCTCTCCTTCTCCGACGCCCGCACGCTCGGACTGAAGGGCGTGCCCGTCCGCGAGAGCGGCGACGTCGCCGGCACCCCGGGCATCAAGCTGGTCGGCCCCGCCGGCGAGCTCGACATCGCCGAGGGCTGCATCATCGCCAAGCGCCACATCCACATGACTCCGGCCGACGCCGAGGCGTTCGGCGTCACGAACGGCCAGATCGTCAACGTCAAGGTCGACGCCGGCACGGGCCGCGCGCTCGTCTTCGGCGACACCGTCGTCCGCGTGAGCGAGAAGTTCGCCCTGGCGATGCACATCGACACCGACGAGTGCAACGCCGCCGCCGCGGCCGGCGAGGTGTACGGCACGCTTGCCTAGGAACGTTCCGGGACGGGGCCCCTCCGTCCCTCCCTCCGACCAAGACACAATCCATGAAATCTGTATCTGTCGCGATCGCCGGAGCGACGGGCGCCGTGGGCGTCGAGATGCTCCGCACGTTGGAGAAGCGGAATTTCCCGGTCGGGAAGCTCCGTCTTCTCGCCTCCGCCCGCTCCGCCGGGAAGAAGGCGTTGTTCCGGGGCGAGGAAATCGTCATCGAGGAGATGACCCCGGCCTCGTTCGAGGGGGTCGATCTCGCGCTCTTCAGCGCCGGGTCCGGCATCTCGAAGGAGTACCGCGAGGCGGTCGTCAAGGCCGGCTCGCTGATGGTCGACAACTCGAGCGCCTTCCGCATGGAGGACGATGTCCCCCTGGTCGTTCCGGAGGTCAATCCCGAGGACGTGGAGAAGCACCGCGGCGTCATCGCCAACCCGAACTGCACGACGGCCATCATGCTCACCGCGGTCGCGCCGCTCCACCGGGCGAAGCGCCTCCGCCGTCTTGTCGCGAGCACCTACCAGGCCGCCAGCGGCGCCGGGGCGAAGGGCATGAACGAGCTCGCCGAGCAGATCCGCGCCGTCGCGGAGGGCAAGCCCGCCGAGGTGAAGTTCTTCGCCTACCAGCTCGTCAACAACCTGATCCCGCACATCGACACCTTCGCCGACAACGGCTACACCAAGGAAGAGCTCAAGATGCTCAACGAGTCTCGGAAGATGCTGCACCTGCCGGACCTCATGGTCTCGTGCACGTGCGTCCGCATCCCCGTGCCGCGCGCGCACTCCGAGTCGCTCAACCTCGAGTTCGAGGAGCCCGTGACGCCCGCGGAGGTCCGCGAGATCCTTTCGAAGGCCCCCGGCGTGACGCTTGTCGACGATCCGGAGGCGAGGCGCTATCCGATGCCGCTCGAGGCCTCGGAGAAGTACGATGTGCTCGCGGGACGCATCCGTCAGGACATCTCCCGGACGGACGCCCCCGGCATCGACATGTTCGTCTCGGGCGACCAGCTCCTCCACGGCGCCGCGCTCAACGCGGTGCAGATCGCCGAGGTCGCGCTCGAGCGCGGCGCGCTGTAGCCTCCGCGGATGGCCTCGCACGTCGCCTGGTTCCACGGAGTCTTCGACCTCCCGGACGACTGGGAGGCGACGGCGTATTCCGTC
>JAZUKQ010000209.1:0-15870 GCA_045643325.1 Kiritimatiellia bacterium | reverse complement strand
CCGCGCAGCGTCCGCTCGCAACCATTCTGGCAGACATCGCCGAACTTCCGCCCTTCATCCCCGGCACCATTCGAAAAGGCGGTGTCCAAAGACATCGCAACAAGGCCGGAGAGATGGTCGAATACAAGGCCATGCCCCGTCTGAACTGCCGCATTGGAGGGCGCTCCGTCGACAAGCGCTTCCCGCAATCCCAATGGGACACCATGAAGAGGCTTACGGACAACTACCGAAAGTTCAAGGCGCTGGTCTCCGAATTCGAGGAGGCCGCCCTGCGCGAGAACCTCCCGGACGGCTCAAAAAAAAACTGGTGTCGCCGGCGCAGGTCCTTCCCAGTCTCTCGAACACCGCCGCCGTCCTCTCCGCCATGAAGGCGGGCACCCTCGACGAAGAACTTCTCGACGCGGCCCTCGCGGACGCCCGCGAGACGTTCCGCCGCGCCGCGGAGGCGGTGTGCGGGCTGCAAGCTGACGGTCGGCGGGCGGATGAAGGGCCCGGGCATGCACTGGCGTTTCCAGAACGGAATCCGCGTCGCGCTGCTGAGGGGGTTGATACGTTCGGGCCGGCACATTGTCGTATGACGGAAACGGGGCGAAATGAAGAACGCCGTTCCGCCTGGGTTTCTTGTCAAGCGGGGGACAAATTTTTGCTGCCCCCCCCCCACGCGAATGGGCGTGACTTTCCGCCGCGGTTCTGCTATTCTTTTGCGCGCACGTGAGCCCGAAGGGCGTTGTCCTGTTCGCGCCGCGTTGGCATCGCTATACCGCAATTTCCGAAAGGGTCCGTCATGTCCATCTCCATCAATGATCTCAAAGGCAAAAAACTCGGCGTCTGCGTTTCCGGCGGACTCGACAGCAAAACCATCTCCATGCGCCTGAAGGAAGCGGGCTGCGACGTCCTCTGCTTCACCGCCGACCTCGCGCAGCCCGACGAGACGGATATCCAGGGCGTCATCGAGAAGATGGCCCCCTGCGGCGTCGAGACGGTCGTCGTCGACCTCAAGAAGGAGATGGCCGACATCTGCCTTCAGACCGTCAAGGCCGAGGCCGTCTACGACGGCGGGTATTGGAACTCCACCGGCATCGGCCGCGCCGTCACCGTGAAGGGCCTCGTCAAGGCCATGAAGGCCCGCGGCGTCGATGTCCTCTGCCACGGAGCGACCGGCCGCGGCAATGACCAGATGCGTTTCGAGCGCTACACCAACGTCTTCGCCCCCGAGATGCTCGTCTATGCTCCCTGGCGCGATCCGAAGCTCCTCAAGCAGTTCCCCGGCCGCACCCAAATGTGCGAATACCTCGGCAAGCACGGCATCGTCGCCTTCCCCGGCGGCAAGAAGCGCTATTCCACCGACTGCAACCTCGCCGGTCTCTCCCACGAGGCGGAGGATCTCGAGAGCGTCGAGACCGCGATGACCATCGTCGAGCCCACCATGGGCGTCTGGCCGATGCAGGCTCCCGACAAGATCGAGGAGGTCGAGATCGGGTTCACGAAAGGAATCGCCACCTCCGTCAACGGCAAGAAGCTCAACTCCCTCAAGATGATGCTCGAGGTCAACAAGATCGGCGGCCGCAACGGTCTCGGCCTTTCCCACGCGCTCGAGAACCGCATCATCGGCACGAAGAGCCGCGGCGTCTACGAGGCTCCGGGCATGGAGCTTCTCGGCCAGGCCCTGAAATATCTCTATCAGGCCACGATGGACCGCCGCGCCACGACCGACTTCCACCACCTCTCCCGGTTCGTCGCCGAGCAGATCTACGACGGCCGCTGGTACGATCCCGCGACCCGCGCCGCCTACGCCGCCATCGACACCTACGCGCAGTACGCGACGGGCACGGTCAAGGTCGGCCTTTACAAGGGCAACATCCTCTTCCTCGCCCTCAAAGGCGTCAAGGCCTCCCTCTATCACGAGGAGGATTCGTCGATGGAGGCCTCGTCCGGCCTCAATCCCGTCTCCTCGCAGGGCTTCGCCGAGATCCAGAGCGTCGAGGCGAAGTCGCTCGCGCTCGCCGGCCAGATCTAGCGCCTCTCGCGCGGCCGGCATAATCTCGCTCACCGAAACTCCCCCTCCAAGGACACATTTTTCATGAAACAGGACCTCATCGCCATCCTCGATCTCGGCAGCACGCGCAATACGGTAATCGCCCGCCAGATCCGCGCGCTCGGCGTCTACAGCGAGATCTATCCGCACGACACCCCCGTCGAAAAACTCCGCGCGCTGCCCAATCTGAAGGGCCTCGTGCTTTTCGGCGGTCCGAACCGTGTCGTCGACGGCAAGCCGGTCGATGTCGCCCCCGAGGTCTACCGGCTCGGTGTCCCGATGTTCGCCATCGACCACGCCCCCGCCGTCGTCGCGGGCTGCGACTCGCTCCCCGACTGGCCGGCCGACACGAACGACGCGGAGGAGCTTCTCCGCCGCTTCCTCTTCGACCGTTGCCACGCCGAGGCGAACTGGAACATGAAGAATTTCGTGGCCGACCAGATCGAGCTCGTCCGCAAGCAGGTCGGCGAGACCGGAAAGGTCCTTCTCGCCCTCTCCGGCGGCGTCGACTCCTCGGTCGTCGCCGCGCTGCTCGTCAAGGCCATCGGCGACCGTCTCGTCTGTGTCCATGTGAACCACGGCCTCATGCGCAAGAACGAGTCCGAGTCCGTCGTCAAGGTTTTCCGCGACCAGCTCAAGGCGAATCTGATCTACATCGACGCGACCGACCGCTTCCTCGACAAGCTCGCCGGCGTCTCGGATCCCGAGCAGAAGCGCAAAATCATCGGCGGCGAGTTCATCCGCGTCTTCGAGGAGGAGGCCCGCAAGCTCGACGGCATCGGGTTCCTCGGCCAGGGCACCATCTATCCGGACATTGTCGAGAGCGGCACCAAGACCGCCAAGATGGTCAAGAGCCATCACAACGTCGGCGGTCTTCCGCCCGATTTGAAGTTCCAGCTTGTCGAGCCCCTGATGCAGCTCTTCAAGGACGAGGTCCGCGCCTGCGGCGTCGAGCTCGGCCTTCCGCCCGAAATGGTCTACCGCCAGCCGTTCCCCGGCCCCGGTCTGGGCGTCCGCTGTCTCGGCGCCATCACACGCGACCGCCTCGCGGCTCTCCGCGAGTCCGACGCGATTCTGCGCGACGAGTTCGCCAAGGCCGGTCTTCAGGGCAAGGTCTGGCAGTATTTCACGCTGATTCCCGACTTCCGTTCCACGGGCGTCAAGAACAACGCCCGCGCCTACGAGTGGCCCGTCGTCATCCGCGCCGTCAACACGGTCGACGCGATGACCGCCACCGTCGAGGAAGTCCCCTGGCCCCTTCTCAAGAAAATCACCGACCGCATCCTCGCCGAGGTTCCGGGCGTCAATCGTGTCTGCATGGACCTCACGCCGAAACCCTGCGGCACGATCGAGTGGGAATAAACATCCGGCACGCCCTGTCGGCTGGCACGGTCTCTCAAAGAAAGGCTCTTTCATGAAACGTTTGTCCTTGATTTCCATCGCCTGTGCCGCCGCCTTCGCGACGCTTCGGGCGGACGCGGCCGCCCGGTACGCGGCCCTGTTCGGCAGCCACGCCGTCCTTCAGCGCGGGTGCGAGATTCCCGTCTGGGGGTTCGCCGACCCCGGCGCGAAGGTCTCGGTCGCCCTTGACGGCGAGAAACTCTCCGCGACGGCCGACGAGAGCGGCCGTTGGGAAGTCCGTTTCGGCAAGAAAGAGGCGGGCACGGACCATACGCTCACCCTCTCCTCCGAGGGGCAGGACGATATCGTGCTCGACGACATCGCCATCGGCGACGTCTGGATCTGCGGCGGCCAGTCCAACATGGAGATGAGTTTCGGCTGGGGCGTCCAGAACGGCGACGAGGAGCTCAAGAACGCCGACTTCCCCGGTCTCCGCCTCTTTCATGTCCAGCGCGCGGTCGACATCGCGCCCCGTTCCGACGTGAACGGGACGTGGGCCCGCTGCGCCGGCGACACCGTCCGCTCGCTCGATTTCTCCGCCTGCGCCTTCTTCTTCGGCCGCAAGCTTCAGTCCGAGCTCGGGATCCCGGTCGGTCTCGTCGAGGACTGCTGGAGCGGCTCCTACGCGCAGACCTGGCTCTCCCTCGAGACGATGGAGAGCATTCCCGAACTCGCCGGCGCCGCCCAGAGCCGCCGCGCCGAGATCGCGGCATGGTTGAACGGCGGAAAAGACTCGTACGACGCCGATCTCGCCGCGTACGAGGAGGCCATGAAAAAGACCGAGGCGTCCGACGGTCCCTTCGACAAGAAGGCGCGGCTTCCCGTCACGTTCGAGCAGCTCGTCGATCCGAATTTCGACGGCATCGTCTGGTTCCGCCGCACGGTCGAGCTCACCGAGGAGCAGGCCGCCGCGGAGGCGAGGCTCACCCTCGGCGCCATCGACGACGAGGACATCACGAAAATCAACGGCGTCATGGTCGGCGAGACGAAGCAGTACAACCTTCCGCGCGACTACAAGATTCCCGCGGGCATTCTGAAGGCCGGCGCCAACGAGATTCTTGTCCAGGCGAAGGACAACGGACAGCGCGGCGGTTTCACGAGCCCCGCGGACGCCCTCGCCCTCAAGCTCGGCGAGGAGACGATTCCGCTCGCCGGCGAGTGGGAGGCCAAGTGGTGCGGCACCAAGCGCCCCGTCGATCCGTCGAACCGCGGCTGCAATGTCCCCGCGGCCTGCTACTACGGCCAGCTTTGCCCGACTTTCCCGCTCGCCGTGAAGGGCGTTATCTGGTATCAGGGCTGCTCGAACGTCGGCGGCCATGCCGTGTATGAGAAACTGCTCCCGGCCGTCGCGGCCGACTGGAAGAAGGGCTACACCTGCGCCGACGGAAAGCTTCCGTTCTATCAGGTCCAGCTCGCCGCGTACCTTCAGACGCATGAGGAGCCGGTCGAGTCCGCCTGGGCCGCGATGCGCTGGTCGCAGATGAAGATCGGCGAGACGATGCCCGACGGCGGCGCCGCGGTCGCGATCGACGTGGGCAACCATACCGACATCCATCCGAAGGACAAGCGCACGGTCGGCGAGCGCCTCGCCCGTCTCGCCCTCGTCCGCACCTACGGCGCCGACCTCGTCGAGTCCGGTCCGATTCCGCTCCGCGCCGAGGCTGCCGACGGCGGTGTCGCGGTGAGCTTCAAGAACGCCTCCGTGCTGAAGTCTTCCGACAGCGGCGCGATAAAGGGTTTCCAGATCGCCGGCGCGGACGGACCCTTCGTCTGGGCCGAGGCCGATGTGAAGGACGGAAAGATTCTCGTCAAAGCGCCGGACGGCATGACTCCCGCCCGCGTCCGCTATGCGTGGGACGACTATCCCGTCTGCAATCTCGTCGGCGCCGAGAATCTTCCCTGCGGACCGTTCGAGTTTTCCGTCGAATAGTCGTCGTGCCGCGGCGGGGCGGGGGAGTGGAGTCCCGGGCGGGGGGCGGTTTTCGAAAGGGTTTCGTCTCTTCATGATTCTTCCGTCTTTTTCATTGGCCGGCCGTACGGCGCTCGTGACCGGGTCGTCGCGGGGAATCGGGAAGGCCATCGCCTTCGCGCTCGGGCACGCCGGCGCCCACATCGTCTTTCACGGAACCGCCGATACGCCCGCGATGCGCGCCACGCTCGCCGAGGCCGACGCCGAGGGCATTTCCCGCGAGGTCCGGTACGCCGACCTCGGGGACTCCGCGGCGGTCGAGGGCCTGGTCGCCGGGTGTTCCGGCGCGGACATCCTCGTCCTCAACGCCTCCGTGCAGTCGTACGGCCATATCGCCGACTTCGACGAGGCCGAGTTCGACCGCATGGTCCGGACGAATCTCCGGTCCTCGTTTCAGCTTGTCCGCGGGCTCGCACCGCTCATGGCCGCGCGCGGCTGGGGGCGCGTTCTCGCCGTCGGAAGCGTCAACCAGGCCCGTCCCGCGCCCCGGCTCACGGTCTATGCGAGCACCAAGGCGGCGCTGCGATCGCTCGTCCTCACGGCGGCGAAGGAATACGCCCGCCGGGGAGTCACGGTGAACACCCTCACGCCCGGCACGATCGCGACCGACCGCAACGCCAAGGTCCTCTCCGACCGCGCGTTCGCCGACGCGCTGCGCGAGTCCATTCCCGCAGGCCGCTTCGGAACGGCCGAGGACTGCGCGGGGCCCGCCCTTCTGCTCTGTTCCGACGCCGGCGCGTACATCAACGGCGCGGACCTCTCCGTCGACGGAGGCATGGCGCTCTGACCGTGTCCGGAAGTTCCTCCAGGCATCCTTGGGCAGCGCTCTTCCGTCTCCCGAACCTCCCCTCCGCCCCCGGCGACGCGCTCGCGGGGGCGACGGCGTCGTTTCTCGCGGTCCCGTGTCCGGCGGACGTCGGAATCCGGCTTGTCGCGGCGGCCGCGGCCGCGCTTTTCCTCTATATGGCCGGCCTCGCCGACAACGACCTCGTCGGCGCGGAGGCGGACAAGACCAACGCGCCGGAGCGTCCGATTCCCGCGGGGCTTCTCAGTGTCCGCCAAGTGTCCGCCGCCCGCGCGGTGTGCTTTTTGCTCGCCGCGGGAACCGGCGCGGCGGCGCGTCTGCCCATGGCCTGGTGGATCGACGCGGCGGCGCTCTCGCTTCTCATTCTCGCGTACAACCGGTTCAAGGACCGCGGCCGCGCGTTCGGACTCGTCGCGATGGGACTCTGCCGCGGAATGAGCGCGGCCTGCGGCGCCGCGGCCATGTCGGCCTCCGGCGCGTTCCGTCCCGCCTCGCTTCTGCCGCTACCGGTCGTCCCGGTGGTTGTCGCGTGGACCGCCTACATCGCCGCCGTCACGCTGCTCGCGGCGGACGAGCATAAGGCGGACAAGCCTGTTTCGGCGGGATTTCTGCTTCCGGCGCTGATTCCGCTCCTTCCGCTCGCGCTTTTCGGATTCCGCGCGCTGGGAACGACGCGGGGCGCTGTCCTCTGCTGCGGATGTCTCATGACGGCCGCGATGTGGATGCTCGCGGTCGTTCCGTTGAGGCGTCCGCATACGCCGGCGGCGCGGCGCCGCGCGGTCGGGACCGTCATCGGCGCGCTCATGTATCTTCAGGCGGGCGTGGCGCTGATGATTCCGTTGTACACGACCGTCGTCGTCTTTCTTGTCTGCTTCGCCGCGCGCCGCGTCATCCGCCGCCTCGCCCCGGCCGTTTCCGGCTCCTGAGGCGCGACGACGCGGAATCCCTGGGGAAATCCCCGGCCTGTCCGCGCGCCGCCTTCGCCGATCCGGGCGCTTGTCCCGTTTTCAGGCGCCGGAACTCCGCTTTTCCCGCCTCAAGACATTCTCTTTCCGACACCGGTCCCGCGACCGTTGCGGACTTGCCAAGTCCCGAGAAGGTGCGGTACAATGGAAAAACATTCGGGAGAGTCGTCCCGCAATGTTTCCTTTCACTTCAAAAACCAGTATATGGCCAAAGACGATTCTATCGAACTGCTCGGCACCGTCGTCAAAGTCCTTCCCGCGACCATGTATCGCGTGAAACTTGAGAACGGACATGAGATTCTTGCGCATATCTCCGGAAAAATGCGTAAATTCTTCATCAAAATCACCACCGGAGACAAGGTCACGGTCGAGATGTCGCCGTACGACCTCGAAAAAGGACGGATTGTCTTCCGCCACAAAGCCTAGTGTTCACCGGTCTTGTACAACGCGTGGGCAGACTCGAGCGCCTCGTCCGGTCGGGCGGGGGCGCGGTGCTCCATATCGCCGCCGGACCCGTCTGGGACGAACCATGGACGCTCGGCGAGAGCGTCGCCGTTCAGGGTGTCTGCCTGACGGTCTCCTCCGTGAGCGGCGAGAGCGTCGCCGTGGATGTTCTAGAGGAGACGTTGGACTGCACGCAGTTTCGCGGAATGGCGCCCGGCTCGCTGCTGAATCTCGAGCGGGCGCTCCGGCCGACCGACCGTCTCGGGGGGCATATTGTCCAAGGGCACGTCGACGGCCGCGGCCGTGTCGCGTCTCTCCGCGAGCGCGGACGGGACTGGGTGCTTCGGATCGCCGTGGAGGCGGAGGTCCTCCGCTCCATCGTCTATAAAGGCTCCATCGCGGTCGACGGCGTCAGTCTCACGGTCAGCGCCTTGAACGACGATGAGAACTGGTTCGAGGTGAACCTCATTCCGACGACATGGTCCGAGACGTCCCTCCGGTCACGCCGTCCCGGAGACATGGTGAATCTCGAGACCGACATTCTCGGAAAATATGTCGAGCGCATGCTGCGCCGTCCCGCTTTGCGGGAAGAGGGCGCGGAATCCGGCGCGGCGTCCGTTCCGGGCGGAGAAAACGGCGTCACGATGGAGAAACTCCTCTCCGCGGGATTCTAGGAGGCGCCCTCGTGAAAACGTTCCGGTATGAGGGATTGGACGCTTCCGGAGCCCGGAAGACGGGGTGGACCGAGGCCGAGGAGGAGAAAGGGGCGGTCCGCGCGCTGGCCGCTCGGGGAATCTATGTCGAACGGCTCGTTCCGGCTCCGTCCGCGTCGCCGGAGAGTCTGGGCGAGTCGGAGCGCGCCGCCATGTACCGGGAACTCGGCGCGCTGCTCAAGGCCGGCATCCCGCTCGAGCGCGCTTTAACGCTGCTTCTGGACGAAAGCGGGGGCGGAGGCCGCCGGGCCTCCGTCTTTCTCGCCATGCGGTCCGGAATCCGGGAAGGAAAGCGTTTTTCGGAGGTGCTTGGAGCGGCGTCCGGATTCGAGTCCTCGATGCTGGCGACGGCGGAACGGACCGGAGCCTTCGGCGAGGTGCTCACCACGCTCGCGGAATCGCTTGAAAAGAAGATCAGGACCGCCGAGTCCTTCCGGTCGGCCGCGTCCTATCCGCTGTTTGTTCTTTTTTTGGGCGTCCTGGTCGGGGTGCTTATGCTGGGCGTTCTGGTCCCGCTGGCGCAGAAAAAGCTTCAGGAGGTCGGCATGAGCCTGCCCGGGGAGAGCGTCCTCATCGTCCATTGCGCGCGGTGCGCGGCCTGGGGGGCGTTGGGACTCGTTCTTGTCGCCGCGGTATGTTGGGCGGTCGTCCGGTGGATGTGCGCGCGGGACCGCGACACGGCGGCGGCGTGGGGCCGCAGAATCCTTCACATCGTGCCGTTTGGGCGTCCGCTCCGGGCGCTGGCGGCCTCTCGGTTCGCCGCGACGCTGGCGACCTTGTGCCGGTCGGATGTCCCGTTAGTCGACGGGTTTCCGCTGGCGGGTTCCGCGACGGGAAACGCCTGGATCGAGAAACGTTCCCTGGAAGAGACGGAGACCATCCGTGGCAGCGGCGCGACCGTCGAGGCCGCGGTCGGGGCGATACCGGAACTCTCGCCGGCGCTTCGGGAGTGGGTGCGGGTCGGCGAGGCCGGCGGATGCCTTCCGGAGATGCTGTCGCTTGCCGCGACGCGGGCGGAGACCGTATGGGAGCGGGCCTACACCCGCGCGATGAATTTGATGGGCCCCGTGTTTTTGGTCCTGGTCGGCGCGTTTGTGCTGATTGTGGCTCTTTCCGTGCTTCTTCCGATGGTCGATCTGACGCTCGACATGGGGAATCTGGGGAGGTAGACGATGGCCGCGGAGCCTTCCGGAAGCGCGGCGCGTTGGGTCCGCGAGAAGGTGTCTGTCGACGAGAGGGCGGCGGGACTTCGCGCCGATGCCGCGATGCTTGTCCTGTTCGAGGGAACGTCGCGTCGGGCGGTGGCCAAGGCGTTCGCGGAGGGAAAAATCCGGCTGGACGATGAAACTGGCTTGATTTTGACGAAAGGCGAGAAGCTGAAAAGGGGTCAGACCCTTTTTGTCGAGGAACTTTATTCCAATGAAAATCTTCGGGTGATTCCGGAACCGGAAGCTCCGCTCCGGGTTGTCCGGGAGATGCCGGAGTGGATTCTGGTGGACAAACCGGGCGGCCAAGCGTGCCATCCCATAGATTTCGGCGAGCGGGGAACCCTCGCGGGGGAGCTGGTCGGCCGCTATCCGGAACTTGCCGGAGTCGGCGATAATCCGCTCATTCCGGGACTCGTCCATCGGTTGGACGGGGGGACGGAGGGTCTTGTTCTTGTCGCTCGGACGCAGGAGGCGTTTCTCAAGGCTCGGACCGCGTTCGACGAGGGAACGGTCGAGAAATCCTATTTGGCGCTTGTCGAGGGAAGGGTCGTCTCCGCTGGCGCGGTCTCGGGATTCCTTGTCCACAACTACCAAAAAGGCGTGATGCGCATGGTCCGCGCCACTCCGGGTCATCACGGGGACAGGCCGCTCAAGGCGGAGACGTTTTATCGTCCGGCCGATCCCTCTCGCACGATGTCTTGCGACCGTGTCGCGGCATCGCGGAGTTTTCGGACGGAGAGGTCCGCTCCGAACGCTGAGTTGATCCGGAACGTTCCGTCGTCGCCCGCGTTCGCGGTCACACTGTTGCGGGTGACCATTCGGACCGGCGTGACGCACCAGATCCGCGCGCAACTGGCCGAGACGGGACATCCGGTGGTCGGGGACATCCTGTACGGAGCAAAACCAGGACATTGGCCAGAGGGCGCGCACGCCCTCCGTTCCATCGGCATCCGGTTTCCGTTCGGACAATTTTCAATCTGAGATGTTCCTACGGATTGCCTCCGCCGGCCGGATTGCCTTCGGCGACAGCCCCCCCGCCGTGCCTTCGCCGCGCACGGTGTACTCCCCCAGCCGCTGAAGCGGCAGCCCCCTCGCGGAGGGGGCCGGGCTTCGCCCGAAAGCGGCGCGCGGCGCCGCGCGCCCGTGGGAAAATGGAGAATGTTCAGCCGTTCTCTCCATTGACGAACCATGCCTCCAAGGGTAGACTACTTTCCGAACCCCATGGAAACGGATTTTGTCAACGAACGGAAACCGATGTGCCCCCGCGGGGCCGTGTCCCGCGCGTTGGCGAGGTTGTCCGCGGCCCTTCCGCTCCGGCTTCGTGTCGCCCTGATTTTAGGCCTCCTTTTCCTCGTCTGGTCACAGTCCGATACGTTAATCACCAAAGTCCCGGAAAAACGCTGCCGCGACCTCTCCGCCCGCATCGCCGCCGCGCTCCGCGACAACGGCATGGTCGCCGCCAGTTCGTTTGACGGACCGTTTCCCGTCGAGACTCTCTCCGGCCGCCCCGTCGCCGTCTCCCGCGCCCCCGCCGTTCCCGGCGCCCGCGACGGCGCCCGCAGGCTTCCGCTCGACAAAGACGCCTTTCTTCAGGTTCCCTCCCGATGGGACTCTCTGGGAGACTCCTATACGCTTTTTCTCCGCCTCGCCTTCCACAAGGACGGGCCTGCCTCGCAAAACCTCTGCTCGACCGACGACGGACGCGTCGCGGGATTTCTGCTGGAAGACGGTCGTCTCCGATTCTATGTTCCCGTCGCGGAAGGAGGTTCCACGGTCCTCGAAGCCCCCGCGCCTCCGTTCGGGCGCAAGCATGTCCACTCGCTTGTCGCCGTCGCCGACGCCTCCTCGGGCCGGGCGGCGCTCTATGTCGACGGCGTCCCCGCGGCGGAGCGCGCGCTTCATCCCGCCCCGCCCAGCGGCAAGTATTTCCGGATCGGCCACGGCGCCTTCTTTCCGGCCGACGCGGACATCGACGAGTTCGCCGTGTGGTCCCGTCCGCTTTCAGCCGACGAGATTCGGCGCGCCTCCGCCCCCGCGTGGTCTCCTGCGGAAAGCGTCGCGCCCTTCCTTTCGCTGAGAATCCGCCTTCTCCGGGACTACCAACAGTTCGGAGAGACCTGCGCCCGCATGGTCCGAAAGGCGCACTCCTGGCCGGCCGTCTCGTTCCGGGGCGTCCGCGTCCCCGTCGTCGACCTCCGGCTCTCTGTCTCCGACCTGCGCCACTTCGATCAGGAGCACGCCGCCTCCGTCCGCTCCGGCTTCCGCACGGAAAACGGCGCCGACTGGCGGAAAATAGAAATCGGAGGAGCCGACCGGTCGATTCCCGCCCGGCTCTCGCTCGACGACGCCTATTCCTTCGTCTTGCGCTCCGGTCGTCCCTCCTTCCTGCTGGACATTCCGGAGAACGAGTCCGGGCTTCCCCCCGGCGTCCTCCGGCTCTATGCTCCCGAAGACTACCTCGCCCTCCATCTGGGCGACGAGGTTCCCGTCGAGACGGATCTCTCGCGCTACGTCCGCCTTCGCGTGGGAAACCGTCTGCTCGGTCTCTATGTCGCGGAACCGTTCGGACGGCTCGGCGGCGCCGCGGTCGCCGAATGGGACGGACGCGGCCCCGGTTCCGTTTCCCTGCGCCGTCCCGCCCGCCCGTTCCGCGCGCACGACCTCCTGTCCGAGACGGAACGCCGGAAACTCGTCCGGGAAACGATTTCCGCGATCCGGCGCGATACCGCCTCGTCATGGTCCGGAGCGGACTGGAAGAAAGCCCGGATCACCGCGGAAGCGCTCGCGAAGGACTACCCGCGCCCCGCTCCCGACGCGATGCTCGCCCTCGGCGCGAATCCGGCCCCCTGGTACGTCACGACCGACCTCGATCTCTCGCATCCGGCCTTCTCGGACGTCGCCCGCTGGACTTCCTCGCGGCCCGATCTCGTCGCGCCGGACGGCCGGGTCTCCGGCGCGGGGGCGGAGGCGCCGACAGCCGTCGAACTCGTCGGACTGTCCGCGGCCGGAAGGCCCGCGGCTTCCCTCAAAGTCCGCGTGATGCCCCGCGAACGGAAGATTCCGGCGTTCTTTCTTTCGGTCGGCACACCGCCCTCGAAGACCCGCCGCGCCGACTTCACGCTGCGCGTCCTGCCCGCGGGAACGGGAGACTCCGAACGCGTTCTCACCGGATTTGTCGGAGACAAAGGCGGCCTCGGACACCGCGGCAACAGCAGCTACGCGCGCGGAATGAAGAAACCGCTCTCGCTCAAATTCTCGGAACCCCACCGGTTGCTGGAAAGTCCCGACAGCCGCCTTCTCTATCTTCTCAACGGCTTCATGGACGACTCCCGGATACGGAACGCCCTCTGCTACGACACGGCCCGCCACATCGCCGACGCCGCAGGCCGCGCGCCCTACCGCCCCGAAGAAGGAGCCGCCGCGCCCCCGCCCGCGCCCCGGACCGGCTGGTGCGAGCTTTTCGTCAACGGCGAATATATGGGGGTCTACGAGCTTTCCTCCCGCATCCACGAGGAGACCTTCCCCGGGCGCGACATCGCCCTTTTCAAGGACACGCTTCCGACGGCGGTCTTCGCGGAGAACTCCTCCCGCGCGTTCCTGCAGACGGCCCCCGACCCCGCCGACAGCCCCCGCCGGAACCTGCTTCTCGATTTCATGGACATCGCCTGCGACCCCGTCGACTCGTCGTTCCTCGCGCGGCTCCGCGCTGTCGCCGACATGGACAGCCTCGTCTCGTGGTTTCTACTGCTGAACTTCTCCGGAAACCGCGACGGCATGCGCGCGAACTTCTATCTCGCCCACGAGTCCGCGCGGGAGAAGCCGTATTTCGTCATTCCGTGGGACTACGACAAGTCCTTCGTCCCCGAATGGATCGCCGCCCGTGTCGTGAACCGCCTCCACGAGCGCCTCCTCGCCGCGGACCCGGATTTCGCCGCGGCCGCGGTCTCCCGTTGGAAGGCGCTCCGCGCCCCCGGCGCCCCCCTCGACGAGCACGTCCTCATGGAGAGGATTTCCCGCGACGAGGCCCTGCTCGCCCCCGCCATGCCGTTCGAGTTCGGACTGCTCGGCCGGCCGGAGGTCTCCTACGCGGAGCGCGTCGACGAGCTTCGCGGTCTCGTCCGCCGGCGCCTCGCCCTCGTGGACGCCTGGACAGACGAGCTCGAAGGCGCGGGGCATGCCTCCGGCGCGGAGCGGGAAACCGCCCCGGCCGCCGCCGGGCCGGAGGTCCCCGCGTCGTGAAACTCGAGCTCCGGATCCGGCAGTTTCTCGACGCGCTGCTCCTCGAGCGGGGGCTCGGGGTGAAAACCCGGGAGGCATACGGACGCGACCTCTCGCTCTTCGCCGCCTATGCCGCGAAAGAGGGCGCGGAGACTCTTTCCGACCTCACCCGGGAGGATATTCTCGGCTTTCTCGCCTCGGAGAAGGAGCGTGGACTGGCCCCCGCGAGCCTCGCCCGGCGCGTCGCCGCGCTCCGCGGTTTCTTCAAGGACGTGGCGGCCGACGGAGACCTCGCCTCGAATCTCGCGGAGGACCTCGAATCGCCCGACCTCTGGCAGCGGCTTCCCGTCACGCTCTCGGAGGGCGAGGTGGAGAGGGTGCTCGCCGAACCGAAGACGGACACTCCGCTCGGGCTCCGCGACAAGGCGCTGCTCGAACTGCTCTACGCGACCGGGATGCGCGAGTCGGAGATCGTCGGGACGGTTCTCGAGCGGCTTCATCTCGACGAGCGGATCGTCAGGGTTCTCGGGAAGGGGCGCAAAGAGCGCGTCGTCCCGATCGGCTCCCGCGCCGTCGAGGCGATGGAGGCCTATCTTTCCGCCGGTCGGCCGGCGCTCAAACCGAGGAAGGGCGAGTCGCGCGTCTTCCTCACCCGCTACGGCGGACCGCTCTCCCGGATGGACGTCTGGCGGATCGTCGTCAGGTATGTCCGCGCCGCGGGAATCGAGAGTCATGTCTCGCCGCACATGATCCGCCACTCCTTCGCGACCCATCTGCTCGCGCACGGCGCCGACGTCCGCTCCATCCAGGAGATGCTCGGGCACGCCTCCGTCCAGACAACCCAGATCTACACCCATGTCGACGCGGACCGGCTTCTCGCCGTCCACCGTCAGTTTCATCCACGATCCATCAGCAAGCCATGAACACACCCTCTCAACGCGCCGAAGCCGAGTTCCGGTCCGGCGCAACCTGTTCCCAAGCCATCTTTCTGACCTTCTGCGAGCGCTTCGGCATCGGCCGGGAACTCGCCGCCCGCATCGCGCTCGGTCTCGGCGGCGGAGTCGGCCGCGCCCGCGAGATCTGCGGCGCCGCGTCCGCGATGGCGCTCCTCGCCGGACTCAAACTGGGAGAGGGAACCCCCGCGGACCCCGCCGCGAAAAAACGGACCTACGCGGCCGTCCAGGAGATGCTCGCCGAGTTCAAGAAACGCCGCGGGACGTATCTCTGCCGCGAGTTGCTCGCGCAGGCCGTGACCACCGAGGAGGACGTCCAATCGGCCGAGGCCGCGAAGGCCCTCGTCGAGATCGGCGGCTCCCCCGAGGAGCGGACGCCCGAGTACTACGCCCGGCGAAAAATCTGCGCCTTGTGCGTCCGCGACGCCGCGGAAATCGTCGACAGTTTTCTTTCTAAGGAATAAAAATGAACATTCAGGAACCCGCTCTCGCCCCCACTCCCGTCGCGATGGACGCCGATGTCTGCGTCGTCGGGGGAAGCTGCACCGGCGTTTTCGCCGCCGTCCGCGCCGCCGAGGCCGGGTTGCGCGTCGCGCTCGTCGAGGCCGAGGGTTTCTTCGGCGGCGTGGCGACCGCGGCGGGCGTCTGCTACTGGCACTCGTTTTTCGACGCCTCGGGGCGGTTCCGCATCCTCGGCGGGCTCTCCCAGACCGTCACCGACCGGCTGCTCGCCCGCGGCGCCGCCGCGCTCGACCGGCCCGACTGCCCGCACCGGTACGTCCACTTCAATTCCGCGGAACTCACCGTCGAGCTCGACTGCCTCGTCCGCGAGCGCCCGTCCATCCGCCCGTTTCTTCACGCCCGCTTCGTGCGCGCGGTGTGCGACCGTCCGGGACACGTCGCGTACGTCGTCATCGAGGACAAGACCGGCCGCCGCGCGATCCGCGCCGCCGCGTTCGTGGACGCCACGGGCGACGGCGACCTTGCCTCGCGCGCCGGATCCCCGACCTGGAAGCCCGCCGTGATGCAGCCCCCGACGCTCTGCGCCATCGCGCACGGGTTCGACGAGGCCCGCGCGGCCCATCCGGAGTTCGACCTCAGCCCCGTCTTCGGCCCCGGCGGCGCGGCGGGCGTCGACCACTTCTTCCATTGGGGCGCG
>JAZUKQ010000208.1:0-7640 GCA_045643325.1 Kiritimatiellia bacterium | reverse complement strand
GGCGATGGCGACGGCGCTGGAGCGGGAGAGGACGCCGTGATGGACCGGCCCGTCGGGAGAGAGAGTGACGAGGCGGAGCGTGTCGGAGTCCAGTTCGCGGGCAAGCCAGTCGGCGGCGCGGGACGCGGGGGTCGAGCCGTCGCGGAGTTTCGCGCGCATCGACGGGGTGGTGTCGAGGACGACCGTGGGGACGGGGGGCGCGCCGCGGCGGAGGAAGGGGGACGCCGCCGCGACGGAGAGCAGGACGAGCGCGAGAAGTTCGAGATAGAAGAGCGGGGGCGGAGGGACCGGGGCGAGGCGGCGGGTCCGGACCGCGCGGGATTTCGCGGGCGCCGGCCAGAGGAAGAGCGCGGAGACGGGCTTCTTCCGGAACCGCCCGCGCAGGAAGTAGGCGGCGGCGAGACCCGCGAGGGAGACAAGGCCCGCGAGCGCCCAAGGGGAGAGAAAAGGAAGGGGCATCGGGAAGAGAGAGGATGAAGGTCGGAAAGACTGGAGAAACGAAAGGCGATGCTAGAGACTGGCGAGGAGGCCGCAGCGGAGGAGCGGGGAGAGGTCGTTGGAAAGGACCTCCTCGGAGGACAGACGGGAAAAGACGGCGGCGGAGGAGCGGCAGGCGTCGGCCCAGCGGGCGCGGTGCGCGGCGAGGGCGGAACGGTAGGCGGCGACGGTGTCCTCGTCGAGGACGAGCTCGGAGGACAGGCCGGTCTCGGAGTCGACGAGACGGCAGGGCCCCCGGTCGGACGGGGACTCCTCCTCGCGGGTCAGCAGCTGCGCGACAAAGACCGCGGCCGCGCCGTCGGAGAGGGGGCGGAGCGTCGCGAGCGGATCGCCGGGCCAGAGGAGGTCGGAGAGGAGGATCCGGATGGAGCGGGGGGCGAAGGAGCGCCCGGCGGAAGCAGGCGCGGAGGGGGAAAATTCCGGGAGCGGCCAGAGGGCGGGGGCGAGGGAGGACGAACCCTCGACGCGGGAGAAACCGGAGGGCGGGGCGAGGTGCCAGAGGGTCGTGGAGATGCCCGAGGCGGAGGCCGCGGTGGCGAGGGCGGCGGCGAGGAAAAGCAGGGAGGCGGGCTTGGGGGCGGCGGCGCCGGACGCGGGCGCGGGATCGCCGGTCGCCATGGAGGCGGAGGTGTCGAGGACGAGGTCGAGGCGCGGGAGGACCTCCTCGCGGTAGAGTTTGACGACCTCGCGGTCGGTGCGCGCGAGGACGCTCCAGTCGAGGCGGCGGAGGTCGTCGCCGGGATGGTACTCCCGGAAGTCGAGGAAATCGAGCGAGGAGCCGGCGGCGGTCCCCGCGCGGGATCCGTCGCGCCCGCGCAGCGCCTCGCGCGGGAGGACAAGCCGGTAGACGGAGCCGAGGGCAGAACCGGAGAGAAGGGATTGGCGCATGGACTGGACAGGAACGGAAAAAAGCAGAAAGGTTGAAGGTTGGAGAGGTTGGAGAGGGTGGAGGTTAGGGAGAGGGAGGGAGGGGGGAGGATTTGATGTACCGATGGAAGGCGCGGCAGAGGATGGGGAGGTAGAGGAGGAAGGCGGCGACGAGATAGACGAGCGAAAGAATGGCGTGCTCATCGCCTTGGTTTCCGAAGAGACAGCCCGCGATGTTGAGGAAAAAGCCTTCCGCGTCGTGTTCCCGCAAAATGATATACGGGACGATCGAGGCGGCGAGAAGGACGCCGACGGTGAGCGACGGAACGAACACGGCGGCCCGGACACGCCGTTTCCTGAGGAAATAGTGCCAGAAGGAACGGAACAGGAGAAGCGTCCCCGTCACGTAGCAGAAGAACGACGAGAAGAAGAAACACGGCTCCTTGGACGTGGACGTGAAGTGAAGATTGGGCGCCGCCCAAAGCTTGACGAGGCCGACGAGGGACGCGGCGAAGCCGGCGAAAAGGACAAGGACGAGCGCCATGCCGCTCTCGGTGCCCGTCGCTGTGAAAAACCGGAAGCAGCGGACGAAGCGGTTCCGCGGGCGGTCGGCGAGGACGCGGCGGGTGTAGCCGGAACGTCCCGAGGCCTCCAGAAAGGCCAGTACGGCCAGCGCGGCGGAGCAGACGCCGAACGCGACGATGAAATAGTTCAGACTCCGCGCCAGCGAGAGCGTTTCCGAGGCCGCCGCGAGGAGAAAAACCACCAGCGCGACCGTCCGGTGGAGGGGACGGTAGGCGTCCGTTCCGGGCGGCGAGACCTGGGCGACGGCCGCGGCGCGCAGAAGGAAACAGGCGCCGACGCACAGGGCCACGAGCGTTCCGAGAATCGTCAGACACTCGGAGTCGGCGATCATGTCGTCGAAGATGTCCGCCACGAACGCGACCGGGAAAAAGAGGGCGGAAGGGATGGCGCCGAAGAGCACGAGGCCGAAAACGGCCCGTTTGGCGGATGTCGGAAGCCGGGTGGAGCCGATAAACAGGACCGTGTGGATGAGCAGAACGCAGGCCAGGAGGAGAAGGCCCGTGAAAACCGGGATGACGCGGATGTCGAGCCCCCGGAGAAGATACGAGAGCATCATGAAGGGAAGCGCGCCGGAGGTGAAGAGCAGCGCGATCAGGAGGCCGGAGCGGATTTTGCCGTCGACCAGCGCCCCCGGGGAGAGGGCCGTGGCGAAGGCGAGCTCGGAGCGGCCGGCGGTCCGCTCGGAGCATATCCGGAGGAAGATGTTCCCGGGGACGACGACCAGGAGGACGACCGAGAGGAGGTCGGCGAGGAAAGAGAAGACGCCCGCGCCGAGGATGGTCGAGGTAATCACCCCGTTTTTGTCGTAGGACGAGGCGATGCCGAGAAGACTGCCGAGAAACTGGAGCGCGAGGTAGCCGATGACGGAGCCGGTGATGACGCGGTTCCGGGTGAGCTGGCGGAGCTCCTTGAGCGTGAAGGGATTGAGGGTCATGGAAGGGTCAGAAGAGGATTCGGATCAAAGAGCGGAGTCAGGGCATGATTGCGGCGAAGAAGACAAGAACGAGGATTCCGCCGATAACCAGAAGGGATATGAGACAGCCGAACGCGCTGCCGCTCAAACCGCCCGCCGATTTCGGGTGGAGGAGATAGGCGGCGGAACCGCGGAGAACGCCGAGGACGACCAGCCCGGGAAGAAACCATTGCAAAAAAACCTGGGGACGCATGTTCTCGACGGACAATGCCGTAAGGACGATTCCGGCGACGGCCGCGAAAAACGCGCCGAGGAAGAAGGCCGCTTTCTTCACGAGACGCGGAAGCCACGCCACCCCGAGAACGAGCGAGCCGTAGACGGCGATGAGGCCGCCCCAAAGGGCAAGCGCGACGAAAAAGCAGGCCGAGACGATGTCGACGCCGTTGAGAAACGTGGTGAGAAGCAGAAACGGGAACGAGGCGGAGACGAAAAGAAGCGAGAGGAGAAACGCGGCAAGAGCCTTTCCGTCGACAATCTTCTCGGGGGGGAGCGGGGTCGCGAACGCGAGTTCCGTCTTTCCCGCCGCGCGCTCGGCCAGAAACCGGAAGAAGACATTTCCGGGAATCACGACGAAGAGGACGGAGCAAAGAAGGACGCCGAGGAACGAGAAGACCACCTGTCCCCGGGGGACGCCTTTCCCAAACAGGCTTCCCGGAAGAAGAAGGGAGACGCACCCCAGAAACTGAAGCGCGAGAAAGCTCAGCACGGAACCGGTGACGACGCGGTTTCGCGTGAGCTGGCGGAGTTCCTTGAGGGTGAAGGGATTCTGAGACATGGAAGGGAAGGCGGCTGCCGGCGCGGCGCCGGCACACACGGCGGGACGGGGAACGAGGGGGAGGCGGAGGGGCTAGGCGAGGTCTCCTTTGGTGAGGTTCATGAAGATATCCTCCAGCGAGGCGGACTCGGGGCGGAACTCGAGGAGGCGGAGCCCCCGGGAGAGGAGGGCGGGGAGGAGGTCCGCGGCGCGGGACTCGTCGCCCTCGAAGACGGCGACGGCGTAGGGTCCCCGGGGTTCGGCGGAGCGGACGCCGGGAATCTCGAGGAGGACTTTGACGAGCTCCTCGGGCGGGGTGTCGAGCGCCCGGAGGAAGAGGCGCGTCCCGGCGTCCGCCTTCTCGGCGATGCTGCCGATGGAGCCGTCGGAGACGAGCCTCCCTTTCTCGATGATGACGAAATCGGAGCACATCTCGGAGAGCTCGGTGAGAATGTGCGAGGAGATCAGAACGGCCTTGCCGGACTCGCCGACGGCCTTGGTGAGCTCGCGGAGCTCGATGCGGGCGCGCGGGTCGAGGCCGTTGGCTGGCTCGTCCATGATGAGGAGGGCGGGATCGTGGACGAGCGCGCGCGCGAGGCTCACGCGCTGCTTCATGCCTTTGGAGAGCGAGGAGAGGACCTTGTCGCGGATGGGGCCGAGCCCGGTGAACTCCTCGACATCGGAGACGGCCTTGGCGAGCGCGTGGGCGCGGAGCCCGTAGGCGCGGGCGAAGAAGTCGACGTACTCGCGCGCGGTGATGTCGGAATAGGCGGGAAGGTCGTCGGGCATGAAGCCGATGAGGGGGCGGACCTTCTCGGGGTAGGAAAAGACGGAGACGCCGTCGAGGAGGACGTCGCCGCTGGTGGGGTCGTCGAGGGTCGCCATGATGGCCATGGTGGTGGTCTTGCCGGCGCCGTTGGGGCCGACGAAGCCGACGACCTGTCCGGAGGAGAAGCCGAAGGTGAGGTCGTCGACGGCGCGGACGCCGTTGAACTCGCGGACGAGATGCTGGACGGAGACTTGCATGGCGGCTAGAACTTTCCGAAGACGGTGGAGGAGGCCTCGCGACGGGCGGGGCGGCCTGCGAGCGGGTCGTCGAGGAACGGGCAGTCGCCGTCGAGCCGCGCGATATAGAGGGAGCGGAAGTCCGGATCGTGACGCGGGGCCGCCGGGCGGACGGGAGAGACCGACGCGCCGCCGTCCCCGTCGAGCTCGACGACCTCCGGACCTCCGGATTTCTCGTCGCAATCCCCGCCGAAGGCCAGGAGGCGGGCGAGGCGGATCGCCGGGGGCTCGGGCGCGGAAGGCTCGGACGCGGAGGTGTCGGCGGCCGGCGCGGGCCGCGCCATGCCGGGCGACAGGCGGACGGAGGCGCCGGGGGCGACGGCGCCGGCGTGGAACGGGCGGCCGTCGGAATCCCAGAGCTCGAGCGAGGAGACCGGGGCTCCGAGGGCGTTGACCACGACGGGCGTGCCGTCGGGATCGAACGAGACGTCGAGCCGGAGGGAGGAGGCGACGACGCGGCGGAGGCCGAAGGCGGTGGTGACGCGGGGCGCGATCCAGTCGCCGGCGTAGTGGAGCGTCGGGCCGACGTCGATATGGCCGGCATCCTGCCGCGTCGGGGAACAGACCATGGCGTCGCGCGGGAAGTCGAAGCCGCGGCCCAGAGAGGTCGGCGCGTAGATGGTCGCGGCGCCCAGGGTGACGGCTCGGCCGAGACGCTGGTCGAGGAACGTCGAGGCGACGCGGTTGACGGTCGGGCGGACGCCCTCGGACAGCAGGAACGTGACGACGATGGCGAGGCAGAAGACGGCCGAGATCGCGGGAAGAATCCAAAGAATGTGGATGCGGCGGTTTTTCCGGACGAGCCGCCGGTGGACGACAGGACCCGCGAGCACAGAGAAGAGAAGGAGGGTGATCAGAAAGCCTCCCGTCCGGACGATGTGGACGATGGACGATGGATCCAGGCCATAGACGAGGTGCCACGCGGCGTTGTCGAAGCGTCGGAAGAAGCCGAGAAAATCCCGGGACGCGAACATCTCGCGGACGAGGGAAAGGACGGTCTCGTCGGAAAACTCAGCGGGGGCGGCCTGCGGAACCGCGACGACGGCGCCGAGACCGGAGGAGAGCCGTGCGGGGACGGAACCGGACGGTTCCGCGAGCGGGGCGAAGGGGGCGAAATCGGCGGGGACGGACTCCGCGCCGAGAAAGACGACGCGGCCTCCCGCGGAGACGTAGTCGCGCAGGGCGGCCTTCCCGGCGGCCGGGACGGCGGACCAGTCGGGGGCCGCGATGAAGACGGCGGCGAAGACGGAGTAGGCGCGCCAGTCGCCGGGCCATGGGCTGGGGAACTCGGTGGTGCGGACGGCGCGGACATTCCCTTTCTCTCGGGAGGCGTACGCCGGACGGTCCACCAGGTTGGTCGAGACGGACTCGAGAACCGTCGTGAGGGCCTCGGGGGAGAGCGACTGCGAGAGATAGACGGAGTACGACTCGCCGTAGTGATTGTTGTCGAACGCGGGGAGACGCAGCTCGACGGGTTTCGGCCCGCCGTCCCGCAGCATCGCCTCGAATTCGTTGGAACCGCTTGTCCGCTGGTGACCGGGCAGCTCGAGAACGGACGAGGCCCCGGCCGGAATTTCGACCGACGAGGAGATTCTCTCCGAACGATGACCCGAGTACAACGGGGCAAACGTGACGGACAGCCGCCTCGCGTTTCCGGTGGGGTTCTCGACGCGGAGACGGGCGACCGGCGCGCCCTGGTTATAGCCGACTTCGTTATAGACCGACTCATCGGTGACCTTGAGACCGAGGGGGGTCGTCACGGACTCGGCGAGAAGGAGGGCGGGGGCGAGAAGGAGGACGAAGGGTGCTTGGAGGAGGCGCATGGGGGACGGGGCTAGGAGACGACAGAGATGTCCTGGGGAAGGCCGAGGCCGGCCTCGTCGACGGAGGCGAGGAGCGACTCGGCGACGGAGTCCGCGGCTCGGCCGTCGATGCGGGCCTGATAGGAGAGGATGAGCCGGTGGTTGAGGACGGGGACGGCGACGGCGCGGACATCGGCGAAGCCGGCGGAGGGGCGGCCGTCGAGGAGCGCGAGGGCGCGGGCGGCCTCGGCCATGGCGATGGCGGCGCGCGGGGAGGCGCCGTAGCGGACGTATTTCCGGACGTCCTCCGGGGCGTCGGGCGAGTCGGGGTGCGAGGCGGCGACGAGGCGGGCGATCCAGTTGGCGACGGCGCGGGGGAGGACGACTCGCTCGACGGCGTCGAAACAGGCGCGGAGCGTCTCGGGGGGCATGCGCCAGGCGGCGGCGGGGGCCGCGCCGTGCCGGCGGGTCGCGAGGAGGTCGGTGAGCACGCCGACATCGAGGTCCTTCACGAGAAGGCGGAAGAGGAAGCGGTCGAGCTGCGCCTCGGGGAGCGGGTAGGTGCCTTCGAGCTCGATGGGGTTCTGGCTCGCGAGGACGAAGAACGGATCGGGAAGCGGCCGGGTCGTTCCGAGGAGGGTGACGCTGCGCTCCTGCATCGTCTCGAGCATCGCCGACTGCGTCTTCGGGGAAGCGCGGTTGATCTCGTCGGCGAGGAGGATGTTGCAGAAGACGGGGCCGGGCTGGAACACCATCTCGCGGCGTCCGTCGGGGGCGGTCTGCAGGATGTGCGCGCCGAGGATGTCGCCGGGCATGAGGTCGGGCGTGAACTGGACGCGCTTGAAATCGAGCTGCATGACGTCGCCGACGGCTTTGACGAGCGCGGTCTTTCCGAGGCCGGGAAGGCCCTCGAGGAGGATGTGGCCGCGGGCGAGAATGCCGGCGAGGACGAGGCGGTGGAGCTCCTCGCGCCCGAGAAGGATGCGGTTGAGTTCGGCGAGAACGCGGTCGAGCGCCTCGCGGACAGGCGCGATTTCGGCGGGAGAGAGAAGAGGGGCGGAGGGAGTGGTCATGGGCGGGATGGGACGGAGGGGGA
>JAZUKQ010000207.1:0-5400 GCA_045643325.1 Kiritimatiellia bacterium | reverse complement strand
GGGCTTCATCCCGACGATGCCGCAGTACGAGGCCGGCTGGCGGATCGACCCGCCGGTGTCCGTTCCGAGCGCGGCGATGGCCATGCCGCCGGCGACGGCGGCGGCCGACCCGCCCGAGGATCCGCCCGGAACGCGGTCGGGGGCCACGGGGTTATGGACCGGTTTGAACGCGCTGAACTCGTTGGAGGAGCCCATCGCGAACTCGTCCATGTTCGTGCGGCCCGTGAAGACGGCGCCCGCGGCGCGCAGTTTCGCCGTCACCGTGGCGTCGAACGGGGAGACGTATCCCTCGAGGATTTTCGAGGCGCAGGTGCAGGGCTGTCCGCGGACGTTGATGATGTCTTTGACGGCGACCGGGACGCCTAGCAGGGGCGTGTCCTCGCCTTTCGCGCGGCGCGCGTCGGCCTCGCGGGCCTGCGCGAGCGCGCCTTCGGCGTCCACGGTAAGGTACGCGCCGATCGCGCCGTCTTTCGCCGCGATGGCGTCGAGCACGCCCTGCGTGAGTTCGACGGAACTCACCTCCTTGCGGCGGAGCGCCTCGGCGGCTTCCTTCACAGTCCAGTTCTGGATGTCTTTCATGCTGAAATCCTTTAGGGGGCGGAGAACGGCTAGAAATAGCCGCCTTTCGCGATAATCTCGGAAATGGTGTCGCCGCTGTGGACCCAGTCGAAGATGTCGACTTCGTTGCGCTGGATGGCCTCGGCGCGGAGGAGGACATCGCAGGCGAGCTCCCGCGGGATGCAGAGGACGCCGTCGATGTCTCCGAAGATGATGTCGCCGGGCCGGACCGTCACGTCGCCGATGAGGACGGGCACCTGGTAGTGGGTGATCTGGCACCGGCCGAGGGAGCCGTTGGAGGTGCGATAGCGGTAGAAGACGGGGAAGTTCTGCTCGAGAATCTGCTTCGTGTCGCGGATTCCTCCGGCGATGACCGCCCCGCGGATGCCCTTGGTGATGGCGGTCGCGGTCATGACACCGCCCCAGAGCGAGGCTTTGACATCGCTCGAGGTGTCCCAGACGACGACGCCTTCGGGTTTGAAGTCGTCGAGCATCTGGGCCCGGAAAGTCATTTCGCCCTCGATCATCACATTGGGGGCGCTTTTGACGGTGAAGGCCTCGCCGCAGACCGTCATTTCGTCGCGGAGCGGCATAATGTCGCTTGGAAGCGACTGGTGGAGGAGGGTGAGCTCGCGAAGGACATCGTTGATGCAGCCCGTGTAGAGTTTTTCATACCGCTCGCAGAGCTCTTTCAGGGGAATTTTGAGTTCGCAGTCGGGAATGCGCTGGCGGACGGAGATGAGCTTGTCGAGTTTCATGAGGCCGGCCTCTTTGGCCGGATCGCGCATATCTTTGAGGGAGGGCATGGGAAACGTTCCGAATTACCATCGTCCGCAGAGGTTTTCGCCCGCGGACGGAGACACACCGAACAGACCGGGTTGTCCGGTCCGTAAAACATACGGTATTATCCCATATTTCGGGGGAAAACGCAATTCCGTCCATGGAACGCGGCCTGGCGCCCGATTTTCGTCCCGCTTCCCCCTCGGCGTCCTTTGTTCAGGTGCGACGCGGCGATTCGGCGGCCGGGGCGGCGGGATTCTCAGACAGCCGGGTCTGTGGTATACTTTTCACTTCCATTTTCCATAAAAGCGAGACGATGATGAAACTTATGAACGAGAAGGCGCTCGGCGCCGCGTTGACCGATTGGCTGCGGGGGCGTTTTTCCGCCGTGTTCCCCGAGGTTCCCGCCGAGGCCCTTGCGGCCGTCGCGGCCGTGCCCGCCGCGAATACCAAGTTCGGCGACTACCAGTGCAACGCGGCGATGCCGCTTGCCAAGGCCCTCCATAAGCCGCCCCGCGCGGTCGCCGAGGCGGTGGTCAATGCCGGCGAGCTTCCCGAAGAGATCGCCTCGCTTGAGATCGCCGGTCCCGGCTTCCTCAACATCCGCCTCACGAACGAGTGTCTCGCCGCGCGCGCCCTTGCCGTCGCCGAGAGCCCGACGGGCGCCGTTCCCCAGTGCGGGGCCGGGCACAAGGTCGTCATCGACTATTCGAGTCCCAACGTCGCCAAGCCCATGCACATCGGGCACATCCGCTCGACCGTCATCGGCAACGCGCTCGACCGCCTGCACCGCGCGCTCGGCTACGAGGTGATCGCGGACAACCATATCGGCGACTGGGGAACGCAGTTCGGTATCATCATCAAGGGCTATCGGGAGTTCCTCGACAAGGAGGCGCTCGCCCGGGACCCCATCGAGGAGCTCCAGCGCATCTATGTCAAGAGCTACGGCATGACGAAGGCGGCCGACGACGCCACGGAGGCCGAGAAGTCCGCAGCGGCCGCGTGGCTTGACGCCTGCCGTCTGGAGACCGTCAAGCTCCAGCAGGGCGATCCGGAAAACCGCGCGCTCTGGCAGGAGTTCATCCGTCTCTCGATGGGCGAGTTCGAACGCGTCTATCGCCGCCTCGACGTCCGGTTCGACACGACCCGCGGCGAGAGCTACTATCAGGACCAGCTCGCCGGCGTCGTCGAGGACCTTGAGAAAGCCGGACTCTCCCGCGAGAGCGAGGGCGCGCAGATTGTCGATCTCACGGCCGACGGGCTGGACATCGCCATCGTCCGCAAGCGCGACGGCGGCTTCAATTATACGACGACCGACATCGCGACCGTCGCCACGCGCATGCGGGACTACGCGCCGGAGCGGATCGTCTACGTCACCGACGAGCGCCAGCAGCTTCACTTCAAGCAGTTCTTCTTCATCTGCCGTAAGATGGGCCTTGTGCCCGAGTCCTGCCTTCTCAGCCATGTGTGGTTCGGTCTCATGCGTCTGCCCGAGGGGACGATCTCGACGCGCCAGGGCAACCTCATCAAGCTTGAGACGCTGCTCGACGAGGCGGAGACCCGCGCGCGGAAGATTCTCGCCGAGACCCGTCCCGACATGCCGGAGGAGGAGGCCCGGACCCTCGCCGCGCAGATCGGCGTCGGCGCGGTGAAGTACGCGGACCTCAGCCAGTCGCCGCAGACGATGATCACGTTCACATGGGACAAGGCGCTCGCGCTCGAGGGGAACTCCGGGCCGTATCTGCAGTATGCGCATGCCCGCATCCATTCGGTCCTCGAGAAGTACGCGGAGCAGTTCCCCGGGAAGAATCCAGCGGACTATGCCCTGAAGCCCGAGCTTCCCGAGGAGCGCGCGCTCGCGTTGAAGGCGGCGCTCTTCCCCGAGACGGTGAAGGCGGCCGCCGACGCGTACCGCCCCTGCGTTCTCGCGGACTACCTCTACAGCCTCTCCCAGGCGTATAGCTCGTTCTATCAACAGGTGCCGTTCCTCAAAGCGGAGGAGGGCGTCCGCGAAAGCCGCATCCGCCTGTGCGGCGTGGTCGAGTCCATCCTCAAGCGGGGGCTCGGGCTGCTCGGCATCGCCGCGCCCGACCGGATGTAGACCCCGGTCCGAGTCGGTCTCTACCGCGTCCCGGACCATTCCGGCGAGACGCCGCGCAACATGTCCCGCCGTCTTTTCCAGTCGGGGAGGAGGCGGGTGAGAAGCGCCTTGAAGGCGTCGGAGTGGTCCATGTGCCGCAGATGGCAGAGTTCGTGGCAGACGACGTAGTCGGTGCAGGCGAGCGGGGCCTGGAGGAGCATGGGATTGAGTGTGATGTGTCCCCGGACGTCGCAGCATCCCCAACGTGATCTCGTGATTTTCAGCGAGAGCGACGCGGGGGGCGGAAGCCCGACGGCCGCTGCGGGGGCGCGGCAGGCCTCGAGCCGTTTCGGGAACAGTTCGGAGGCCTCCCGGGTATACCAGGCGTCGAGGATTCTCCGGACGAGTTCCGGATTCTCCAGAGGCGGCGGAAAGGTGAGCGCGAGTTCCGCGGAATCGTCCGACCGGACCGCCGCGTAGGGATATCTACGGTCGAGCCGGAGGTCGGGCGCGGCGAGCCCGGCGCGGAATCGGAGCGTATAGGGTTTCCCGAGAAACGACACGGACTCCCCCTCCGCGAACCGCCGCGGGGTCGGGGTTTTCGGACGTGCCGCCCGCCGGTCGTACTGGCGGATGATCCAGGACGCGTTCTCCTCGGCGACCGCTACGGCGTCCGCGATGGACATCGACGCGGGGATCCGGAGTTCGACGGGCGAGTTCGGCGGGACGGCCAGCGCCCAGCGGGCGCGCCGCGCCGAGCGGACGACGACGTATGGGATGGAGCGGCCCGCGACGGACAGAATGTGGAGGTTGCCGTGCGGGGGCGGAGGGGAGGGGGCGGACGGGGGAGAATCCACGGGCGGAATCATTTGGCAGATTTCATCGAGGAACGGAGCGAGTCCCAAAGCTCGTCGGGGACGGAGAGGTCGCCGAATCCGGTGCCCAGGGCGAGTCCGGGTTTGAGTTTGCCGTGGTAGTCCGTCCCGCCCGTGACGAGAAGCCCGCGCCCTCGGGCGATGGCGGCGACATCCTCCCGTTTCCGGGGGGTGTGCTCGGCATGGTAGGCCTCGAGGCCCGCCAGCCCCTTTGGAACAAGTTTTCCGAGGATTTTGACGATGGAGTCGTTGCTGAATCCGAGTCGGGGGTGGGCCCAAACGGGAATTCCGCCGGCTTCCCGGACGAGCCGCACCCCTTCGGCGGCGTCCATGAACCTCCGGGGGACGTAGCCGGGACCGTGGTCTCCGATGAGCCGGTCGAACGCCTCGGCCGTCGTTTTGACGTAGCCGCGGCGCCGGAGTGCCTCGGCGAAATGCGGTCGGCCGACAAGTTCGGGGTCGCCCGCGCACGCGACGACCTCGTCGAACGTGACGGGATATCCGACTCGCGCGAGTTGTTCGACCATTTTGCGGTTGCGGTCGAGTCGCGCGGACCGGAAGAACTCCAGTCCCGCCGTCAGGTCGGGATTCCGAGGGTCGATTCCATAGCCGAGGACATGGACTTCTCCGGACTCGAAACGGACGGAGAGTTCGACAGCGGGGACCGTCTCGACGCCGAGATTCCGGGCGGTCTCGAGGAACTCGAGCGAGCCTCGGACCGTGTCGTGGTCCGTGAGCGCCATGGCGCGGAGACCGAGCGCGGCGCCTTTCCGGACGATTTCCTCCGGTGTGTCGGAGCCGTCGGAACGGTTGGAGTGGATATGGAGGTCGATCATGCGGCCATTATACCACAAACCTTCTCCAACGCGCGTTATAGCGATGGCGCTTTTGAAGTTAAAAAGGGTCTGACCCCTTTTGAAAAAGAACTACAGTACTACTAAAATAAGGGTCTGACCCCTTTTCAATCCTTCGTTTGGCGCGGGAATCCACGGCGAAAGGCGGAATGAAATTACGGTGTGGAAAGGTGCAACTGCGGTTCGGCAGGTGGGTGGATAAGGGAGTGAAAGATGGTCAGACTCCTTTTGAAAAGGAACGATATATCTACTA
>JAZUKQ010000206.1:0-4654 GCA_045643325.1 Kiritimatiellia bacterium | reverse complement strand
CCCCTCCGCGAGGGGGCTGCCGCTTGCGGCTGGGGGAGTACACCGTGCGCGGCAAAGACACCACGCGTAGCAAAGGTACAGCGCCGCTTGGGCACCGCGTGCGCCGCTTTCGGGCAAAGCCCGGCCCCCTCCGCGAGGGGGCTGCCGCTTGCGGCTGGGGGAGTACACCGTGCGCCACAAAGGTACAGCGCCGCTTTCGGGCGAAGCCGGAATGACGACCGATACGCACAGGACGACCGCCTTTCCGTTTCCGCCGCGTGAGCATTCCTCCCTATGCTCCTGTGCGTTCCGCGCAATGGATCCGCGAGAAAACCGTTGAACGATCTAATGAAAACATGATAGATTGCTCTTCATCGATCAACGAATCCTATGGGATGCAAGTGAAAAAGAATATTCTTGTGCTGTTCGCGGACCAATTCCGCTACGACGCCGTCGGGGCGCATGGGAACCCCCACGTCAAAACCCCGCGTCTGGACAGGCTGGCGCGGGAGGGCGTCACGTTTTCGAACGCGTACACGCCATCGCCCGTCTGCGTCGCCGCGAGGTGCAGTCTGCACTACGGGCAATATCCGACCCATACCGGCTGCTGGGCCAACAGCCCGATGCCGGAAGACGGCCGCCTTTCCTACGTGGATCTTCTGGCGGGGGCGGGGTATCGCACGCATTCCATCGGGAAGTGCCATTTCCTGCCGGATCCGTACGCGTTGCGCGGCTACGGGAGCCGGGAGTATCAGGAGGAGGCGCCGGGGCCCGACCTCTCGAAGGAGGCCTATCTGCGGAAGCTCCTCGACAGCGGCTATGGGTATGCGATCGAGCCGAACGGCGTGCGGAGCGAAATGTACTACATCCCGCAGCCGTCGCGTCTGCCGCAGGAGCTGCATCCCACGCAGTGGGTCGGCGACAGGACGGTCGACTTCCTGCGTCGCGGGGGCGGAGACGGACCCTGGTATCTGTTCGCAAGCTTCATCCACCCCCATCCGCCCTTCGCGCCGCCGTCTCCATGGCATACGCTCTACCATGCGGCGGATATGCCCCTGCCCAATCTGCCGGAGGGCTACGAGGGGCTGCAGATGTTCGTCAACAAGCTCCAGAACCGGTACAAATACCGCGATTATGGCGGGATGGACTTCAACCTTCTTCGCACGATGAAGGCCTACTACTACGCCTGCGTGTCCTTTGTGGACTACCAGATCGGGAGGATTCTCGACGCGCTGGAGGAGACGGGGCGGATGGACGACACGGTCGTGCTGTTCACCTCCGACCACGGCGAGCTTCTCGGCGACTACAACTGTTTCGGGAAACGGAGCATGCACAACGCCAGCTCCCGTATTCCGCTGATTGTCCGCGGGGGCGGATTCGGGGGCGGAACGGTGTGCGACACGCCCGTGTCGCTCGTCGACATCGCTCCGACGCTCTGCCGTGTCGCGGACGCCGACGCGTCGCGCGCGCGGTTCGACGGCGAAGACCTTCTCTCCATACGGGAGGGACGCTCCCGGCGGAAGGGGGTGTATTCCTTCTTTTCGGCGGATTGGGAAGTCAGAAACATGTGCGGCAGGGATGTCTTTCGCGCCCTTCCGGACAGGGAGGCGGAGATTTTCGCCTGCATGGACATGATGTACGCGGAGAAGGAGTACAAGTACATCTACAGCGCTCCGGACGACAAGGAGTTCCTTTTCGACGAGGCCGGAGACCGGTCCGAGACGAGAAATCTCGCGGAGGTGCCAGACCTCGCGGGGACGCGTGACGACCTGCGCCGGGAACTCGTCCGCTTCTTGGAAAAAGACGGCTATGTCCGTCTCATCGACGGGCCGGGATTCAAGCCGCTGCTGGACGTCGGGGTGTCGGAGAATCCCGACGCGGGGCTCATCCGACAGGATTTCCGCCCATCCTATTTCCCGTTCGACGTGCTGAAGGACTATCTGCCGTAGCGCCACGGTCCGGAAACGGTCTGGCACGCTTCGTCCGGGCGCGTCGCGGTTGTGTCCGAAATTTCGAAGGAGCCATCGTCTGCATGGTCCGCGAACTCGGTGCCGTATCCTCCGATGTAGTCCTCCCGCTGGCGCAGGATATATTCATGCGTTGCTGTTCCGCTCATCGTACTCATGTCTCCATAGACACACGGTGTCCGGCATTTGACGAAAGGGTCTTGCCTGTTTTTCGCCTCCGGTCCCGCATGGTATCCTTTATTCTGACGCAATGCGCAGCAAAACTTTGTACCCAAAGCCCTTTCCGGTATATCGGAATTGTGGTACAGTTTCCGCATGAAATCTCTCCTTGCCTCTACAATTTCCGCCGTTCTTTTCTGCGCCGCCGCCCGCGCCGAAACCGTCGCCGGGCTGGAGTTCTACGGGCCGCTGACGTTGGTCGACTCGGTCGAGTGCGCCACCGACCGGACGCATGCGTTCCACGAGTACCCCGCCGGGCGATCGTACGCGACAAACATCCTCGGCCAGGCCTGCCGCGCCCTGGAGCACGTCCGCGCCGAGGAGACCTCCAACGGTTCCGAATCCGGCGCGTTCTTCTCCTACCGTCTCGGCGCCGGCGCGAACCTCGTCCCCAAGGACCCGTATCTGCTCGTCGTCGACTACCCCGACGACGCCCCGCGCACCGTCACGCTCGGCAACCGCGGCGCCGGCACGCGCGTCGGCTACCACACCGGCTACACCATCGGCGACGCCATGAGCCCGCCCTACGTCCAGAACCACCCGGAGTCCATGGACGTGCCGCTCTCCAACCAGTACAAGACTCTCGAGCAGGTGATGTACCTCATGGAGAAGCCGCTCCCGTACAACGGCGGCACACGCCTCACCGCCGCGACCGACGGCTTCGACGTCTCGTTCATCCTCTTTCCGCAGGACGACGCCCGCGACTCCCGCGGCGCCGCCGTCCGCCGCATCCGCCTCTACCACATCGACGACGAGGCCTCGCTCAAGGCTCCCGTCCCGTACCCCCCCGGCCACGTCCCGCTCCGCCTCATCACCTGGCGCGAGGAGATGCCCGACGACGACGGCTACGCCTCCTTCTCCGACCCCATCGACTACTACCGCACCAAGGCCCGCCTCATGCGCGTCCTCGGCGTGAACGGCTGCTCCCGCGACCTGCTCGAGTTCGGCTACTGCCAGTACTGGGACCCCGTCTACAACGGCTACGGCGACGGCTGGATGAACTACAACTACGACAAGCGCGGCTACTGGGAGGCGACCGTCGACGCCATGGCCGCCGAAGGCCACGTCATCCTCCCGTACTACGAGTACGCCGGCGGCCGCGGCGCCTGGAACTCCCTCGGCGGCAAGAAGCTCGCGCGCCCGCTCAACTACGATTCCGGCGCCGACAAGTTCGTCCAGAACTCCTCCGTCTACGACTGCGTCGTCGACATCACCTCCGACGCCGCGCACGAGGACTTCAAGAAGGTCCTCGACTGCACGGTCCTCCGCTTCCGCGACCGCGCCACGTTCGCCGGCGCCTGGCTGCGCAACCGCGGCTCCATGCCCGTCTCGTTCCACGAGGACACCGTCGCCCGCTTCTGCGCCGAGACCGGGCGCGGCGTCACCCGCGCCGACATCGCCGCCGCCGGCCGCAATTCCGACCTCTACCGCGCCTACCTCGCCTGGTGGTACGCCAAGCGCGCCGAGTTCCTCGAGGACATGCGCGACTACCTCGCCGAAAACGGCGTCGCGAACGCCCGCGCCGTCTTCGACGACGACATCTCCGAGCCCGGCCGCTCCTGGGCGGGCTGGATCGACGTCAACGCCGTCGACAACGCCCGCTGGGGCGCCGACACCGGCTACGGCGACACGCAGAGCATCGGAAGCGCCTCCTGGTACTGGTACACCTACGGCCTCGCCGCCGAATACCCCACCTGGGGCTCCTACGAGCACCACCACGCCTGCCCCGTCGACGACCCCGCCACCTACACGAACCGCACCGGCGTCTCCCTCGCCCTGCCCTTCAACCGCGTCTACACCGCCATCGCCGACCAGTACACGCAGCCCTACCGCAACGGCGACGGCCGCCTCTTCTTCGCCCGCCACTACTCCCTCAACGAGAACGCCATCACCGACGAGCGCGGCAACGCCTTCTGCGGCTACTTCACCACCGACATGGACCGCGCGGGCCGCGCCTGCATGCTCCCCGAACTCTGGGCCATGGCCATCTCCGACCCCACCGACATCGGCTACCTCTACGGGGCCTCCATGGGGCGCAACTTCACCCGTCCCGCCCGCGAGTTCAACCTCAACTTCCTCTCCCTGCCCGCCACGAAGGGCCGCGTCATCATCGGCTGCTGGTGGGGCAACTCCGGCCTCAACATCCGGCGCTACGACGCAGACGGCGTCCAGTACTACGCCGTCATCAACCCGACGCCCAACGCCTTCCCCGCCGAGTGGCGCTACATCACCGACGACAACTCCGTCTCCACCCTCTACGAGACCGTCTCCGGCACCGCCCATGCCGTCGGCTCCGGCTACATGAACTTCGCCGTCCAGCCCTACCAGATGATCTGCTTCTCCACGCAGGACCCCGAGAACCACATCCCCGTGCCCGGTCCCGATCCGGAGACGCCGGACGAACCGGACGAACCCGACGAGCCCGACCCCGTGCTTGAGCCCACGGTCACCGCCGTCTCCGCCGCCACCTGGTGCGGCGGCGTCTTCAC
>JAZUKQ010000205.1:0-5053 GCA_045643325.1 Kiritimatiellia bacterium | reverse complement strand
CTTGAGCCCTTCAAAATCGTTCGGCGCGGCGTCGACGAGGAGCGCGTTGGCGTCGGGAGAGGCCTCGACGGCGATGCGCCGGACGGACGCCTCTCCTTTGGCGGCGCCCTTGTCGAGGAGCGATGTGACGGACTTCGCGACATCCTCGGCCTTGACGTAGTTGAGGAAGACGACGTTGAGGCGGGACCGGCCCGAGGGGGTGTCCACGTCGAGCTGGCGCACGAGGTCCTTGATGGTCTGGAGCTGCCGGGCCGTGCCCGAGACGACGATTTTGTTGGCGTGTTCGAACGGAACGACCACGGGAATCTGGAGGGAGGGCGGGGCCTTGTCCTTCGGCACGCCGGCGCCGACGCCCCGTGCCTGCGTCTCGTCCAGGGCGCGGACAAGCTGCTGGGCGAGGGTGGCGGCGTCGATGTAGTTGAGTTCGATGACCTCGGTCTGGCGCATCGACGCGGGCTGGTCGAGCTCTTTGACGATGGCCTCGATGTTGCGGACCGAGTCGGAGCTGTCGGTGATGACGAGGTGGTTCGTCTCGTCGATCGCGGAGATGGAGAAGTAGTTGCCCGACTTCGGAAGGTAGGCCTTGAGGAGACCGCACATTCCGGACGCGGTGACATGCTCGAGATGGAGGATGCGGGTGACGAGTCCGGACTCCGGAAGTTCCGTGCCCGGATCGACGACCGTGCCGAGACGGAGGCCGCGGTCGGGCATCTCTACGACCGTGTAGCCGTCTTTCCCCTCGTTGACGGTGAGGCCGACCCCCTCGAGGACGGCCGTATAGACGCGGAAGACATCGCTCGCGGGGATTCTGGGGGAGACGGAATAGATGTTGCGCTGGATCGTCTCGGGGACGACAATCCGTTTTTTGGTGATTTTGCCGACCTGCTCGGTGAGAAAACTCAGGGGAACCCCGCGGAGGGTGAAGGACATGCCGGCGTCCGTCACGTCGAAATCCGGGGCGGGGCCGGGCACCGGCGCCGGGGGCGCCTGGACGGTAGCGGTCGCGGCGGGGCGCGTGGCCGCGGCGGGCGCGGGGGCGTCCTCTTCGTCCTCCTGCGCGGCGGGCGCGGGGGGCTTCGCGGCGGGAAGGCGCGCGAGGAGCGATTCCGGAGTATCCTTCGCGGAGGCGGAGACCGCGAGAACGAGGGCGGCGAGGAGAGCGGGCGAGGACTTCATGGCGGCGGGGAAAATCTGTGGGGGGCGGCGGCCGGATCACCAGGATACGGTCAAGCCGTCGTAGGCGGGAAGGCGCGAGGGCGTGGCGGGGATGTCTTTGTGGAGAAGATCGTGCCCGATATGCGTGATATACGAGCGGGGGGCGCCGATCCGGCCGAGCACGGAGAACGCCTCTCCGAAGGAGAGGTGGCTCGGATGGCCGGCCGGCTTGAGCGCGTCGAGAATCATCACGTCGGGGCGACCGACGGCCGCATAGGCGCTCTCGGGGAACACTTTGCAGTCGGGGACGTAGGCGAGACTGGCGCCGTCCCCGGCGTCGAACCGGTAGCCGGTCGTGCGGCAGAGTCCGTGGGAGACGTCGAACGGCGTGACGTGGAACGGGCCGACGTCGAAGGGGCCGTCGACGGGGACGAACTCGAGATTCGGGAGGAAGGTGCCCGGAATGGCGGGGACGAAGAGATAGGCGAAGACGGCGTGGATGGTCTGGATCGTCTCCGGCGTCGCGTGGACGGGAATCGCCGACTTCTGGAGGAGGTTGAAGCGGCGGAGATCGTCAAGACCGAAGAGGTGGTCGACGTGCGGATGGGTGATGAGGACGGCGTCGACCCGTTCGACGCGGTGCCGGAAGACCTGCTGGCGGAAGTCGGGGGACGTATCGACGAGAAGGTGGAACTCGCCGCTTTTCAGGAGAAGGCTCGGACGCAGCCGGTTGTCTCGCGGATCCGCGGACGTGCATGTCGGGCAGGCGCAGCCGATGAGGGGTACGCCTGTGGAGGTGCCGGTGCCGAGGAACGTGGCGGAGCGCATAGGGGATCGGAGCGTTTGGAGAGACCGGAAAGGTTCGATGCTGTGGGGTTGGAAACTGTTCCGCGCCATCGGGATCTTTGTGACCTGTCCGACCTTTTGGGGCGCCCGAATCAATCGGGGGACGTCAGAGTCTGCACGTCCGGATGTCGGAGACGACGATGCCGCGGGCGCCGATGTCCGCGAGGGCGTCGACGATGTCGTGGATTTTCTTGCGCGGGAGCATCACTTTGACGGCGACCCAGTCGGGGTTGTTGAGCGGGGAGACCGTGGGAGCCTCAAAGCCCGGAGCGATGCGGATGGCCTGGTCGAGCGAGGTTCTGGGAACGTCGTATTCGACCATCGAGTACTGGCGCGCGACGGTGATGCCGCGGAGGTGGTCGAGGAAGCGCTTGATCTGCGGATTGGCGAGCTTTTCCTCGCCGGAGACGATGACGACGGCCTCGGAGGCGAGGACGGGATCGCCGACCGTCTTCAGACCGGCCTCGCGGAGGGTTTGGCCGGACTCGACCACGTCGGCGATGGCGTCGGCGACGCCGAGGCGGATGGAAATCTCGACCGCGCCGTCGAGCGGGACGACGGCGGCGTGGATTCCGCGGCGCTCGAGGTCGCGGCGGACGATGTTCTTGTAGGAGCAGGCCACACGCTTGCCCTCGAGGTTGTCGGGCGTGAGACCGGACTCCTTCGGGACCGCGTAGCGGAACGTGGACTTCCCGAATCCGAGCGCGAGCGCCTCGAAGGCCGGCGTCTCGGAGTCCGCGTTGAGGTCGCGTCCGGTGATGCCGGCATCGAGGACGCCGCGGCCGACATAGACCGCGATGTCGCGGGGGCGGAGGAAGAAGAACTCGACATCCGCGTCGGCGTCAAGGATAGAAAGCTCGCGGCCGGAGCGGCGGCAGCGGTAGCCGGCTTCTTTGCAGAGGGAGACGGCTTCCTCGGAGAGGGAGCCTTTGTTGGGGAGGGCGATCCGGATCATGGGAAAGTTCTGGCAGGTCGGAGTGGTCTGATGATTGGAAAAGAAAGGGGAAAAGAGGCCGGAACGTCTTGGCGGCCCCGCGCGGAGGCACGGAGGAGGAGGTCGGGACGGTTCGAGACGGAATGGCCGATTATAGCATATTTACCACGGGTTGTGGGGTCATTCATAGATCGCGCCGGAACGGTAGTCGGCCCAGACGTTCTCGAACCAGGAGTCGGGCGCCGGAACAGGGCGGACAGGAACCCAGCGGGACTCGGCCCGGGGGGCGTCCGGCGTGTCCGCGACGAGGCGTGTTTCCAAAATTTTCGTCCGGAACGAGGTGTTCTCGGGAAGCGGCGCGCCGTCGGGTCCGAGATAGGCCGCGGACCCGCGGGAGCCGGCGCCGGAGTCGGCGTGGGCCCGGAGGGCCTCGAGATAGATCCAGGAGGCGAGCGCGAGCTGGATGGTAGGCAGGGCGAATTCCGCGTCGGCCTCCGGATAGCCGTCGCGCAGAATGTCGAGATAGAGCGACCGGGCGTCGGACGCGGCGCCCGGAAGGTCCGCGACCGGGCGAAGGTGGGCGCCGAAGGACGTCATGCGCGCCTGCAGCGCCGCGCGGTCGGCGCGCCAGGAGCGTGTTCCGCGGAGCCGCGCGGCGACTGCCGCGCGCGCGGTTTCCGCGGCGCGGAGGGCGTCCGCCTCGTCGAGGTCGGGGCTCGCGTAGCGACGGGCGATGTACTCGGCGGCACGGAAGGCGCCGACCTGGCCCGCGTTGAGCGCGGTTCCGCCGGGGCGGGTGACGCCGTGGGAGCCGTTGACCTCGCCGATGGGGAAGAGATGGGGAATCTCGGGCGACTCGTACCAGACCGTTCCGATGAGTCCGCCGTTGTTGTGCTGCGCGCAGACCGCGATTTCCAGCGGCTCGGAGGCGAGGTCGATCCCGTGCTCGGCATAGAGGGAGACGGCGCCGGGGTTCATGCGGAGGAGCCGGTCGAGCGGGGTGCCGAAGAGGGCTCCGGAGCGGGAGAGGTAGTCGTGCGCCTCCCGGGAGAGCGCTCCGAAGTCGAGACCGGCGGAAGAGTTCTGCCGGAAGTCGAGGAAGACACGGCGTCCCCGGGAGACGGTCTCCCGGTGGACAAGCAGATCGATTTTCGAGGAGCCGTCGGGCAATTTCCGGACATCGAAGGGCCATTGGTAGCCCTTGAGGAAAATGGCGGACTGCATCGACGCGGCGTCGGGATAGTCGTCGAGCAGGAACTCCCGGGGATTCGAGACGCCGTCCGCGTCGGTCGAGACGAAGCGCGGAAGAACCTGCATGTACGTCCCCGAGACATTCCAGCGGAATTTGACGGACGCGAGGCCGTACTGGGATTCGGCGAGGTTCTGGGCGGGGGCTCCGGCCTCAAGGGCGAGACCGATGGCGCCGGTATGCGCGGCGGGGTACACGCTGGTGCGGTAAAGGCCGCCCGGCCCTCCGACCGCGAAGACGAGATTGGAGGCGAGATGCGTCTCGAGCGTCCTTGTCCCGGCGTTGTAGGCGACGAGTCCGGCCGCGCGTCCATGGGAAAGGACGAGGCGCGCGGCGATCCGGCGTTCGGCGATCTGGATGCCTGCCGCGCGGACGGCGCGGAGGAGGGCCCGGCACATCTCGCGCGAGGTGTAGGGGCCGCAGCTTGTGGCCCGGCAACGCGGGTCGTGGTCGGTCTTGTAGCCGGCATAGCCCCCGAACGCGTCGTGCGGAAACGGGACGCCGAGATCCGCGAGGTGGAGAAAGCACCGGGCGGAGAGGGAGGCCTCGACGAGCGCGACATCGCCGTGGACCGAGCCGGGTTCGAAGAGCGACTTCGCGAGTTCCGCCGGGCTGTCGGGGTCGGCGCCGCAGAGGCCGAGTTTGTAGTACGTCTGTTTATCGGAGCCGGTATTGACGGACGTGCCGCGGGCGAGGGAGTCGGTGACGAGCAGGATGTCGGAGACGCCTTCCTCGTGGAGGCGTAGCGCCGCGGCGAGACCTGCGGCGCCGGAACCGAGGACGATGGTGTGGTGCATCGGGATGCTGGGGTGGAAGCGGTTGGCGGGTTGGAAGGGAAACGGGGCGTACCGGCGGATGAATAAAAAAGC
>JAZUKQ010000204.1:0-2627 GCA_045643325.1 Kiritimatiellia bacterium | reverse complement strand
CCTCCCCGTTTCCATGTATCTCGGCGCGCATCTTTCCTGTTCCGACGGCCTTCTCGCCGCGGCCCGCGAGGCTCATTCCATCGGAGCCGACACCTTCCAGTGCTTCACCCGCAATCCCCGCGGCGGCGCCGCGAAGCCCCTCGATCTCGACGACGTCCGCGCGTTCCTTGAGTTTTCCGGGGAGCATTCCTTCGGACCCGTCGTCTTCCACGCCCCCTACACGCTCAATTTCTGCGCGGCGCGGCCCGACATCCTCCGCTTCGCCCGCGAGACCCTCGCCGACGATCTCGCGCGCCTCACCCATATTCCCGGAGCGCTCTACAACATCCATCCCGGCTCCCATGTCGGCCAGGGGCCCGAGACCGCCGTCCCCCTCGTCGCCGACTCCGTCGCCGGCGCCTACGCCGGGCTCGAAGGCGTCTCCGGGCTCGGCTCCGCCCGTCCGACGCTCCTCTTCGAGTCCATGGCCGGCAAGGGCTCCGAGATGGGCCGGTCGTTCGAGGAACTCCGCGCGCTCATCGACGCCACCCTCGCCCGCGCCCCCGCGCTCGACCCGCTCCTCGGCGTCTGCCTCGACACCTGCCACATCTGGGACGGCGGCTACGACATCGTCACCCGGCTCGACGGCGTCCTCGCGGAGTTCGACCGCGTCGTCGGTCTCTCCAGGCTCCGCGCGGTCCACCTCAACGACTCGATGAACCCGCTCGGCGCCCGCAAGGACCGCCACGCCTGCCTCGGCCAGGGGCACATCGGTCTCGAGACCCTCGAGCGGGTCTTCCGACATCCCCTTCTCGCCGGACTCCCCTTCAATCTCGAGACACCCAACGATGTTCCCGGCTACGCCCGGGAGATCGCCCGGCTCCGGACGTCGTCCGCCATTTGACGGTTCCCCCGAAATCTATCATAATGTCGCCTCACATATTTCGCGTTTAAGGATTCAGCAACATGTCCCGCAAAGCCCTCATCACAGGCATCACCGGCCAGGACGGTGCCTATCTCTCCAAATTCCTCCTCTCCAAAGGATACGAGGTCTACGGTCTCCTCGCCCGCCGTTCCTCTCCCACCGTCTGGCGTCTCCAATATCTCGACGTCCTCGACAAGGTGACGCTCATCGACGGCGACCTCACCGACATCGCCTCCATCATCCGCGCGCTCAATATCTCCGAGGCGGACGAGGTCTATAACCTCGGCGCGCAAAGCTTCGTCGCCACCTCCTGGGCCCAGCCCATCCTCACCGCGGACGCCACCGGCCTCGGCGCGCTCAACATCCTCGAGGCCATCCGTCAGGTCCGCCCGAAGGCCAAGTTCTATCAGGCCTCCACGTCCGAGATGTTCGGCGGCATGCCGGAGTTCCCGGTCCAGTCCGAGACCACCCCCTTCCATCCCCGCAGCCCCTACGGCGTCGCCAAGCTCTTCGCCCACTGGTCGACCATCAACTACCGCGAGAGTTTCGGCATCTTCGGCTGCTGCGGCATCCTCTTCAACCACGAGTCCCCGCTCCGCGGCATCGAGTTCGTCACCCGCAAGGTGACCGACGCCGTCGCGCGCATCAAGCTCGGCGTCCAGAAGGATCTCCACCTCGGCAACATCGACGCCAAGCGCGACTGGGGCTTCTCCGGCGACTATGTCGAGGCCATGTGGATGATGCTCCAGCAGGAGCGCCCCGACACCTACGTCGTCGCGACCGGCAAGACCACCACCGTCCGCGACATGTGCCGCATCGCCTTCGAGCACGTCGGTCTCGACTACGAGAAATACGTCGTCGTCGATCCGAAGTTCTACCGTCCCGCGGAGGTCGAACTCCTCCTCGGCGACCCCTCGAAAGCCAAGGCCGAACTCGGATGGGAGGCGAAGACCTCCCTCACGGAACTCATGCACATGATGGTCGACGCCGACCTCAAGCGCGTCCAGGACGAACTCTCCATCAAAGCCTAGCCGGCCGGCCGGCCCAAAAATCCTCTCAACGAATTTTTCGGGTCGCGGATGTCCGTCTTGGACATTCCCCGGTATGTTCAGAGAAAGCGGCGCGGAGGCCCGAAAACAGGGTTTCCGCGCCGTTGTTTCTTATGACTTTCTTCGGCCGGATTCCGGGAACTTCGGGATTGGACCCACATCCGACAGGAAAAGAGCGTTTCGGAGTTCTGGAACTCGACCGGCCGACCGACTTGCCGACCCCGGCTCCCGGGGAGACTGTCGCCGAGGGCGGCTGGCGGTGTCGCAACCCTCCACGTTTTTTGAAGTCACGGACGGTGAGTCGCAGGTCGAATGGGACGGCAGATCAGGGATTGCGCAAGGGTGTTTCATCTCATGACGTTGGCCAGGCGCCGTGCTGCGCGGTCCGCACGCTTTTGCGAGTAGGCGCCCCTTACACTCCCATCTCGGAGAGCATCGGCCGCGATCTCATCGGAGGCCTTGTTTCCTGTCCCCCGCGCCCCCGGGCGGTCGCCACATCGGAAAACCCACCATTCCATTTCAGCATTCTTCTCCACACTTATCCCGCTTTTTTGAGAAGCGAAATGAAGATTGTTGTTGTGCGACAAGCCTTTCGAGACGGTTAGAACGACGCAGGACTTTTTTCCACGCCGAGAAAATCGACCTATTCCATGCGGGAAACGAGGTCCTCTGAA
>JAZUKQ010000203.1:0-24435 GCA_045643325.1 Kiritimatiellia bacterium | reverse complement strand
CGGAGCCGAAGGCGAGCGCGGCCTCATGGGAGTCCTTGCGATGGTTCCAAAGCTCCAGAAGTGCCTCGGGCGTCGGCGGCGGGTTGAACGAGACGACAATCTTGTGGCGCCATGGGTTTTCGGCGGGGCGCTCCCGGGCCTCGCGCTCGCGCTCCTCGGCCGCCTTGAGGACGCGTCGGAGGGTTCTCTCGGTGTGGACGTCGGCGAAAAATTCGCCGAAAATGGGCTTGAAAAGCGCCCAAAAGACCATAAACGGGAGAGTGGGCAGCCCGATGAGGCAGAGGAGCGCCTCCGTGGGCGTCGGAGTGTGGGGAACGCCGACGTAGGATGTAGAACCGTAGTATTTTGATGGATGTGTATGCATGGTGGAATGCGGACAGGGGGATTGGAACGTGAGCGATTGAAGAAATGGAAGTACTGTCCGCCGTTTGTTCAAACGAATATACTATATCGACATAAACATTGCAAGAGAAAATTTAATTGTGAAAAAATCTAATGAAATTGATGAATTTGATTTTGAATTTGTACATTGTGAAAATGAACAATGCGATAGGGCAAGGGCGTAAAAGAGAACCTTGGATTTAGGATGTTCAGGGTTTTCGACTTTGGTTTTCAAAGTTGTAGTCGCTCAGGAGCTCGGTCGCCTGTCAGTCCGCAAGCGCTTCGCCAGTTTTGCCCCGGGCAGACCGAACGTCCGCGATCCGGCACCTCTTCCGTTATCCGGCACCTCTTCCGTTATCCGGCATCTCCTCCGCATCCGGCATCTCCTCCGCATCCGGCATCTCCTCCGCATCCGGCACCTCCTCCGCATCCGGCACCTCCTCCGCATCCGGCACCTCTTCCGCATCCGGCACCTCTTCCGCATGTCGGGCTCTTCGAGACAGTCCTCCCATCTGCACAGGCTGTATTCATGCGTCGCCGTTCCGCTCGTCATGTCCATGGCTTCAGGATACCCGCTGTCCTGTGTCGGACGAAATGGCCGTGCGTGTTTTTCTCCTTCCGTCTCGCCCGGTGTCCTTATTCTGACGCAACGGGCGACACGGCTGAGCCGCGGAAAAGGGTGGAGAAAGCGACCGGATTATGCCATACTGGTGGCGTGCTGGAACTTTATCGATGAAACTTCTTGAAAACAACGATTGGCCGGAGGAACTGAAAGAGGAACTCCGGCGCCAGCTCGACGAGCTTCCTCTCGACAGCGTCGACGAGCTGGTCGGGCATTTCCCGTCCCTCTGTCCCGGTTTCCGGAAAACGGAGGCCGCCGCCGGGCTGGCCCGCCGCAAGATGTTTGTCTCGCTTCTTTCTTCCGACGCCATCTCCGAGAAACTCACGCTCGCCCTTTCCCGGCATCTTTTCTGTCAACGTTTCACGTTCGTCCTTTCCACCAAGGCGCTGTCCGACGGATTCTCCGAGCTCTGCCTCTTCTTTGGAACCGCCCGGATCGTGCTTTCGATGCTGTTCGATTCCCGCGCGAATGTCCGGAAGAAAGCCCTCGACTACCTCGACCTCCTGCCGGAACTTCCGGAGAACCGCCGGTGGTTCCCGCCTGTCGACCCCGCCGCGGATTCCGCCGGATTCCGAAAGCTCCAGAACGGCTTGTTCCAACCGTTCCTTTCCGAGGTCGGGCGCATCGCGAAAACTCCTGTTCTTAAAAAATCCGCCGAGCCCGATGTCCGGATCTCCAAACTCGAGGAGGATCTTCGGAAAGCCCGCGAGGACGTGTCGTCGGCCCTGCAGTCCGCGAAATCCGAAAAGGAGAACCGCAAGGCCCTCGAGCAGGATCTCCGGGTTCGGGACAGACGGATCCGGGAACTCGAGGAGCAGATCGCCTCGCATGTCGGAGCGGGGGCCGAGGCGGACGCCGCGCTTCAGGCAGCCGACGCGCGCGCCGAGGACGCGAAAAATATCGCGTCCGACCTGCGGGAGAAACTCCGTCTCGCCGAGGCGTCTCTCCGGAGCGTGGCGGGCGAGCGCGACCGTGCCGTCGCCGAGACCGCGGACTTTCGGAAACGTTTCCTTGAGAAATCCGCCGAGGCCGACCGGCTTCGCGAGGCCGTCGCGGCGAACTCCGACGCGGATCAGGAGCTCCAGAGGCTCCGGAGCGAGAAGTCGTCTTGGGAGGCCGAGCGCGCGGAACTCCTGTCGGAGACCGCGTGGATCGACAAGCCGGTCGAGCGCCGCGTCGCGCCGGTCCGAGCGTCTGTCGAGGAGCTCGAGCGCCGCCTGAAACTTTTGGAGGAGGCCGTCTGGACCATTGAGAAACGGAGCGGCTCCATCGCCGCCGCCTCCGAGGAGGTTTCGGATGGACCGCGGACTTCCGCCGCCTCCGCCCCCGTGCCGGGTCCCCGCCCGGAAACGCGTTCGCTTCTCGGCGATTTGATCGGCGGCACCGTCCAGAAACGACAGCATATCCAGCTCATGGTCGACGGACACAATGTCCTCAACCTCCATGAAAAGTTCGTTTTGAAAAAGGAATTCGGGCAGTCGCACGAGGACGCGCGCAACGAACTCGCCGACGACCTTCTCGCCGTCCTTCCCGAATTCGGAGACTGCGACGTCCGGCTGTATTTCGACGGCGACTACATGACGACGCTCCAGGTCGGAGACCGTTTGCGTGTCATCTACTCCGGCGGCGTCGGGGAGCATCGGGCGGACAATGCGATTGTTGACGACCTGATGCTCGCCCGTGCGACCGGCACGTTCTGCGTCGTTGTCACGCAGGACAACGGTCTTGCCGACCGAGTGCGCGCCGAGGGCGGCTGGGTCGCGCGTTCGGAAGCCTTTATCAATGCTTTCCTGAAAGGCTAGCTCCGGGAGCGATGTCCATGGACACATCCTTGAAAGACAAGTTCGTCACGCCCGCCGAGGCCGTCTCCGTCGTCCGCGACGGCGACGGCGTCGTGACGGGCGGCTTCGTCGGAACGGGCTCGCCGGACCTTCTTTTCAAGGCGCTCGCGCAGCGGTTCCGGGAGACGGGATCCCCGCGCGGTCTGACCTATACGTTTCCCGCCGCGCCGGGCGACGGCGCGGACGCCGGCGTCAACACCATCAGTCTCGAGGGGCTCGTGAAGCGCGTCGTGTTCGGCCATATCGGCATGGTTCCGCGCCTTCAGAAGCTTATTGTCGACAACAAGGCCGAGGGCTACAATCTTCCTCTCGGCGTGATCGCGCAGCTTTACCGCAACATCGCCGCCGGCAAGCCCGGCGTCCTCTCGCGTGTCGGGCTCGGGACGTTCGCGGACCCCGCGTTCGGCGGAGGCCGCATGAACGCGGTCTCGAACGATTCCCTGGTGGAGTCCGTCATGTGGGGCGGCGAGCCGTATCTTTTCTATAAGGCGTTCCCCATCCATGTCGCGCTCGTCCGCGGCACGACGGCCGACCCCGCGGGGAATGTCTCGCTCGAGGACGAGGCGCTCAATCACGGGCTCCGCTCCATCGCCTCCGCCGTGCACAACCACGGGGGCAAGGTCATCGTCCAGGTCAAGCGCCGTGTCGAGAACGGCACGATGACCGGCCGCCAGATCCATATCCCCGGCTGCCTCGTCGACATGGTCGTTCTCGCGGAGGACCCCTCCGACACCGGTCAGACCTACCTCGACTACTTCAACCCGACCTTCTGCGGCGACATGCGCGTCTCCAACGATATCCTGCCCGTGCTGACGCTCGGCGAGCGGAAGATCATCGCGCGCCGCGCCGCGATGGAGCTCCGCCCCCGGACGGTCATCAATCTCGGCATCGGCATGCCCGAGGGCGTCGCGTCTGTCGCGTCGGAGGAGGGGATGAGCCACCTCTTCACGCTCACGACCGAGGCGGGCGTGATCGGCGGAGTGCCCTGCAGCGGAGTCAATTTCGGGGTCTCCTACAATCCCGAGGCGTTTTTCTCCCTCGCCGACCAGTTCGACTTCTATGACGGAGGCGGTCTCGACGCGGCGTTTCTCGGCCTCGCCCAGGTGGGCCCCGACGGGTCGCTCAACGTAAGCCGTTTCGGAAACCGCATTCCCGGATTCGGCGGTTTCGTCAATATCAGCCAGAACGCGCGCAAGGTCGTTTTCTGCGGAACGTTCACCGCGGGAGGACTCTCGGTCGCTGTGGAGGACGGAAAGCTCCGCATTCTGAAGGAAGGCCGCGTGAAGAAGTTCGTCCAGGCGGTCGAGCAGATCTCCTTCAACGGCGCGTACGCCGCTGCACGCGGGGCGGATGTTCTCTACGTCACCGAGCGCTGCGTGTTCAAACTGATTCCGGAAGGTCTCGAGCTGGTCGAGATCGCGCCCGGCATCGATCCGGCGCGCGATATCTATCCTTCGATGGAGTTCCTCCCCGTCGTCCGCGATCCCAAAACGATGGACTCCCGCATTTTCCGCGACGAGAGAATGGACATCCGCGGGGAGATCGAAGGAAAAGCGACGTCCTGCTAGCGACCGGGAAATTTTCACGCATGCCTTTTCCATCCCAGACAGACGACTACAAAGTGAATCTCGAGGTCTTCGAGGGACCTCTGGATCTGCTGCTGTATCTCATCCGGCGCGACGAGCTCGACATCTACGACATCCCCATCGCCCGTATCACCGAGCAGTACCGCGAGTATCTCGCGGCGATGCAGTCGCTCGACCTCAATGTCGCCGGCGAGTTTGTCGTCATGGCGGCGACACTCGAGCTCATCAAGAGCCGCATGCTCCTGCCCGACGACGAGGAGGCTGTCGGCGACGACGAGGAGGACGGGCGCGATCCCCGATGGGACCTTGTCCGTCAGTTGGTGGAGTACAAGCGGTTCAAGGAGGCGGCCGAGCGGCTCGAGGACAAAGAGTCCGAACGGATGGATGTCTTCACCGCGGGCGGTTCCGCCGCGGTCGTCACCGAGGCGGGGGAGGGCGAGGTCGCTTGGGGCTCGGTCAAAATCGCCGATCTCGTCGCGGCGTTCGCGGAGGTCCTTTCGAAGGCTCCGGTCGACCCCGTCGGGGAGATCGAGCCGGTCCTTTGGACCGTGCCGGACAAAATCCGCGTCATCGAGACGCTCGTCGCGCGGTCGGAAAAGCGCGGCATCGCCTTTTCGTCTCTCTTCAAACCGACATCCCACCGCGGCGAGATCATCGTCACGTTCCTCGCGTTGCTGGAGCTTCTGCGGCAGCACCGAGTCGCCGCCGTTCAAGGCGGTCCGTTCGCCGATATCCAAATCCGCGAATGGGAGCCTGAACCCGTTCCCGAGCCGGAGCCCGGACCGGCTCCTCCGGAGACTATGCCCGGAGAGACCCCGGAAAACGTGCCCGAATGACGGGAACTCGGACTTCGGCCTGAAATTCACGAAAACAGATTCCGCGAAACGTTCCGGACGTCGCAGGACCTTTGCAGCCTTTGACAGATTCTTCCATGAAATTCCCCAAAAAATCCGCCCCGATGCTTTCGTCCGACGAGCTCCGCCGCATTCTCGGCGCGCTGCTTCTCGGCGCGGACCACGCGCTCACCGTGCGGGAGATCCGGCGAGTCCTGGAAAGTGTGGAGACCGACCGTCGGGCGGAGTCCGGCGAGGGACCGGCCGTGAGCGACGAGGAGCTTCTCGCGGCCGCAGAGAAAGGCGCGTCCGCTCCCGACGCGGAGGCGGACGCGGAGGCGGCGAAGTTCGACGCGCTTCCCGAGGACGAGACGGTCCGCGGCCTGACCGGAATCGACGGCAAGACCATCCGCGCGGAGTTGGAAGAACTCGGGAGGCGGTTCGGATCGCTTGGACTTGGTATCTCGCTGGGCGAGATCGACGGGACCTACCGGCTCCAGACGGAGGCGGATTGCGGACCATGGGTGCGGAAGATGCTCCGCAAGGACCGTCCGCAGAGAATGTCCAAGCCGATGATCGAGACACTTGCCGTCATCGCGTACCGGCAGCCGGTCACACGCTCGGGCATCGAGTCGATCCGCGGCGTCGGCGTGGGACACGTCCTCAAGGCGCTCGCGGAGATGCGGCTTGTGAAAATTGTCGGTCGGAGCGATCTTCCGGGGCGACCTTATCTGTTCGGGACGACGCAGGAGTTCCTCGACCATTTTGGCCTGAAGGACCTGTCGGAGCTCGACAAGATGCAGCCCGACATCGAGCGAGTCCGCGCGGAGGACGGGGGCACCGTGAAGTTCTCTTTCAAGGGGTCCGCGACCGACGAAGGCGCCGACCAGCCGGAACTTCCGCTGGGGTAGGACCCTGCGGGGACGGAGGCGGGTTTCTGCGCGCGGCGGGGGCGGACGGCCTACGCTTCGGCGACCTTTCCGAGCTCCTCCTCGAGGCGCATCTCGGTGTCGCTCGTGGCCAGCGCCTCGAGCATCGCGCCCATGTCTCCCTCGATGATCCTGTCCAGGCTGTAGAGCGTCAGATTGATGCGGTGGTCGGTCATCCGGTTTTGCGGAAAGTTATATGTGCGGACGCGCTGCGAACGGTCTCCGGAGCCCACCATCGCTTTGCGTTTCTCGGACATCTGCGAGACGCGTTCGTCGCGCTTTTTCGCGAGCAGGCGGGAGCGGAGGGCGTTCATCGCCTTGTCGCGGTTCCGCATCTGCGAGCGCTCCTCCTGACACTCGACCACGATGCCCGTCGGCAGGTGCGTGATGCGGATTGCGGAGTCCGTCTTGTTGATGTGCTGGCCGCCGGCGCCGGACGCCCGGTAGGTGTCGACGCGCAGGTCTCCGGGATTGATTTCGACCTCGTCGTCCTCCTCCGCCTCGGGGAAGACGGCGACCGTCGCCGCGGAGGTGTGGATGCGGCCCTGGGCCTCGGTGACCGGGACGCGTTGGACTCTGTGTCCTCCGCCCTCGTAGCGGAACGCGGCGAAACTTCCCTGGCCCTCGACGCGGAAAACGATGGCCTTATAGCCGCCCATCTCACCCTCGCTCTCGTCGATGACGCTGATTTTCCAGCCTTTTGCCTCGCAATAGCGGCTGTACATCCTGAAGAGGTCTCCCGCGAAAAGGGCGGCCTCGTCGCCGCCGGTGCCCGCGCGGATTTCCATCATCGCGTTGCGGTCCTCGTCGGGATCGGGCGGGAGGAGGGCGAGTCGGAGCGCTTTCTCCGTCGCGGGAAGGGAGGCCTCGAGTTCGTCGATCTCCGCGGCCGCGAGTTCCTTGAGTTCCGGGTCGCCGTCGGGGTCGTCGAGGAGGGCGTGGTGCTCGGCGATATCGTCGAGCAGCCGGAAATATTCGTGCGACTGGTGCTCGAGACGGCTCAGCGCGGCGTGTTCGCGCACGAGTTCGCGGTAGTGTTTCGCGTCCGCCGCGGCGGAAGGGTCCGCCATCGAGCTTTCGACGAACTGTTTGCGGAACAAAATCCGCGACACCTGTTCCCGGTCAATCATAGGAGATTCCTTACATTTATGCGGGCAAACTATGCGGACAATCGTACATTGTCGGCCCGTTGGAGGCGGCGATTTCCGGCCGACTCTCCATTACGGATTAAAACAAAAACAACGGGGCATACTTTCGCATGTCCCGGTGTTTGGCAATCGGTCGTGCTCCGGGATTCCCCGGACGCGGAACTACTTCTTCTTCGCGATGTTGGCGTAGCGGCGGCGGAAGGAATCGATGCGTCCTTCCGTATCGATGAAGGTCTGCTGGCCCGTGAAGAACGGGTGGCAAGCGGAGCACGTGTTGACGTGCATTTCCTTGACCGTCGACATGGTTTCAAGAACGTGGCCGCAGGCGCAGATGATTTTGGCCGGGCCGTAGTTGGGATGAATTCCTTTTTTCATGGCGGGGGAAAGGATACCAAAACCTCGGCCTCCGCGTCTAGCCCCTTTTTTGCGGGCGGTGCCGATTTGGGAACGGGCGATGTTAGGGGCGGCGCGGGGGCTTCCGCCGCATGGAATCCGGATGAAGAACGTCGGCGCGGCATGGACCCGAGGCGCTTCTCTCATGAGTCCACATCGGTCTTCCGCAGGCCGAGATCGAACGTCCCAGCGCGTTCCGCGGCGTACAAGTTCAAATCAAAATTCTCGAAATTTCTTACGTTTTTCAAGAAAACGGATTACCTATGTCTATTTAGAAATTTATATCTTTTTTGTACTAGGGGCGACCGGTACACGAAGGGCAACACCTTTGGAAGTTTCAATCTTTCTCGAACCGATTTAAATGGGTCAGAGCGTTCCGCGGCGTACAAATTCAAAATTAAATTCAAGGAATTCCTTAGGAATATTGAAAATTTTGTCAGACATTGTCAATATAGTATTTTATTTCTGTCTCTGTCTCTGTCTCTGTCTCTGTTTCTGTTTCTATTTCTGTTCCTGTTCTTATTTTTGGGTGGGGAAACCCTTCGTGGCGTGGATACATCATGGCAAGGACGGCATGGGTACTCTCGCCAGTCCGGACATGCCGTTGGTCCGGACATACCGCCGAGTTGGAGATGCTGTCCATTTGGAGATGCTGTCCATCTGGGTATGTCGCCATTTGGACATATCGACAACGGGACATATCTCCGGTCTGAACATATCTCCGGTCTTGTCTTCGAGGCCTATTTTGATTTCAAAGATGTTTCTTGTTCGGCCAGGTGACGTCACGGCGCGGCGGGACGGGGGGATTGCCTTCTGTCCGGACAGCATGGGAGGAACTCTCCGAGGCGGATTGAGCGGAGGCTTCCCGCGGCAGGGGAGGCCACGCGTTTTCCGCGACGGATCGGGTCGCGGACTTTCATGGCGGAACGGTCAGGAACGTTTCCCGAAAGAACTGGCAATGGACTTCCATCCGGGGGTTTGTTATCATGTAAGCAATTTCCATGTCTACTCCTTCCATCCGGCTCGGGGCGACTCAGGCCCACACCCTCGGACAGCGTCAGGAACTGCGGCTTACGCAGCGCCAGGTGCAGTCCATGAAGTTTCTGGAGATTCCGGTCCAGACGCTCGAGCAGGAGATTCACATGGCCGTCGAACAGAATCCCGCGCTTTCTCTTGCCAAGCCTCAAGGCGAGTTCTCCCTCGACGAGGCCCGGGAGCGGCATGAGGCCGGACTCCATCCTCACGAGGGCAGAGGTCGGGGAGCCGCCGGGACCGAGACCGATGAAAGCGGATTCTTTTCCGACGACGGTTCCTCCGACGAGTTCTTCCGCGACGGCGATTCCGGCGACGGCGGCGACTCGCACTACGGACCCAGCACGGCCGCCGAGGACCCGGAGGCCGAGCGGCGCCGCCAGTTCTTTTTCGACTCCCGGACCGAACCGGAGACGCTCGACGAGCATCTTCTCGCGCAGTACCGGACACTCGAGCTGCCGCCCGCGCGCGCCGCTCTCGCCCTCCAGATCATCGGTTCGCTCCTGCCCTCCGGATACCTTGCCACGCCTCTCGCCGAGATCGCCCAGGCCCTCAATGCCGAACTGTCCGACGCCGAGGCCGCGCTCGCCGCCGTCCAGGCGTTCGATCCGCCCGGAATCGCCGCGCGGAATCTTTCCGAGTGCCTCCTTCTGCAGCTTGTCGCGGACGGACGCGGCGACACCCTCGCCGCGGACATCCTCCGCGAGGCTCCGAAGTCCGAGATCGAGTCGCGGGCGTTCCGCGCGCTGGCGGCCCGGTTCGGCGTCACGGTATCGGAGGTCGAGTTCGCGTTCCGGGATCTCGCGGAGCTCGATCCGGCGCCCGGCGGCGCGTTCGGCGTCACGGACATGCCCGCGTTCGTTCCGGAGGCGTCCGTCGTCGAGCGCGACGGGCGTTTCGTCGTCGAGGAGGCCGAGTCGATTCTTCCCGAGCTTCTGATCGATGCCGAATATGAGGCATACGCCCGGCATCCCGGCGCGACGCCGGAGTTCAAGTCCGCGGTCCGCCAGAATGTCTCCGCCGCCCGCGACCTCCGCGGCTTCATCGAGAACCGGCGGCGCACGCTGCTTCTGATCGCCTCGAAGATCGTCGGACGCCAGCAGGCGTTTTTCCGCGACGGCGTCGTCGCCCTCGCGCCGCTTACTCAACGGGATATCGCCGCCGAGATCGGCTACAGCGAGCCCACCGTCAGCCGGGCCGTCGCCAACAAGTATATGCGTACCCCCCGCGGCACGCTTCCGTTCTCGTTTTTTTTCTCCGCTCATACCGGAACGCTCGCCTCCGGAACCGGCGAGGCCGTATCGAACAAGGCGGTGCAGGAGAAACTCCGCGGCTACATCGACGACGAGGACCCCGCGGCCCCGCTCTCCGACAACGCCCTCGCCGCCCGCCTCCAGTCCGACATCGGAGTCAAAATCGCCAGGACCACCGTTGTCAAATACCGGAAACAGATGGGCATTCCATCGTGCTCCGAGCGAAAACAGGCATGATTCCGTTCCTCAGCGCTCACGCAGACCCTTTCCCCGAAAACATCCAACTCCATCATCGTATGAAAACACCCACTGTCTTTCTTCACGGCGGCGACTACAATCCCGACCAGTGGCGTCACATCCCAGGCACTGTCGACACCGATTTCGACCTATTCCGCAAGGCGGGCGTCAACTCCGTCTCCGTCGGCATCTTCTCGTGGGCGTCATTGGAGCCCGAGGAGGGCCGCTACACGTTCGAGTGGCTCGACGACATCTTCGACCGCGCCGACCGCGAGGGGATGTCCGTCGTTCTCGCGACACCCTCCGGCGCGAAGCCCAACTGGCTCGCCGCGAAGTATCCGGAGATCCGCCGCATGCAGTCTCCGGGGTGGCGGCTTCCCGCGTTCCGGGAGGAGCAGGGCGCCCGCCACAACCACTGCTACACCTCGCCTGTCTACCGCGAGTATGTCGCCAAGATCGACCGCATGCTCGCCGAGCGCTACGGGAAGCGTCCGTCGCTCGCGCTTTGGCACATTTCCAACGAGTTCGGCGGAACCTGCTCGTGCGACCTCTGTTTCGCCGCGTTCCGCGGGTGGCTGCGGGAGAAGTACGGCTCGCTCGACGCGCTCAACCAGGCCTGGTGGACCGGCTTCTGGGCCCACTCGTTCACCGATTGGGAACAAATCCGCTCCATCGACTCCTCCATCGAGGGAATGGTGATCGACTGGCGGCGTTTCTGCTCCCGCCAGCACGCCGATTTCTGCCGCGCCGAGGCCGAGACGCTCCATGCCGTCACGCCGGACATCCCCGTCACCGCCAATCTGATGGGCTTCTATCCCCACATCGACTATTTCAAGTTCGCCGAGGCCATCGACATCGTCTCGTGGGACTCCTATCCCGTCTACCGCGACGATCCGGCCGCCGACACGGCGACCGTTCAAGACACCGCGCTCGCCCATACGATCATGCGCGGTCTCAAGGACAAGCCCTTCCTCCTTATGGAGTCCTGCCCCGGTGTCCAGAACTGGGCTCCCGTCAACCGTCTGATGCGCCCCGGAGTCATCCGCACGCGTTCCAACCAGACGCTCGGGCACGGCTCCGACTCCATCCAGTACTTCCAGCTCCACAAGTCGCGCGGCTCCTGCGAGAAGTTCCACGGCGCCGTCATCGACCATTGCGGAGCGGAGTCGGTGAACACCCGCATGTTCCAGGAGGTCCAGACCATCTCCGACGATCTGGCGGCCCTTCTTCCTGTCCTCCACTCGCGCGTGCCCGCCGACGCGGCGCTGGTCTACGACTGGGAGAACCGCTGGTCTCTCGAGGCCTCCCAGGGCCCCTCCGCCGAGGCCAAGGATGTCGTCGGCGCGCTCCGCCGGCACTTCACGGCGCTCCACGGGCAGGGAGTCGTCGCCGACATCGTCTCGCCCCGGTCCGACCTTTCAAAGTACTCGCTTGTCGTCCTGCCCGTCCTTCATCTGCTTCAGCCAGGTTTCGCCGCGCGCGTCCGCGAGTTCGTCGAGCGGGGAGGCACCGTCCTCGCGACCTATCTCACCGGGTGGGTCAACGATACGGCGCTCACCTACCTCCACGGCTTTCCGGGCGACGGCCTCCGCGGGCTTTTCGGGGTCTGGGAAGAGGAGATCGACTACCTCTATCCCGAGGAGAAGAACGCGGTCCGCTTCCTTCCCGAAAACACGCTCGGCCTTTCGGGCGATTTTCCGACGTCCGCGATCTGCTCGCGGATTCATGCCGAAAGCGCGACGCCCGTCGCCGTCTACGGCTCGGACTTCTACGCCGGCGAGCCCGCGCTCACCGTGAACCGCGTGGGGAAAGGCGAGGCCTGGTATCTCGCGACCCGCTGCTCGGACGAGACGCTCGCCGCCGTCTACGGCGCGCTCGCGGAGCGCGCGGGACTCCGGCGCGCTCTGGCGGCGCCGCTTCCTCCCGGAACGGACTTCAACGTCCGCCGCGCCGCCGACGGGACGGAATATCTTTTCCTGCAGAACTTCAACAAGTTCCCGGCCGCGTTCACGCTCCCCTCCGCCCCCGCGGAGAAATTGAGCGGCGAGGCCTCCGTGCTCGGAGCGTCCGTCACGCTTCCTCCGCATTCTCCGGCGGTGTTCCGGATATAGGGACGCCCCGTCCCGCGCCCGCTCAGGGAATCTCCTCGAAGCGCCAGCGCTGGGGAGCGTCCGGATATTTCGTCCGGTCGACCTCGGAGAGGAACTCCTTCAAGGGACGGACCCACAGCGTCCCCTCTCCGTAGAGGGCCCGGTAGACGGCGAGAGGCTCGCCGGTCTCCGCGTCGAGGGCAACCCCCTCGGCGCGGTATTCCTTGCCTTTGAAGTGGCGGTAGCGGACGCCCGGACGGAATGCGCGCTCGGTCACGGAATCCGGCCGGCTAGCCGCGGATGAGCGCGAGGACCTCGTCGCGGCGGGCGGCCATGGCCTCGGCGGTCTTCGCCTCGAGATTGAGGCGGAGGAGGGGCTCCGTGTTGGAGCAGCGGACGTTGAACCACCAGTCGGGGAATTCGACGCTCACGCCGTCGAGCTCGAAGACGCGCGCGCCCATCGCTCCGTATTTCTCCTTAATCGCGGCCATGACTCCGAGGGCTTTCTCTCGGGCGTCGAGCTTCGTGTTGATCTCGCCCGAGGCGAAATAGCGCTGGAGCGGGGCGACGAGTTCGGAGAACGTCTTCGTGGAGTTCGAGACGATGTTCGCGAGGGAGAGGAGCGCCATCGAGGAGGACTCGGCGACGTAGTTGGACTTGAAGTAATAGTGGCCGGAGAGTTCGCCGGCGAAGACGGCGTCGTTGTCGCGCATCTGCTGCTTGATGAAGGCGTGCCCGACACGGCTCATCATCGCCTTGCCTCCGTGCGCCTCGATCGCCTCCTTCACGGCCCAGGAGCTGCGGAGGTCGTAGAAGACCGTGCAGGGGCCGTTGGAGAGGATGTCCTCGGCGACGAGACCCGTGATGAGGTCCATCGGGACGATGTCGCCCTTCTCGTCGACGAATCCGCAGCGGTCCGCGTCGCCGTCGAAGGCCGCGCCGAAGTCGAAGCCGCCTTTGCGGACGAGCGCCTGAAGGTCGCGGAGCGTCTCGTGCTTGAGGGGGTTGCCCTCGTGGTTGGGGAAGGTGCCGTCGGGCTCGCCGTAGAGCGGGACGATCTCGAGACCGGGGAGGCCCTCGAAGACTTTGGCCTCGACGATGCCGGCGCCGTTGGCGAGGTCGAGCGCGACGCGGAGCGGACGGCCGAGGCGGGCGGTCTTGCGGACGTGCTCGGCGTAGGCGGGGAGAACATCGACCTTGGTGACGGCGCCGCGTTTCGCGGCGGGCGGGTCGAACGCGCCGGAGCGGACGATTTTCTCAAGGTCCTTGATGCCGGTCGAGCCGCTGATGGGAACAGCCTGGGCCCGGCAGAGCTTGAAGCCGTTGTAGTCTTTCGGGTTGTGCGAGGCGGTGATTATGATGCTCGCGTCGGCCCCGAGGTGGCCGTTGGCGAAATACGAGACCGGCGTCGAGCAGATTCCCGCGTCGAGGACGTCGGCTCCGAGCTCGGTGAGGCCGTCGACGAGGGCGTCGAAGAGCATGTCGGAGTGGACGCGCATGTCGCGGCCGACGACGACCTTGCGGCATTTGAGCATCGTGACGAAGCCGCGACCGATGGCCCGGGCGAGTTCTGCGGTGAGTTCGGGGCCGACAAGGCCGCGGATGTCGTATTCTTTGAAGATGGCGGGAACGTTCATGGTTGGGAGACGGTTGGTCTGTGGAACGGCCGGTCCGAAAAGGAGGACCGGGCCGCGGGAATGATGTATTTAATCATAAAGACTCTCTCCGGGCAATCGAAAACGGCCGGGGCCGGAAGGCGCGGGAGGGGTGTCAGAGACCGTATTTCACGATGCACCAGACGGCGTGCAGACCGTCCTTCCAGCCGATTTTCTTGCCTTCGCGGTAGGTGCGGCCCGAGTAGGAGATGCCGCGCTCGTAGACGCGGAAACCGTGCCTCGCGATCCGGGCGGTCACCTCCGGCTCGAATCCGAACCGGTCCTGCTGGAGTTCCGGAAGAATCGTCCGGATCGCCTCCCGGGTGAACAGTTTGTAGCAGGTCTCCATGTCCGTCAGGTTCAGGTCCGTGAACCAGTTGGAGAGAATCGTCAGAAAGCGGTTTCCGAGGGAATGCCAATAGTAGAGCACGCGGTGCTCCCGGTCGGAGAGAAAGCGGCTGCCGTACACGACATCCGCCTTCCCCTCGAGAATCGGTTTCAAGAGAAGCGGATACTCGTCGGGGTCGTACTCCATGTCGGCGTCCTGGACGACGACCACATCGCCGGTCGCCCGCGCGAAGCCCGTGCGGAGGGCCGCCCCTTTGCCGCGGTTTTTCTCGTGCGAGCAGAGGACGACGGCGTTCATCGGATCTTCGCGGTATTTCGCCTCGACACGCCGCAGGATCTCCGCCGATCCGTCCCGGCTGCAGTCGTCGACGAACACCATCTGTTTCCGTATCGGGACATTGGCGACCCGGTCCGCCAGCGTCTCCACGGTCTTCTCCTCGTTGTAGACGGGAATGACGACGGAGAGCGTGAACGTGTCGGGAATCTTGAAAAGTCCGAGCGTCCGGCAGGCCGACTCGCCCAACATCTCGACGAGGCGGTTGTACGAGTCCTCGGAGAACGGTCCTGGCATATTCTGTTTCATCTGTTTTGGCGCGTCCGACTCGCGCAATCCGTGCCGGAGACTGTCCGCGTCCCGTCGCGGTCGCGGGGAGAGACTCCGGCTGGATGGCGGAAGAGGCGGGTCATCTCGCCTCCCGGTAGATTTTCAGAAGCCGGTCGGCGTTTCCTCGCTCCGTACATTCTTCCGGAACCGCGCCGTCGGTCCTCCATGGTTCGGCGGCCGTCCCGGCCATGATGCGCGCGAGGTCGCCGATGTCTCCGTTTTTGAACGTGACTCCGCCCCGTCGCGCCGCGACGCCGCGGGCGATGCCGAGGTGGTCCGGGAGAATGACGGGCGTCCCCGCGGCGTTCGCCTCGACGACGGACATGCCGAACGTCTCGTGCCAGCGCGAGGGAAACACCACGGCGAGAGCGCCCGCCAGGTACGGGCGGAGCTCGTCGCGGGAAAGGAGGCCGAGGAAGACGGCGCCGGGGCGGCCGTCGGGGACGGGGCTCCGCCCGCCGCCCGTCAGCCGTTCCAGCTCCGGCCGCATCGGGCCGTCGCCCGCGACGAGAAGCGAGACGGCGGGGGCGCGCGCTCCCGCTTCCTCGCGGAACTTCAACCATGCCTTGACGAGCACGTCCGGACCTTTTTCCGGAGAGAGACGGCCGGCGTAGAGGAAATACGGGGCCATGGACCGCGGGTCGGGGAGCTTTTTCTCCGCGTCCCGTCCTCCGCCCCCGTCCGGCAGAGCGTTCGGCTTTACGACGATTTTCTCCGCGGGAAGACCTGCGCGGACGAAGAGGTCCCTGCCGGATTCCGTGAGCGCGATGTAGCGCGTGACCATATGCCTCCACGTGCCGAGAACCCGGTGGAGGACCAGCATCGCCGCCAGGGTCGCCGACGCGCCGAGCGAGCCCCGGTAGCATCTGCGGCGGATTCCGGAAAGCGGGACCCGCCCCAGACATTTCTCGCAGAGGGCGCATGTCTTGTCGTCGAACAGATACCCGTTCAGGCACGCGAGCCGATAGTTGTGCAGCGTCTGGACGACCGGCGTCTTCCGCCTCGCGCAGGCGTAGTAGACGGACGGCGAGATCAGCGGGAACGTGTTATGGCAGTGGACGACGTCTGGCTTCTCGCGGTCGATGATCGACAGGATGTCGCGGTAGCTCCGGCGGCTCCAGAGCGTGGTGAAAAAGAGGCCGGGACCCGATCTCCTTTCGCCCTTTTCCCCGTCGATCTCATCGTTCGACCGCTCGTACGTGAGGACGGTATGCCCCGCGCGCCCGAGCATGTCGCGCTCGTTCTCGAACACCGTGTCCTCCCCGCCGCGGTTCTTGTAGTGGTTGTGGACGAGAAGGATTTTCACGGAGCGCTGGGGGCGGGCGGAACGGCGGCTTCGGCGGAGACAGGGGGGAGGGGGCGGGCGCGGCCCGGGACTCCGACGACGAGGGAGCCGGCCGGCACGGGCTTCGTCACGACCGTTCCCGCCCCGAAGGAGCAGCGGGCGCCGATTTTCTGCGCCGCGTCGAGCACGGTGACGCGCGCGCCGAACCAGCAGTCGGGCCCGATGGAGAGCGGGCCGCGGGTGCGCATCCCGTCTTGCTCCGCGAACGGCGCCGGATTCTGCGGGTCGTACTCTCCGCCGCTCAGGAAGTAGCTGTACGCGCCGATCATCGCGCCGTCGCCGATCTCGAGGAGATTGGAGGAGAACGCGATGCAGTTGGAGCTGAAGTTGACGCCTTTCCCGAGGCGGATCGTGCCGCCCTTGCAGTAGACGATGGTGTTCCGTCCGATGTAGACCCCGTCGCCCAGAAAGACGCCGTCGTTTCCCTCGCCCTTGGCGTCCACCACCGAGTTGTCGTCGAGCACGACGTTGTCGCCGATATGGATTTTGCACGCGTGGCGGAACATCACGTTGCGGCCGATGACGAGCTTCTTCCCGCACTCCGCGAAAAAGGGCCGGTAGAGGAGTCCCCGGAGCGCGATGCCGAGCGCCCCCGGCATTCCTTGGAGACAGAATACGACGAACTCCTCCCAAAGCGCCTTGACCGGAGAAATCGGGCCGTAGGTCAGAAAGAGGTATTTTTTCGCGGCGGACTGCTTGGACGCCATCGCGCCGTGGAGTTTGGTGGAGGGAAGGGACATGGGGAAATCCGTGAAATTTACGCGGGAATTATTACAAAAGCCGCGTTGTAAGTCAATGAACGCCGCTTCTGTCGGACGGCGGGTCAGGACGCGGACGCGCCGGGGAGACCGGACCGGCTTTTCCCCGCCCGAGTCTATGGGAACGGGGGTCGATGTGGTATGATGGACGGGGTTTCCGCTCCCGCCGTCTCGAGGCCGGGAGCACGGTTCCGCTGCTTTCAAATCAGGACAATCCGAAAATGTGCGAGGAATGCATCCGCGTCGTCGGCGCGCGACAGAACAATCTGAAGAACATCGACGTCGATATCCCGCTCCGGACGATGACCGTCGTGACGGGCGTCTCGGGCTCGGGCAAGTCGTCGCTCGCCTTCGACACGGTCTACGCCGAAGGACAGCGCCGCTATGTCGAGACGTTCTCCTCGTACGCCCGCCAGTTCCTCGACCGGATGGACCGCCCGCAGGTCGGCGCCGTCGAGGGCATTCCCCCCGCCATCGCCATCCAGCAGACGAACACCGTCCGTTCGTCGCGCTCCACCGTCGGGACGATGACGGAGATCAACGACCATCTCAAGCTCCTCTACGCCAAGGCCGCGGCGCTTTTCTGTCCCGGGTGCGGCCGCGAGGTCGTCAACGAGTCGCCCGACGCCGTGGCGGATTTCGTGCTCGGAGAAAGATCCGGGGAACGGGAGGGCTCCGCCCCTCCGCCCCCGGGGCCTGTCGAGGTCGTTTTCCATGTGGACGTGCCCGCCGGGTTTTCCGGCGAGGAGGTCCGGAGCCTTCTGGAGGCGCAGGGCTTCCGTCATACGGCCGCGCTGGAGGCGGAGAACGTCGTCGAGGTCGTTCAGGACCGCGTGGCCGCGGTCCCCTCGAAGCGCGCCCGTCTCGTCGAGGCCGTCGAGAGCGCGTTCCGCCACGGAAAGGGGCGCGCGCTGATCCGCTGGAAAGGGGTCGCGGGGAATCCTCCGCCCCCGTCCGCCTCCCGCTGGTTCTCCGAGGGACTGCACTGCGCGGCGTGCAACCGCGCGTTCGATCCGTCGGACGCGAACCTCTTCTCGTTCAACTCGGCGGCCGGCGCGTGTCCGACCTGCCGGGGGTTCGGACGGATTATCGAGATTTCCCGCGCCCTGGTCGTGCCGGACGACACGATGTCCGTCGCGGCGGGCTGCGTCAAGCCGTTTCAGACGCCCGTCAACAAACCCTGCCAGGACCTGCTCGTCCGCCGCGCGAGGGCGACCGGTTTCCCCGTCGACACGCCGTGGCGCGACCTGACGGAGGCGCAGCGCGACTGGGTCTGGAACGGCGAGACGGACGACTGGGAGTCCGGCCTCTGGCCCGGGGTCTCGGAGTTCTTCCACTGGCTCGAGTGCCACGCGTACAAGATGCATGTCCGCGTCCTTCTCTCCCGCTATCGCGAGTACGCCGAGTGCCCCGACTGCCACGGCGCGCGGCTCCGCCCCGAGGCGCTGTGGTGGAAGGTCCGGTTCGGCGGGGAGCGCGTCCTCCCGCTCCCGGAATACGCGGCGCTCCCGATCTCCGAGGAACTCCGGCTCGGCGAGGCGCTCCGGGCGTCCGGCCGCCTCAATGACGCGGGGACGGTCGCGCTCGACGCCGTGCTCTCGCGTCTCCGCTACCTCGTGGACGTCGGGCTCGGCTATCTTACGCTCGACCGCCAGTCGCGCACGCTCTCCGGCGGCGAGACGCAGCGCATCGCGCTCACGACCGCGCTCGGAAGCTCGCTCGTGAACACGCTTTTCGTGCTCGACGAGCCGAGCATCGGCCTTCATCCGCGCGACCTCGGCCGTCTCAACTCCATCCTTCGGCGCCTGCGCGACGCCGGAAACACGCTGCTCGTCGTCGAGCATGATCCCGATGTCATCGCGGCGGCCGACCGTGTCGTCGAGCTCGGACCCGGCCCGGGCGAGCACGGCGGCACCGTGACGTACCACGGTCCGCGGAGCGGATACGCGGTCCGGCGCGTGACATCGCCGCGTCCGGCCGTGCCGCCCCCCGGAGGACGGACGCCGTGGCTGCGGCTTCTCGGCGCCGCGGAGCACAACCTCAAGAACATCGACGTCGCGTTTCCCGCCGACCGTCTCGTCGCGGTGACGGGCGTCTCCGGCTCGGGGAAGTCGACGCTGGTCAACGACGTGCTGTATCCCGCCGTGCGCCGCGCGCTCGGCAAGCCGACGGAATCCTGCGGCGCGTACCGGGCGGTCGAGGGCGCTGAGCGGTTCGCCGACGTGGTGATGGTCGACCAGTCGCCCGTCGGGAAGACCTCGCGCTCGAACCCCGTGAGCTATGTGGGCGCGTTCGACGCCGTCCGCAAGGTGTTCGCGCGCCTCCCGAAGGCGCAGGAGCTCGGCTTCGCGGCGAGCGATTTCAACTTCAATTCGGGACGCGGCCGCTGTCCCGCCTGCGAGGGCACCGGCTCCGAGCTGGTCGAGATGCAGTTCCTGAGCGATGTCTATCTCCGCTGCGAGGAGTGCGGGGGAAGACGGTACAAAGGCGAGATCCTGGAAGTCAAGTATGCCGGAAAGGAAGGGACACGGCCGGTCAGCATCGCCGACGCCCTCGACCTGACGGTGAGGGAGGCCACGGAGGTGTTCGCGGAGGAGAGGGCCGTCGTGCGGGCGCTTCGTCCGTTGGTCGAGGTCGGGCTCGGCTATATGCGGCTCGGGCAGCCCGTCCCGACGCTCTCCGGCGGCGAGGCGCAGCGGCTCAAACTGGCGGCGGTGCTGGCCGAGATCGGCCTGGATACGAAAGAAAAGTCCGGCCCGGAGCGCGTGCTCTTTCTCCTCGACGAGCCGACGACCGGGCTCGACGCGGGCGACATCGAGGTGCTGCTCGGCGTCCTGCGCCGGCTGACGGACGCCGGGCACGCGGTCGTCGTCATCGAGCACAATGTCGATTTCATCAGCCACTGCGACTGGGTTGTCGACCTCGGCCCCGAGGGCGGCGACGGGGGCGGCGAGGTTGTCGCAGCGGGGACTCCCGAGGAGCTCGCGGAGTCGGGGACGTACACGGGGCTCGCCATCCGGCGGGGAATCGCGGAGAGACGGGAAGCGGAGAAGCGTCCCCGGAAAGCGCGCGGGGCCGCCTCGCGGGCTTCCGGAGACCGGGAGGGAGCCGCTCCCGCCGTCCAGGCGATCGAGATCCATGGCGCGAGGCAGAACAACCTGAAGGACATCGACGTCCGGCTGCCGCTGAACCGGCTGAACGTCGTCACGGGCGTGTCGGGCTCGGGGAAGTCGACGCTCGCGTTCGACCTCCTCTTCGGCATGGGGCAGAACCGCTATCTGGAATGCCTCAACGCGTACGCGAGGCAGTTCGTCCAGCCCGGCGCGAAGCCCGACGTCGAGAGCGTGACGGGGCTCCCGCCGACGGTCGCCATCGAGCAGCGGCTCAGCCGCGGCGGGCAGCGCAGCACGGTCGCCACCGTGACGGAACTCTATCATGGGCTGCGCCTCCTTTTGATGACGCTCGGCACCCAATACTGTCCGGACTGCGGCGTCGAGGTCGACGCGCAGACGCCCGAGGCCATCGAGGCGCGTGTCGCCGGGGACTGGGCCGGCCGACGGATCCGCGTCGCCGCGCGGCTCGTGAGCGGCCGCAAGGGCATCTACAAGGAACTCGGCGCGTGGGCCGCGAAGAACGGCCTCCGCGAGCTCCGCGTCGACGGGAAGCTCGTCCCGACCGATCCTTGGCCGCGACTCGACCGGTACCGCGAGCACGACATCGACCAGATTGTGGCCGAAATCGACGTGCCGGCCGGCGCCGCGGGGGCGGAGGCGTCGGACTCCGGGGCCGCGGGGGAGAAGGCGCGGATCGAGACGGGAAAGGCCCGCCGGACCGCGCGGGACGCGCTCCGCAGGGCGGTCCACGAGGCCCTCCGGATCGGGAAGGGAATCCTTCGCGTGGAGGAGGCTCCGGAGGGCGGCGCGGGGACGGAGCCGGAGGCGGCGCCGGCCGGGAAAAAACGCGGCGGGAGGCGGACCTCGTGCCGCGCCCCCGCGAAAGAGACGGTCTACTCCTCCGTCCGTTCCTGTCCCTCGTGCGGGCGGAGCTTTGAGAAGCCGGACCCGCGGATGTTCTCGTTCAACTCGCACCGGGGGTGGTGCCCGGCGTGTCGCGGCTACGGGCTGGAGATGATTTTCGAGGACGGCGGAAACGCGAAAGACGCCGACGCGGCGCTTCATCGCGACGACGGCCGAGCCAAGGGGTTCGCCGACATCGTCAACGACAAGGTCGTCGAGGTCGAGGGCGGCGGCGAGCCGGGCGTCTGCCCCGAGTGCGGAGGCGCGCGCGTGAACGAGGTCGCCCGGGCCGTCCGGTTCCGGGGAAAGAACATCGCGGACTTCGCGGCGATGAGCGTCCGCGACGCGGAGGCGTATTTCAGCGCGCTCACGTTCTCCGAACGGGACGGGAAAATCGCGCGCGACATCGTCGGCGACATCGTCTCGCGGCTCCGGTTCCTGATGCGGACGGGGCTCGACTACCTGACGCTCGACCGCGCGGTCCCGACGCTCTCCGGCGGCGGGTCGCAGCGCATCCGGCTCGCGGCGCAGCTCGGGTCGAATCTCCGCGGCGTCTGCTATATCCTGGACGAGCCGACAATCGGCCTGCACGTCCGGGACAACGCCCGGCTGCTGGACACGCTCGGCGGGCTGCGCGACCGCGGCAACACGGTCGTCGTCGTCGAGCACGACGAGGAGACGATCCGCCGCGCGGACTATGTGGTCGACATCGGGCCGGACGCCGGGGTCGGGGGAGGGCGCGTGGTCGTGCAGGGGACGGTCCCGGAGCTCTGCGCGTGCGAGGCGTCGAAGACGGCCCGCGCGCTGAAGGAGCCGATGGCGCATCCCGCGCGCGGGGCGTACCGGAAGGTCGGGAAGGACAGTCCGCGGATCGTCCTCCGCGACGTCTGGAAGCACAACCTCAAGCGGGAGGACGTCGAGATCCCGCTCGGGCGGCTGGTCGTCGTGACGGGCGTCTCGGGCTCGGGCAAGTCGACGCTCGTCCGGGACGTCCTCGGCGCGAGCCTCAAGAACGGCTCCGGGGGGATCGAGGTCGCCCCGGACGGGTGCGCCGCGGTCGAGGGCGCGGAGGCGCTCCCGCGCGTGCTCGAGGTCGACCAGTCGCCGATCGGGCGGACGCCGCGGTCGTGCCCGGCGACCTATGTGGGCTTCTGGGGCGCGGTCCGGGACCTTTTCGCGGAGGCGCCGGAGTCGCGGATGCGGGGGTACGGGGCGTCGCGCTTCTCCTTCAACGTCGCGGGCGGCCGCTGCCCCGAGTGCGAGGGCCAGGGCGTCGTCCGGACCGAGATGGCGTTCCTGCCGGAGGTGCATTCCGTCTGCCCGCGGTGCGGCGGGTCGCGGTTCACGCCGGAGACGCTCGCCGTGCGGTGGAACGGGGTGAGCGTCGCGGAGGTCCTGGCGATGACGGTGGACGAGGCGCGCGGGGTGTTCGCGGCGCATCCCTCCATCCGGAACGCGCTGGACCTCCTGCACGACGTGGGCCTCGGATATCTCGCGCTTGGCCAGCAGTCGAGCACGCTCTCGGGCGGCGAGGCGCAGCGCATCAAGCTGGTGACCGAGCTCGCGCGCTGCACGCCGAAGCCGGGGCTGCGGACGCCGCGGACACTCTACATCCTGGACGAGCCGACGGTGGGCCTGCACATGGCGGACATCGCGCATCTGGTCGAGGTGCTGCACCGGCTGGTCGAGGGCGGCCACAGCGTGGTCGTCATCGAGCACAACCTGGACATCGTCGCCGAGGCCGACTGGGTGATCGACATGGGGCCGGAAGGCGGCGAGGGCGGCGGCGAGATCGTCGCGCGGGGAAATCCGAAAGACCTCGCGCGGAAGCCGCCGAAGCGCAGCGCGACGGCGCGGGCCCTCGCGGAGTTCCTCGCGCGGTAGCGGCGCCGGTCCGGCCTCAGCCGCCCGCCGCGCTCTGCAGGAGCCGCTGGGTCCCCTCGAAGAAGTAGGCGCCCCAGCCGACGGTGAAAAGAAAGTCCCCGAACAGCGCGTGCTCGATGTCGGAGAAGACGACCGACCCCGTCCTGCGGTAGGAGCGGAGGAAGAAAAGCCCGCCCACGAACGTGAAGACGAGCGCGACGGGATTGTGGAAAAGGACGTGCGCGAAGCTGAACGCGGCCGCCCCGGCGAGCAGGCTCGCGCCCCTTCCGGGGAAGATGCCGGCGTAGCGCCGCTCGTAGAGCCAGCGGTAGAGGACCCCCTGGGCGGACACGGAGAGCAGCGGATAGCCGACCATCACGGCCGCCCAGAACATCGGATTCCTTCTGGGAAAGACGAACAGTTTGGCCGGGTCGTTCATCCAGAGCAGCGCCGTGAGGACGGCGGCGAGGGCGGCGAATCTGGTCAGCATGCGGATCCATTCCCGGGCGGGGACGCGGCAGCGGAAAAGCTCCGCGGGGTCGAACTTTCCCCGGACCCGCTCCGCCGCGAGGACGGCCAGGGCGAGGACCAGAAGCGTGGGGATGACCCAAACCCGGAGATTCAGTCCGAACCACGCCTTGGCGAGCCGCGGCCCCCACGCGAGGACGGACGGGATGCCGAAATAGAGAACGACGAATTCGAGGAGGCGTCCGGGGAAACGGGAACTCATGGCGAAGCGTGGGTTGGGGCGGCGTGTCAGGGAGTCTTCGGCGCGCGGACGCCCCGGTGCGGGAGCGCGGCCGCGGGGTTCTCGGGCCAGTCGTGTTTCGGATAGCGGCCCCGCATGTCCTTGCGGACCTCGGGATAGCCGTTGGCCCAGAAGCTCGCGAGGTCCGACGTCACCTGGAGCGGGCGGCGCGCCGGCGAGAGCAGATGCATGAGGACCGGGACGCGGCCGTCCGCCACGCGCGGGGTCTCGGAGAGGCCGAACACCTCCTGCATCCGCACGGAGAGGACGGGCTGCGCGCCCGAGGCGTAGTCGGGCGCGATCCGCGACCCGCTCGGCACCTCGAGATGCGTCGGGGCGAGCCGGGGCAGCGCGGAGCGCTGCGCGTGGGTGAGCGCCCCCTGCGCGAGGGCGTCCGCCGCGTCGATTTTCGCGACGTCCTGCAGCGACCGGCATCCGGAGAGCCAGGGGAGGAGCCAGGTGTCGAGCGACGCGAGCAGCGCCCCGTCGGAGAGGTCGGGCCAGTCGTCGCCGAGATGTTTCCGGAGGAGGGCGACGCGCGCCTGCAGCTGGCGCGCGCGCTCCCGCGCGCCGAGCGCGCCGAGACCCGCCTTGCGGACGCCGTCGAGCAGGCACGCCTCCACCTCGCCGGGCGCGAGGTCGCGGAGCGGGCGCGAGGCGAGGACGACGGCGCCGACGAAGATGTCGGGAAGATCGAGAAACGAACATCCCGAATAGACGAGCGTCTGCACGTCTTCGGTCACGAACGCCTTC
>JAZUKQ010000202.1:0-4754 GCA_045643325.1 Kiritimatiellia bacterium | reverse complement strand
CAAAAGGGGTGCCCCCTTTTCGCGATTCCGACTTCGCGTCGGTCGGGCGGAGCCCGCCCCCCGCCGCGCGGGGGGTGGCGGCAACGCCGCCGGGGGGTGTACATCGTGCGGCGGATGAGCCGTCGCGCGCACTCGCATACTCGCGCACTCCTTGCAACGGTGCCGCCTATTTCCTCCGCCCGGTCGCCCGCGCCGAGCCTTCGCCGCGCACGGTGTACTCCCCCAGCCGCAAGCGGCAGCCCCCTCGCGGAGGGGGCCGGAAGAAGCTCCGAGCCATCGCCCCCCCCCCGCATCCCGCCCGCCGCAGGTGCCTCCCTCGTCATACTCGTAATAAGGGACCTCGTAATAAGGGTCTGACCCCTTTTGTCACTCTTTTATAATGAAACTAGTTTTATAAAAAAATGATCCTCTTTCTCACGGCCCTTTGCTCCGCCGTGTGGCGGGGGAGGGAAATGTTTCCGCACCGTATTTTCATTTCAAAGGAACGACCAAAAACATGTACAAGTTCAAACAGTTTTTGCGCAAAAGCATAATGTTTTTGATGATTTTTGAAAAATAAGACATATATAAAATTACGTTTATATTCCATAAATTCGCCCCTGAGTCTGAACCTGTCCAGGGCCTTGCGCGAAGGGTCGCGTGAAGGGGTGAAGGGTCTGACCCCGTTGTAATGTGGCAACGCGCCGGGAAAGGCGGGATGAAATTACGGTGCGGAAAGTTTTTTTTGGGGGGGGCGGAGGAGGTGTCGGGGCGTGGAAAAGACTGTGACTTTCCGTTTGGAACGGCGTATAATCACTCTCCATCCGGCATGCGCCTTCTGGTGCCTCCGCCGGAGTCTTTTGTTTCTCCGTCTTCCCTGAATTTTCGTCATGATCCGTCTTTACGATCTCTCGGTGGAGCGTGTCTCCGCGCCTGCCGCCGTTCCGAGCAGCGGCCTCCGGTTCGGATGGAAAATCGAGTCCGACGAGCCCGACACCGTCCAGACCGGATACCGGCTCCGCGTCCTTCTCCGCGGCACGGTCCTGTACGATTCCGGGATGACCGACGGCGACCGAACCGTGGACGTGACGGCCGGGGACGCGGTGTTCCCGCGCGGCGAGCCGTTCGTGTGGGAGGCGACCTCCCGCACGAATCGCGGCGACGCCACCGCTTCCGGCGTCTTCTCGACGGGCCTGGCCCCGGAGGATTTCTCGGCACGCTGGATCGAGCACCCGCGCCCCCGCGGCGGGGCCGGCGTCTACTTCCGGCGCGAGTTCGTGTGCCGCGGCGAGGTCCGGCGCGCCGTCGCGTATTTTTCCGGTCTGGGCTACGGAGAACTGTATCTGAACGGGAACCGTGTCGACGATGCCTGGCTCGATGTCCCGTTCACCAACTACGAGGCAGAGGTTCTGTACCGCGCCTACGACGTCACCGGGCTTCTCTCCGGCCGGAACTGTCTCGGTGTCCATTGCGGCGACGGTTTTTGGGGTCAGGACCGCGTCTGGAGTCCCGACATGCGCTACGGGGCGCCGTGCATGCTGCTCGAGCTGCGCGTCGAATACGCGGACGGCACCACGGAGACCGTCGCGAGCGACACGTCCTGGCGGACGGCGTTCTCTCCCTGCCTCTCGAACAACGTCTACATCGGCGAGGTCTACGACGCGCGCCTGGAGATTCCCGGCTGGTGCGAACCGAATCCGCCGGAGACGGGGGAGTGGACGGACGCGGTCCTCTCCGCGTCGCGCAAGGGGCCGCTGAAGCCCGCGCTCATGCCGCCGGTCCGGGTCGTCGAGATCCGCGCCCCGGCGGAGGCGCGGGAGGTCGGCGGGCTCGGCAACGGGCTCTTCGTCGCCGATTTCGGCGCGAACGTCGCGGGCGTCGTGCGGCTTCACATTCCCGGATGCCGTCCCGGCACCGTCTACACCGTCCGGCTCGCGGAGGAGCTCGACGACGACGGACGTCCCAATTTCCGCACGCAGGGCGCCTATCACACCGGGTCCCCGCAGCAGTGCGTCTATATCGCCAAAGGAACGCCCGGCGGCGAGACCTGGGCTCCCGCGTTCTCGTACCAGACGTTCCGGTACGCGGAGATATCCGGCGCGTTCCATGGCGGGCTGCCCGACGGGCTCGCCGAGGCGCTCGTCCTCTCCACCGATTTCCGGGAGACCGGCCGCGTGACGACCGGGCACGCGGACCTCGACGCCTTCGACGCGATTCTCCGGCGCACCTTCCGGAGCAACTACCACGGGTTTCCCGAAGACTGCCCGGGCCGTGAGAAATGTGGCTGGCTCGGCGACGCGCAGATTGTCTCCGACTGGGCGCTCCTCACCTACGACATGGCCGCGCCGTACGAGAAATATCTCTCCGACATCCGGACGACCCGCGAGGTCTACGGCGAGTTCCGGATGATTTCTCCGGGCCGGCGCGGCTGCGGCCGGGCGCGTCCGCTCTGGGGGTGCGCCGTCGTGCTCATCCCCTACAACCTCTGGCGTTATGCGGGCGACACGCGCGCGCTCGCCGACAACTATGCCGACATGCTCGTCTGGATGGAACACGAGCTTTCCCTGAGCGAGGATTTCGTCATCTCCGAGGGGTTGGGCGACTGGCTCCCTCCCGTCGGAAACGGCGATCCGCGCCGCATTCCCGTCCCGGTCTCCTCGACCATGACGTTCTACGAGACCGCCGTAAAACTCGCGGAGATCGAGCGCGCCCTCGGGCACGACGACACGGCGCGCCGCCGGCTCGCGGAAGACATCAAGGACTCCGTCCTCCGGCATTTCTACGATCCGGTGGCCCGTTCGTACCACAACGACGCCGCGAACGCGGCCGCGCTCTCGCTCGGGCTCTACCCCGACGGGGACCGCGCGGCGCTCGAGGACTCGTTCGTCCGGGAGCTCGAGGAGGGCGGCCGCGTGATGACCGGCGGAATCTACGGGAACAAGTGGATTCTTCCGCTTCTGTTCGACCTCGGGCGCGGCGACCTCGCCATGGACGTCATGTTCGGGCGGGGGCACGCCTCGTTCGGCACGATGATGGACGCGGGGGCGACTTCCCTTTGGGAGTGCGTCGAGCACGTCCGGACGCACGTCATGGGGAAATTCAACTCCGTCCCCTCGCGCAACCATCCGATGCACGGCGGCTTCGCGTACCTCTACATGACGCGGCTCGCGGGCATCCGTCCCCAAGCCCCCGGGTTCGCGGAGTTCGAGGTCCGGCCGTGTGTCGCGGGGGCTCCGGAGGACGTTGTCGCCACCTTTGAGAGTCCCCGGGGGCTCATTCGCTCGGAGCGCCACGGGAAACGGCTTTCCGTGACCGTTCCCGCCAACACCCGCTGCACCGTCGTCCTGCCCGGCCGCGAGCCGTTCCGGGTCGGAAGCGGAACCCGCGAGTTTGAAATCTAGCCGTTGTCTCGGTCATCAGGACGTACCGCCATGCCCACACTCAAATCCGATCTTCTCTATCTTCTCCGTTGCCTCGCCGTCCTGGTCGGGACGGGGATCCTGTTCGGCTGCGCGTTCTCCGCCGTGCTGATCGAGATCAACCGCTCGCACAACATCATGGAAGGCGGTCTCGTGGAAGGCGTGCAGGTCACCGTGCTTCTCGCCGCGGGGATCGTGTATCTCGTCCAGGCCGTGCACGACCGGAGACCCGTCGGGTGCGTGCTCGCGGGGTTGGCCGTGCTCTCGATGGCGCTCCGGGAGATGGACGGTTTCTTCGACCGCGCCCTCTGGCACGGGGCGTGGTTCTATCTGGTCTGTATCGTCTGGCTCGGCATCGCCGTGTACATGGCGAGGCATTTCCGGGCCGCGGTCGGACAGGTCCGCGACTTCGCGGGCGACAGCCAGGGGATGATGCTTTTCATCGGCGTCATTTTCGCGGCGGTCGTCGCGCAGATTGTCGGGTATAAGGAAATCTGGAACGCGATGTTCGACGTCGATCCGTACAACGCCATCGACCGCGCGGCGCTCACGAAGGAGCAGGACGTGGCCCGCCACATCAAGAACGCGGTCGAGGAGAGTTTCGAGCTCGGAAGCTACCTTCTTATCCTCGCCTCGACCTTCCTGCCGAAGCTGCTCTCGCGGAAGAGTCCGGAGCCGCGGAGTCCGGAAGGCTAGCGCACGGAGACCGTGCGCGTGTCGTCGCCCGTGATGTCGATGTGCACTCGGACGGTCCTGGGCGGCAGCAGCGCCTCGGCGACCTGCGGCCATTCGACGACCGTCGCGGCGGCGGTCTCGACGAGTTCCTCGAATCCGAGATCGACCGCCTCCTCCTCGGCGGAGAGCCGGTAGAGGTCCATGTGGACGAACGGCTCGCCGGGACGGGCGGTCGCGTATTGCTGGACGAGGGCGAACGTGGGGCTGGAGACAAGGTCGGCGACGTCGAGCGCGCGGGCGATTCCCTGCGCGAAACGGGTCTTGCCGGCGCCGAGTCCGCCCGTGAGCGCGAAGACCGGGCGGGGGCCCGCCTCGGAAAGAAGGCGTGCGGCGAGCGCGCGCATCTCCGCCTCTCCCGCGATGTTGAAGCTTCGCGCGTTCACAGGAAACGCTCTCCGGCGTCGACGTAGAGGATCTGCCCCGTGACGGCGGGGGCGGAGGCGAGGAAAAGAACCGCGGCGGCGACATCGGCCGGGGTCGCGCGGCGGCCGAGGAGGTTCGGGCCGCCGGGGTCCGTTCCGGGGACGAGGCGCTCGGGCGCGAGCACGGCGCCGGGAGCGACGGCGTTGACGCGGAGGACGTCGCCGTACTCGACGGCGTGGAGCTCGGTGGCGGCGGCGA
>JAZUKQ010000201.1:0-14239 GCA_045643325.1 Kiritimatiellia bacterium | reverse complement strand
CCGTCCTGCAGAACTTCCGGAAAGCCGCGGAGAACGGAACCCCGATCGCGCTCCGCGCCGTGCTCTCGCGCTGGAACGAGCTCTACCCGGAGGAAGCCTCCAAGGCGATGGCGGAACTGAACAATTTCGGAAGCCTCTTCGACTATCTCGGCGGCCAGTTGCTCACCCAGCGCGGCAAGTCCGTCACGTTCATGGTGAAAGGCACCCCGAGGACCATCGTCCCCGTCAACTACATCAAGGGCACCGTGACGGCAAAACTTCCCGCGACCGACGGCGCGGAGGCGAGAGAGATCCAGTTTTCCTTCGACCGCCTCTCGCCCGCAACGCGCTGGGACTTGTTCCAGAAGTGCAAGCCGGGCAATCCCCAACTCGACCGCAACGCCGCCATCGCGACCGCGCTCCTCTCCCTCGGCGCGGGAGACATGGAGGGATTCCGGAATTCCTATCCCTACACGAACGACCTTTCCGCCTTCCTCGAACGGCTCAACAAGTAGTCCGGCCCCCGGACAAGAACACGGGCCGGGCCGGCGGACCGCCTACTCCGGATCCGAGGCCCAGCAGCACCTGCCCCGGCCGCAAAGCCCGGTCTCCGGCACCCGGTCCGCGCCGACCGGCGGAGCGGTCCATCCGTTCCCGGCATCCTCGCGCGCGCCGGAGTTCATCCGCAGCCACGCGGCGCAGCAGAGTTCCCGTCCGCACGGTCCGCACCCACCCAACCGTCCCGCGGCCTCGCGGGCCCCGACGCTCTCCAACAGGATGATTGTCGACGCCGTCCGCCTCCGGATCTCCGACTCGAGGACGCGGGTGTCCACCATCCCCGCCGGAACGTACCAGAGCGTCACCTTGCGCCGTTGCAGGCTGTAGCGGGCCTTGACAATCCGGACATTCATCCCCTGCTGCCGGGAAAACCGCTGAAGCTGTCCGCACAGACGCTCCGCCTCGACCGTGTTCCGGCTCCGGCGCGCGCGGTCGTCCTCCCCCATGCGGCGCGTCATCCGTCCGGTGCCGGCGGTACCGGGACGCTCTCCGGCCGCCGGAACGCCGGAGGCGCGGATCCGCCCCGCGTCGAGCACGCCGCCCTCTTCCTCGAAAACGATCCATTCGCCGATTCCGGGAAGAGTCGTCTCGTCGCCCTCCGCGAAAACCTTCCGGAGACCGAAATCGGGAACGAGGACATGATACAAAATCCGCATCGCTAGCGCCCTCCGCCTTCCGGTTGCGACTCGAGCCATGCCCGGACGTCCCGGATGACCGGGTCCGGCGTCGAGGCTCCCGCCGTCACCCCGACGGTCCGGGCGCCGATGAAGTCCTCCGCGCGCAGTTCCTCCGCGCGCGCCACCCAGACCGTCGGACGCAGCGCCGCCGCGATTTCCGCGAGCCGCCGCGTGTTCGCGCTCGTCTTCGAGCCGACGACGACCAGCTTGTCGACCGTCTCCGCGATGCTCCGGAGCTCCCGCTGCCGGCGCTTCGTCGCGTCGCAGATCGTGTCGATCACCTCCGCCCCCGGAAATCTCCGCGTCACCGCCTCCGCGACATCGCGGAACAGCTCCCCGTCCTGCGTCGACTGCGACACCAGCGAAACGTCCCCCTCCACGTCTTCCAACGCCTCGACGTCCGCGACGGATCCGACCACGCGGCCGGAGTCTCCGGCGTGCCCCAGAAGCCCCACGACCTCCGCGTGACCGGCATCCCCGAGAATGAGGACGGTCCGCCCTTTCGCCACCTGGGCCCGGATTTTTCCCTGAATCCGCGCGACCTCGGGACAGGTCGCGTCTATCAGTCGGCGCGCCCTGGCCTGCAGCGATTTCCGGCGCTCCGGCGGAATTCCGTGGGCTCTGATGATCAGCACCCCGTCCTCCGGAATCGGCGTCTCCTCCCCCGCGACGCGGATTCCCTTCGACTCCAACTCCTTCAGCATGCCGGGATTATGGATGAGCGGACCGTCCGTGAACGCGCGGCCGGCCTCCGCCGCCACGGCCTCCGCCCGCTCGACCGCGCGGCGGACACCGAAACAGAACCCCGCCGAATCCGCCACAATCACTCGCATGCGTTCAAATCCCCGATTCCGAATCCCGCGTGTCTACCGGAGCCACGTCAGTTTCTCGGCATAAAGCGCCGGTTCGTCCACCGAGCGCATCCACCATACCGTTCCCTCGACGAACACCCGCCGGCCGACATGGCGCGCCATCTCCGCGTCCTCCCCGACCACGTACGCGAGCACCCGGGCCTCGCCGTTCCGCTCCACCCCGACAATCTGATACTCGCTCGGCCTCATCAGGAAACGGGACCCCGACCGCACAACCTGACCGACGGCGCAGCCGCGTTCTCCCTGGACGAACCGGGGAGAAAGGCGGTCCCGCGCGATCTCCTTCGGGCACTCGGCTTTCGTCCGGGCTCCCCTGCTCTTGCTCGCGAGCAGAGACCCCTCCGCCGCGCGGCCCCATTCCACCGAGGTTCGCGTCTTCGGAAGCCGGGTCTCGGCAGGCCCTTCCGCTTCCGCGCCGGACGGCGCCGACGGCCATGGTTTCGCCGCGGGAACCGTCGAGGTTCCGGAGGCCGCGGCGCCGGATGACGCGGAAGGCCAAGGTCTCGCCGGAGGGGGGACGGCCGCCGGCCGCCGCGCCGCCGCCGCGCGTTGCTCCGCGGCTTTCCGGTCCGCCTCGCGTTTCTTCTCCGCGGCGGCGTCCGCGACTTTTTTCGCTTTCGCCGCCTCGGCCTCGGCGCGCTTCGCCTCGCGGTCGGCCCTCTTCCTCGCCTCCTCGGTGGCCGCCGCCTCCTGGGCTTTCCGGGCTTCCTCAAGCTTCTTGGCGGTCTCGGCGGCCTTTCGGTCCGCCTCCGCCTTCTCTTCCGCCAGACGTTTCTCCTCCGCCGCGGCCTTCCGCTCCGCCGCGGCCTTCTCCTCCGCCAGACGCTTCGCTTCCGCCGCCTCGCGCGCCTTCCGCTCCGCCGCGGCCTTCTCTTCCGCAAGGCGCTTCTCTTCCGCCAAACGCTTCGCTTCCGCCGCCTCGCGCGCCTTCCGCTCCGCCGCGCTTTCGGAAGGCAACATGGAGCCGGGATTCTCCGTGGCCGGACGCGGACGCCCGGTCTCCGCCCTGCCGACCGGCTTCGACGTGCCCGAGACCGAGCTCTGACGGATCCACGCGACCGCCTCCGGCGGCGGGGCGATCTTCACCCAGTCCCCCTGGGTGTCGAGAACCGTCAGTTTGGCGCCGCGGCTCAATGTCGCGATCGTCGGTCCGTTCGGATTCTTCTCGGTCCGGACCCGGGAATGGCTCGCGCGGATGACGTCGCCCTCGACGCAGTCGACCCAAATCCAGCAGTCGAACGACGCGGGAGGCCGGACCTTAACCCATCCACCCTCGGCGCCGAGCTTCTCCATCACGGTTCCTTTGGCGACGGAGCCGGCCCGGGAGCCGTCGGGACTCGTGAACAACGACTGCCCCGAGGACGTCACCTCGACGTTCTCCGCGGAAACGCCTCCCGTCATGCCTGCCGCCAGGACTACCGCCGCCATCCACCGTCTGAACATACCACTTCGCCTAGGAAACCGGGAAATCAGTTAAAAAGAAACACCGCCTGTCCTCCACAAGGGAGCCGACAGGTGGCGTTCTTCAAAGAGGACTCGAAAACCGAAGTCGGCTTACTCTTCCGGCTTCACCTTGGGAAGCGCGAATCCGCGGGAAGTCTCCTTCCACTGCCCACGCTTCTTCATCAGGTCGACGCGCTCGAAACGCTTGAGGACGTTGCGCTTGGCAACAATCTTACCGGAACTCTTCAAACTGGAATGCTGGCTCATGTCTTCTTTTCCTTCCCCCGCGGATGCAGGGATAACAAAACCGTCCCTCCACTGCGGAAGGTGGGCATACTTTACCAAACAAAACCCAAGGGGTCAATCCCGAATTTCAACCTTTTTTCACACTTGGTTTTATCCGCCGGAAACCGCGGCCGCGTTCGTGTCTGTCCGCTTCCCCGTCCTTTTCTCATGGAAGATCCACCTTCACGCGGAAAAACCGATGTTCGGCCGTGGGCGGAGACGTCCACTCCCCGGAATCCGGGCCGGTTCGTCCCTCGACGGTGTAGACGCGGTTCGTCCCGAGATCCGGCGCCCAGGAAACGACCGGCATCCCTCCAGAAAACGAGATGGACGCGAGAAACCGGGCCGACGCGTCCGACGGGCCGAGCCCCGCGACATAGCATTTCCAGACGGGAAGGCCGTTCGCGGCCGGGGCGAGCGCCGCCGCCTCGTAGAGCGCGGACGGAGACCCCGCTACGGCCAGTCCGTTCTCCTCCAGCCATCCATACGGCACCGGCGCGGGCGAGGCCGAGGTCTCGGACAGCGGTTCGGGCTCTGGCTCCGGCTCCGGGACGGACGCCATCGCATAGAAACTCACGCCTTCGTAGCGCCACCCTCCCGAGCCCCCGGAAAGGGCGTTTTTCTCCGACTCGCTGATGGTGTAGAAATGCGCCCCGGCGGAGTCCGACCAGAACCGGTAGACGGGCGAGGCCCCCTCGGTCCGCGTGGGATACACATAATAGGCGATCGTCTCATACACCCACCCGCCGGAGTTTCCTGCGATGAGCGCGTCCCGCTCGGCGGCGCTCGCGGTATAGAAATGCGCTCCGGCGCGGTCCGACCAGAACCGGTAGAGCGGCGTGGTCCCCGGCGCCTCCACCATGTACGCGTAGTACGCGATCTGCTCGTACGACCACACGTGGGCCGGGTCGGCGGACAGGCTCGTCTTCTCCGACGCGCTGATGGTGTAGAAATGATGCCCGAGAGAGTCCGACCAAAACCGGTAGACCGGACGGAGCTCCGGCCTCCAGACCGCGTACAGGGTCAGCGACTCCGCGGCCAAATTCGCGACAAGCTGCCCGTCCCGCCACGTCGCGGCGGACGCGGAGGGATTCTCGGACCATCCGCGGAACGCGTATCCGGCCCGCTCGAAACGGTTCGAGGGCAGCCCAGCGGACTCTCCGTACGCGCGCACCGCGTCCGGCATGGAGCCCGTCCCGCCGTTCGCGTCGAAACAGATCGTGTAGGAGGTACGGTTTGTGAGGATCACGGCCGCCTCATGGACATAGTCCGAATATTCCGCGAACGAGATCCGGTACCAGACCGACGTCGAGCACGGATCCCGGAAGACCGGCGCCTCCGCCGCGTAGACGCCGTTGCTCTCCAGCGAGTACCGGACCTCCGCCCCCGCGCCGGTTCCCGCCGCCGCGGCCCGGAGCTGGTTCGTGTCGATGGTATGCCACGCCCCGTCGCTCAGGCCGACATAGTCGAACCGCGAAAGCCGTCCCTCCGGCCGTCCGGGGTCCGGAGGATCCAGCTCGAACGGACAGTCCGCCCCCTCCCCCAGATACGTCACCGACACGTCGTCCACATAGGCCCCGTTGTCCGTCAAGCTCCACCAGAGGTTGCTGACTCCGGGATACAGATAGTTCTGATACGCGAACCGGACGGTATGGTCTCCCTCCGGAACCGTAAAATCGACCGGGGTCCATCCCTGGCTGAGCGTGACGGCGGAGTCCTCCACCACCCGGTTCGTGACCGCGCCGCGCCAACAGTCGACATAGAACAGCGCGTGATATTTGACCGTCCGGTAGAAGAACGAGACTTTGGCGGGGCCCCGGACCGTTGTCTGCATCCATGAGGTCCATTTATGACGGTCGTTCTGATTGTCGAAGCAGCTGTGGGCCGCGTCGAGGCCGTCCTTCGTAGAACCGGTCTCGACCGTCCACGGATAGTCCGGGTCCGTGGTCCAGGACAGACCCGGCGTGTCCAGGGCGGCGGAAAGGCCGTCGCACACGTAGGACGCGGAGGCGACAAGGCTCGCCCCCATTCCTTCCTTATACGCCTTCGCGCGGATCCGCACGGAGTCCGTCAGGAAAAACGGGGAGACATAGACCGCGCTTTCCTCCGTCGGCTCGGACCCGTCCGTCGTGTAGCGGATGGTCGCGCCGGGAGTCTCGCAGGTGATCGCCACGTTGGTCGAGGGATAGAAGACGCAGTCGCCCGGAGAGAGACGGGGCTCGGCCACCGTCTCCAAAGCGGGCAGCGGGATGTCCTGTCCGTACAGGTTTTCGATGCGGGGGACGGGTTCCATATAGCACAGACCGTCCTCGGTGAGCCGGTTGGACACGCCGGAGGAGACGGCGACGCTCCGGGAGCCGGACACCCCGCCCGACGCCGCGGCGAGGGTGTATGTTCCGGCCGGGAGGAAAAACACGTAGATGCCCCGCGCGTCCGCGACGGCCGTCCGGCAGGGACCCGCTCCGCCATCGCGCGAGGCGACGACGACCGCGTCGGGAACCGGCGCTCCGCCGGAGCCGAGGACGCGTCCGCTCACCACCGTCGTCGCGGCGTCCTGGGTCGGAAAGACGTTATAGATGAGCGAGTCGATGACGGTAAAAGAATAGTCCGGGGTGGTGAAGTCCGGAGGGGCATACCATCCGTCGTTGTCGCCGAGCCACCCGAAGTTGAGATGCACGTAGAAGGTCCCGCCCGAATAGCCGTACCCGTCCGCGAGAACGGCGTGCGAGCCTCCGCCGTCCGGCATGCTGATCCCGACGAACACGGGCAGGCCCGCGTCGCAGTCGGGAATGACGGCTTTTTTGAAGCGTTCCAGGGTGAAGGGGAAATTATTGTACCCGTAGACGGCCGTCTGGGCGTTGGAAAACAGGACCGTCGACGCGTTCCGGTAGCCGAAACGCGCCGTCAGATTGTAGCCGAGGCAGTACTGCGAACCGGCGCTCCACGCCTGTGTGTACGCCGTGCGGCTGGAGACGCCGAGATCATACGTGAGGCGCCCGATGGCTTGGCACTGCGGCTCCGTGACGCCTTCTTTCGGGCAGTACGGCATCGCGTCCCAGTCGTAGACGCCGCCCATCATCGTCATGTTCCGGGCGACGCCGTCCACCGAGCACGGATACGTCCCCGACGCGACGGCGTTCGTCGGCCAGCGGTGATAGCGCATGAGCTGCGCGGCGGCCGTCACCGTGCAGCCGCAGAAATAATGGTTCGGCGTATAATAGTTGTAGCACCAGACGCCGTTTCCGCTCGGATAGCCGTCGTTGGTCCCCTGGCTCCATTTCGACCGGACGAGCGGATCGACGCGGACGTCCGCGACCGTGTCGAGAGAGTCCGGGGCGGCGGCTCGGAAGCCGGGGGCCGAGCCGTCTTCAAGAAGACCGGCCCATTTCCGGCGCGCGGCCTCCGACCGTTCTTCCGCCTCGGAGGCGAACGTCTCCGGACTGTTTGCCGCGGAACGGCGGAAGATGCCGGAACGCGACGGCGATTCCTCCGCGCCCGATTCGGGGGACACGGACTCCGCGGCCCGGGTCCGGTACGCGATGTCGCCCGCGAGGAGCGCCCAGAACGGATTCGCGAGGTCGAACTCCGGCACGGAACCGGAAACGGCCGCGAGCACGGGCTCGATCCGGTCGTCGGCGGAAGTGACCACGAATCCTCCTCCCTCGAGACGCACGATATGGCCCTTGGCGCCGCTCGCGGAATCGGCGAAGGAATCCACACCCGCCACCGGACCGGAAACGCGCGGCGAGAGCGCGGTCACCGCGCCGAGCCATTTTCCGACCGCCGCGCCGGCCTGTCCCGCGGTAATTTCCGCCGCGGACGCGGCCCCGCTCCCAAGCGCCGCCGCGACGAGGGCCGAAATCAGGCTTCGGAAGGCTGTTGTCTGGAAACGGGACAGAGGACGGAGACGCGCCATGTTGGAAACGGGATACAACGAGGAACAGATGACGTGCCGTACACTATAGCAGAAGCCGAACCGACAGACAACAGGGGCGGTATCGCAGAGCGCCGGTGGGCGTCTGCCTCAGTGGTGGCACGAACTCCCCGGAGTCTGAGAAATCCGACCGAAGAAAGCCGCATCCCATTCCGCCGACAGCGGAAAAGCCCTGTTTTCGGATTTCCGCGCGGCTTTCGCCCAAAACAATGTGGAATGTCCAAACAGGCGAGATTTCCCGCTTGTTTTCAATCAAGTTCGATTACGACCTCATTCGCGAGGTTGTCAGAATTCGATGAACGAGGAGCGGTTTCAAGCGATTGTTTATGGATGGACTCCAATGGAAGCGTCTGCGAAACTTCATCAAAACGATGGAGTTTCTGTGAGATCGAGTCGCGTTCGTTTTCATCTGTTGCCGAGGTCGGGACATCGAAACATCCCCATTTCTGCGACTGTACCTTGAACCGTTGCATGACTTCTTGCTTTTCAACCGGATCCAGAAGATTATCGCTTTGCCGTTTGACAAAGAAAAGCGTTCGCGATTTCGCTGAAGCCGCAACGTTTGGTTGAGAAAGTATGGCTTCAGCCATGAAAAGAAAATCTATGTGGTCTTCAATTGAATTTTTCTTTCCAACCCCTAGGAACAGATCGTTTCCCCACAGATTGTACATGCATTCGACGAGCTTTTCTTGTGTCTGCGGCGACAACTGATCCAGACGATTGGTACAGAGTTCGGCGAGAACCGCTCGGGCCACGCGATTCCGCTCTCGTCCGGCAACGACTTCTTCTTCTGTGTGGATTTCAACATCAATACTAACAGGCATTCCGGCTTTCCACTCAGAGGAAGGCAAGGTCTCTTTATAGAACCGCTGGTCCGGGCCTCGGTTTGTAAACCGCAGAATGGCCGCCCAATAATCGCGACCGGTGAGTGTTTCCGACGAGGCAATGACAGATTCAAGTTCCTTCTGCAATTCATTGGCAATCGAAAGAGCGTCCGTTTTTGTCTCATTTCCCCCAAGGTTCATCTCAGACGAATCATGGTCTTGGCCGAAAGCCGTTCCCGCGACAAGTCCGACAAGAACCCGCAATGCCGCGATCCGGCAGAGTGTGAACGATTTGCGAAACAACTTCATCTGTTCTGGAGTGGATACCCAGTCTTTCAGTCGGATAAAAATCCGTCCTTCCAAAGCGCCTCGATTTCTTTTTGAAAAAGAAGGGGGATATGCTTACGCTCTCCTTTCGCTCTGTCAAAGGGGATTTTTTCAAGGTCATATTTTGGAATGAAATCCCGAATCAGAAGAACGCTTTCCTGGGATTCTTCAAAGACTGACGCAAAATTCTCATTTGTTATCTGGATGCCGACAGCAAGATATCGTGAGATTGAATTGCTGATGGACCCAAGATCAACAAAGACGATATCGCATTCCAACTTCAAGGTTATGGCCGCGATGTCATTCTTATTTGCCGACAATGCGTTTTCGGCGAGTTCCAGCACATTGGTTTTAGCTCCTTGATCCCAGAGGTTTGTCACGGAGGAATAGGATATCGCCTGCCCGAACGAAATCGAGGCACTCATTGTGGCTATAATGAAAAACAGAACTACGGGTTTCATTTCACAACCCTCCACCATTTCCGCTTTCCTCCTTCGGGGGCGGCGTCAGATGGAACTTCCCGAACATCTGGGCCGTCTCCTCCTCCGTGAAGCGCATATTTTCCGCGATGGTCGCGAGCGACTGCTCGAGGACTTCCCGCGAGCAGGGCGGACGATAGCGCCACCCCAACTTCTCCAAAAAAAATGTCCGGAGGTTTTCCAGTGTGTATTTAAACCTTCTTTGTTCCAAAAAAATGGCAGTGTTTCTGTCTTGTTCTTGAATCCTCCGAGCGATTTCTTCAGGTAAAAAAGTCCCCGAAAATCTCGTCGGATTGTAGTGAAAATCAGGAATGATCTGCGAAGACACCTCCGGCCCGAATTGAGACAGCCAGACCCACTGTGTGATGTCCGACTCCTCTAATGCATGGAAAAGAGTGAACGCCAGAGCGTATTTCACTTGTGCATGCACATGCCGATTGGTGCTGGATTCCGGAGTCTGAAGGCTTTGGATTTCCTCCCGAAGCCTCGCGATGGTGTTCGTATCCGTTTCCACCGTGACGCTGGAAAGGACGCCCTTGGAATCATCCAAAACCCGCCACGGATCCGTCTCCCAGTTCGAAAGAGGAAGAAGCGTTTGTGCAAACAAGGTGTTTGAACAGACACATAGAAGAAGCTGGATTGTTTTTTTCATGGAATGAAGTTGTTTGTGTGGATGAGTGTTTGCCCTGACCGGATTTCAAGAAACATATCGGGTTCAATCATCTGCTTGATCGTCGTCGACATTTCCTCCGTCCTTCCTCGGTGGCGGAATCAGATGGAGGGACCGATACATTTGTGCCGTTTCCTCCTCGTTGAGTTTCGCGCTGATCGCAATCTCCTGTAGATTGGACGACAACACATCCGGAGGATATTGACTCACTATACTTGCGGGAATGGAGTTGGTCAAATGATATATTGTGACCCGCCGGACACGCGCACATGCGTCCCGGATCGCCTTTTCGGCAAGATAGTCTCGCTCCCGTTCAAAACGTCGAACCGTTTCGGGGTTGGGGCTTTCTCCAATCATAAACACAGAATGCAACTGTGGTTCATATCCCAAAGACTCCACCTCGTTGGTCACGCAAAAACCACAAAAAACGGCACAATGTTGGAATGCTTCCAAATATTTCCACCTCGAATGGTATAATGTCCAATCAAGCATCGCTCCTTTCGAGGAAATCTGCTTTGCATAGATGTTTTTATTCGTCGAAAACGGAAGGCTTTCAATGAAGGCCCATAATTCCGGAGGCGGACATTCTCCTTTGGGAAACAATTCCGGCAGTGAGTTTTTTAGGACAAGGTCATATACGGTCGGCGCCTCGTTCCATTGTTCTTCGGTGAACAAAGGCGGAAGCGCTTCCGCGACAACCATTGAAGCTGTGATGAAAAACAGAACTATGGATTTCATTTCATAGGTCTCCTGTTGATTGGTTTACCAGATTCGTTCCACAGTACACTTGGATATCTCGATTCGTTGTGCAGAACACAGTCCATCCGAATTTAGACAATGACATTGTACCGTTTGTTCCGAGAGAGAGAAGAACCGTTATGCTGGGGGCGAACGGAATCGTTTGCTCTGTCGAAACTGATTCTTTTATCGTTCGGGAATTATCCCTTTTTACATAGTAAAAATTAGGGATATGCCATTCCGCGCGACCGGGAATCCACCCGATATATTCATGTGTGTCTGCGCTATACAACGGAGGACATTCCGAACCGATTTCAAACATATCCGTTCCAACGAAATTAGTGACGTCTACATCCCTGATACGATAGGCTCCCGCCTCGACCCCATGAGACGGGAGTAGGTCTTCGATCCTCTCAAAATATCCCGTACAGTTTTGAACGGAGCACTCGCCTTCATAGTATTTCAGACGATAAAACGACACATTCGTAGGACACAGATACAAATTGTCGAGGTAGAGTCCGAGGCTTCCCGCCCTGCCGGGCGGCAGATTGCCAAGCGGTATATATGACGTTCCGACGTGGCGGATCTTCGTCGGCGCATAGATGGTAAATGTTTCCGACCATGTTTTATGACAATAGTCAAATGACAACTCGGAATCTCCAGCGGTTTCCGGGGCCTCGAAAATACACTGGTCCCCATCGGGAGATTCCATCATGCTTCCTCCGTCCACCGCCCATTCCGCCCCGCTATAGATTCCTCGTGGATAAACCGTAAGATAAACTTCTTCTCCGACACCCAGTTCGAGCCTGTGCTGGCGACCAACAGGATGATTCGCCCATGTGACGTGTTCCACTCTCGCCACGGTCATGTCGACGGACGCCGAGACCGGCGTGTCCGGTATCGTCGCCGTGAAGCGGATGTCGCGCGCCGCGTCGCTCGTTTCCGCGCCTCGGATCTGGAACATTGTCTCCTCGCCTGTCGCTTGCGGATTCCAGGTGTAGGGAAGCTGGATTTCCGTATCTTGGCCGTCGCGCATCGTCCGGACCCGAACCTTCCCGGACAGCGGGCAGTCCAAGGTGACGCTTTCCACCGCCGAGGTCGACGCGACGCGGCAGGTCGGCATCGCCGGGTCCTGGCCCCACAGGATCACGCGTCCGAGGCCATTCGTCCGGACAAATACGACGCCCTCGGCTCCGCCGTCGATGGCCAACGACAGGAGCGGCGTCTCGCCCTCCTGCCATGGCGGACGCCCGACGACCAGAAAGTTCGTGACCGCGAACCCGTCCTTTTCCCAGACGACGCGGATCTCCGCCGTCCCGACCTGGGAGTCGGACGGCCAGAGGCACAGCGCGCGGTCGCCGTCGACCCTCTGCAGGAACTCCTCCGGCATCGACGACCATGTATGGGTCCCGCCTTTTTCCGTCCCCGTCTCCACCTCGAACAGCATCCAGGTCGAGTTGATTCCGTCCGTGCAGTTTCGGAGCTGCTGCCAGGGTTTCCACATGTACCATCCGCGCTTTCCCCGCGCGGTCGAGACAAGATGCCATCCGTCCGCGCCCTCGACCGTGTGGACGTCTCCGTTCCCGCTCCGCAGAAGCGGACGGGAGGGCGACTCGACGATCCCGATGTCCAACTCCGCGCCGCATACGAAATCGAAGGTGTACGCCTCCGCGACGGCGACCGGAAGCCATAGCGTCGCGTCGCCGTCCAGCATGACGGTCGGGAATCCGGTCAGGGAGACCGACGCCGGAAACGCCGGGGTCGCGCCCGCGACCGAAAGCCCGAGGACATGCGCGTCTTCGTTGGTCGCGGCAACCCCCTGCGCCCATTCGAGCGCGTTCGTGACCCCCTCCGCCCCCGCCGCCGCGAGCCAGAGCGCGGACTGTCCGAAAGCCGCCGAGACCGCCGCCGTCGCGGGCTCTGCGTCCCATCCGTCCGCCATGCCGTCTCCGTCCGTGTCGGGGTCGAGCGGGTCGCATCCGGCGGACGCCTCCGCGCCGTCGTCGAGCCCGTCCCCGTCGGTGTCCGCGACGTTCGGATCCGTCCCCCACAGGAAGGTTTCCGACCCATCGGTCAGGCCGTCGCCGTCGGTGTCGGCGTCCGGATCGAGGCCTGTCGTGTTCCTCCACCGGATTTCAAACGTCGCCGGAGTGCGGAGGACGCCGTTCGTGCAGAGCAGGTCGGCGATGGAGACGCCGTTCGTGATCGGCTCGCCCCCCACGTTCCAGACCGTCGCGGCGAGCACGTTCGTCCCGAGGATGGAGAGCGCGTTGACGCCGTTCGTCCCCATCTGCGCGCCCATCGTGAAGTTCGTCGCGGGAGGGTCGAGCGCGTCGCGGAAGTCGTAGCGGAAGACGCTGTCGCCGGAGGGCCGCAGCTCGACCTGAAGCGAGACGCGCCGTCCCCGGAGACGGTCCAACAAGGCGTCTTCCCACGTCAGCGCCCTGCCTCCGCCGGGAAGCGTGTCGTGCCAGAAGCGGGATTGCGTTCCGGCGACGCCCCAGTTCGCCTCCGGCACCATGCCGAGCGGGGCGCGGAGCGGACAGAGGACGGGAAGTCCCGTGCCGTCTGGAAACGGGGAGCCGACGGGCGGACGGCGCATGGACTCGAACGACACCGAGCCGCTGGCGGAGACATAGCAGCGCGAGACCGGGTTCGTTCCGACGGCGAAGAACGGTGCGTCGGCTTCGATCCAGTCGCCGAGTTCCGTGCCGCCGATTTGACGGAAGACCGCGATCTCGACGGCGTTCGTGGTCTCGGCGCGGAAGACCACGTCGTTCGTGTAGACCGAGACCGGGGCGAGGGCCGGTTCCACCGGAGGGGCGACGCGCTGCAGAAGCAGTGGGGGACGCGGAAGGTTGTCCTGCGAATCGCCGTCGTCTCCATCGCCGTTGTCACCGCCGCCCTTGCTCCCGCCGCAGGCCACAAGGCCGGCGACAAGCAGCACCGCCGCGATCCGGCAGGGCGTCGACGCCTTGCGGAACCACCGGACCGACTCGGAGACGACGCGGGACGTGCGGACAAGCCATCCAAGGAGAAACGCGCCCCACACGAAGCAGAGAAGAGCTCCAAGAGCGGTTGCAGAGGAATCGGGCAGATTGTTCACGGCTTCCGGGATGAAATGCGAAAAACGTTAACGTCGCAATCACTCTATCAGAACCGTTCCGGAAACGGCAAGCGGTTTTTCGGACATGCCACATTTTTCCACAGGTGCGGAGCCGGTTGGGGTGTTCGCGATGCGCGCCTTTTTGAAACCACGGAAGCCGCGGACGCCTTCGCTCACGCTCGGCCGTCTATGTCCTCCACCGCGAGCGTTAGCGAGCGTATCCGTGTTGGTCCGTGGTTATAAAAAAACTTCTATGAGAAGGCATGTCAAGGGGTCGCCGAGGCGACCTATGCCCCTGCCTTTGCCAACGCCCTGATGAAGGGTTCCATTCTTTGAGCGCATCGACC
>JAZUKQ010000200.1:0-3523 GCA_045643325.1 Kiritimatiellia bacterium | reverse complement strand
AAGGAAATGGCGTAGACGTCGTTGGCGCTGTCGAGGCCGAGGGTGGCGGCAAAGACGTCGTAGGGGTTGTTGGCGAGCGTCCCGGCAAGGAATTCCTGCAGGTTGGAGGCGCCGTCGCCGTCGAGGTCGGTGTCGGCGTCGGAGGGGTCGTTGGGGTTCAGGCCGTTGGCGCGCTCCCAGGCGTCGAGCATGCCGTCGCCGTCGTTGTCCTCGCCGGCCATGACGCGGAGGCGGATGATGGAGCCGGCTCCCTCGACGACGGGGACGACGCATTCGGTGACCTTGCGCTCGCCGTCGAGGTCGGAGACCCAGATGTCGAGGCGGTCGCCGCCGTTGATGGCGTTGGGGACGTAGTTTTCGAGATCGTCGTAGGCGCCGTCGTAGGGGGCGTAGAGGACGAAGTTGACACCGGGCGCGAGAGGGCCGTTAATGGGGAAGCGGGCGACTTCGTTCGTGCCTTCCATGAGGAAGATTTCGGCGTTGTCACGATAGACTTGGCCGTAGGCGTCGCAGGCCTGCCCGTAGTAGATGACCATGGGGCGCGGGATGGCGAGGGCAATGGCGGCGGCGAGGAAGATGGCGGCCGCGGAAGCGAGTGCTAGGATTTTCTTCATGGCTAGTCTCCGGAGTAGGAATAGGTCTTGAGGAAGAGGCGGATGTCCTTGATGCCGCTGCCGTCGCGGGTGCCATCGGCCTTCTTGGCGCCGTAGATGAAGCGGTCGAGGCCTTCGTCGGGGTCGGAAAGGAGTCCGCGGCCGGGGATGATCAGGAGCCAGCGGGAGTTCCAGGCGGAGCGGCCGATGAGACGGGCGTTGGTGCAAAAGAGCTCCTCGGAGGCGGTTTCGACGTCCTGGTAGGCGCGGAAAGAGGGATGGCGGCGCAGGGTGGCGTAGGTGGCGCCGAAGGAGCCCTCGATGGAGGACCAGTCGGTAGCGGAGTGGTCGGCGGCGCCGAGGTCGAAGGGGAGCGGGAGGGCCTGGTCGAAGACGGTCCAGGCGCGGGTCTGGGAGCGGGAGCGATCGGTGCCGCAGTCGACATAGTCGATGCCGGCGGGGACGAGGTATACGTGGGGGGTCATGAGGAGGCCGCCGCCAGAGGCGTTGTTGGTGTTGAAGATGGCGTTGTATTCCGAGAAGGTGACGCCGACGGCGCGGATCTTGGTGGCCATCCAGGTGGGGTCGAAGACGCTGTCGCCGCCGGCGCGGAGCTTGCCGAAGAAGTTGTTTTCGGGGGTGATCTCGGTGCTGAAGGAGATGACGATGCCGGGTTCGACCTCGTTGGTCGAATAGGGGACGCAGTAGCGGACGTATTCGGGGACGTCGTTGAGGTTGTCGACGCGGCAGAGGGCGAGCTGGTTTTTCCAGGTTTCGTCGGAGGCGGTCTTGCTGGAGATGCGGAAGAGCTCCTTGCGGAGGGAGAAGCGGGTATCCTCCGAGGCGGGGTTGTTGATGCCGAAGCGGGTCTTGGCGGCCTTCCAGTCGACGTTGAGGGCGGCAAGGGCGGCGGCGAGGCCAGAGGCGCCGTCGCGGGATTCGCCGAGCATGGGCTCGCCATCTTCGTCGAGGGTACCGATGGTGCGGGCGCGGACGATGCTGGCCATGAAGTCGGCGGCGGCAGAGGAGCCGTCGGCGTTCAGGAGGCCGGTTTCGTAGTCGTAGGCGCGTGCGGCAAGGAAGGCGTAGCGCGCGGCGATTTCGAAGAGGGAGGTGTAGCGTGCGAGGGCCGAGGTGCGGTAGGTGCGGTAGAGCATGTCGGCATAGAGGTCCTCCTGGAGGAGGGTGGCAATCTGGTGGCGGGTGCGCGCGCGTCCCTTGGCGCTGCGTTCGCCCTCGGCGACGGTAGTGCGGACCTTTTCGCAGGCAGCCTGCATGGCGACGAGGTTCTCGTTGAGGTCGTCGAGGGCCTCCTGCTGGTCCCACATTGCCCCGAGGACGTCGCGGGCGGAGGAATAGATGGAGACGTAGGCCTCGTTGGTCGCGAGGTTGCATTCCCACTCTACGATGTCCTTCTGCCAGGTGGAGATGCGAGCCTTCTGGGCATATTCGAGCACGGCGTTCGCGCCCTTCGTGATACCCCAGGCCGTCGTTCCAGCCCCCTTGGCGGCGGCCTCGGCGATTTCCGTCCTGACGGAGGGGAAGATGGAGGCCATGATGGCAGGCAGGCCGCTGCCGAAGTCGTCGGAGAGCTCGTGGATCAGCTCGGCGGCGAGGTCGGTGGAGTCGACGAAGAAGCCGAGGGCCTGCTGGAGGGTTTCGATGGCCTTCTTCTTGTCCTGGATTTTGTCCTGGAGCTTGACGGCATTGGTGTAGGCAGCCAGCTGGACCTTGAAGACGTCGTATTTGACGATGCAGGCGTCGCGGACACCGATGAGGTGGTCGTAGGAGGAGATGAGGGCGAAGTAGGCCTGGACGAACTCCTGGAGATCGGCCTGGATGCGGCCCTGTGCGCGGCGGGTGCCCTTCCAGTTGGCGGGCTTGACGGCGAGGCCGAGGCGGTTGAAGCCGATCGAGAGGGTGCCGTTGGTCTGGAGGGAGGCGTTGAGGTCGACGCCGAAGGAGTCCTTGGCCTCGTCGGCATCGATCTTGAGGGAGTAGTTGGTGACGACGAGGGTGGCGTCGCCGGTGGGGAGGCTGCCGAAGGCCTGGAGGTCGAGATACATGTAGTGGACGAGGTCGGGCCCGTCGTAGCCCTGGGCGTAGGCGCCGCCGGAGCCGATGTCGTCGGAGTAGGGGTAGCCGTAGATGTCGATCAGTTCGGAGAGGTAGGACTTCTCCTCGTTGACGGCGAGGACCTTGGCCTCGTAGGCGGAGTCGTACTGCATGCGGAGGAGGGCGTTGGCGGTCTTGGCGTTGTCGTAGGCGGCCGCGGCGTTCTGGATAGCGGCGACGGCGCGGTCGTAGACCTGCTCGAAGTGGGTCTTGCCGTCGTCGAAGTCGCTGGCGGAGAGGTCGAAGGGGATGGCGCCTTCGTCGAGGCCGAGGGGGTTGAGGACGCTGTCGACGCTGTCGATATCGGCCTGGACGGACTTGGCGTAGACGGCGATGGAGTCGAGGTCGGGGACGGTCGGTCGGTCGATCTTGTTCAGGCCGGAGACGATGCCTCCCTGGTCGAGGAAGCTGGACTCGTCGCCGATCTGGGCGAAGTTGGTCAGGGTGTCGAGGAGGAGGGAGTTGGCGGTGAGCCAGTCGAAGTAGGTGCCCTGGCCGACGCGGGAGGCCCAGCCGGAGACATCCCAGGCGCGGTTGGTGAGGGCGTCGTCGACGAAGGGTGCGAAGGCATCGGCGGCGGAGCGGCCGTAGGAGCGGCGCGGGACGTAGTCGTGGCGGGCGGTGAGCTTGACGATGCGTTCGCCAGTGCGGGCCTTGGCGAGGGCGGCGGCGGCGAACTTCTGCTCGTCGAAGTAGTCGACGGAGGCGGTGGTGCCTTCGACGGTGGTGGCGCCAGGGACGGTGTCCCAGGTGAAGTTCGTGTAGGCGAGGAGGCGGTAGTAGCCGGAGAGGGCGGAGAGGTAGTGGCCCCAGGC
>JAZUKQ010000199.1:0-13041 GCA_045643325.1 Kiritimatiellia bacterium | reverse complement strand
AGGAACAGCAGCGAGACGTAGGCGTCCGCCTGCCGGGCGCGGTTCGGCTCGAGCAGTGCGTCCTCCGACGCCTCTTTGATCGCGTCCCAGACCGGCCCGTTGAACAGGAAGAGCGGGGAGTCCACCCCGTCCCCTTTGCGTACATTCCCTTTTCCTTTCCCTTTCACATTCATATTTCTCATATTTCTATATCTCCATCTTCATTTTTCCCATGTTTGCCTGTTCTTTCATTTCCCTCGTCTCGTCTCGTCCCGTCCCGTCATTTGACCGTCCTGCGTTGTTCTCTCATCCCTCGCTACGCTGTTTCGTCATGATACCGTTTCACGCCGCACCGGATTTCCGGGGGCGACTTTTTTCATCCGTTGTGTTTGTTCGACGGAATGATACTTCATTATACATTACATGTCAAACCGAAATTTATAAAAAAAAGAAAATAAATTTTTATTATTTTCATACTTTGCAACGACAAGAACCTAAGTTTCAAAATTGTAAAAATTGTAAAAAGGAGACAAGTTTAATAGTTTTGAAAAATAAATTTCGGAAAAAGTGATGATAATTTAGGAAAAATAGCTTTCCTCGCATCGTCATCCCGTAGATTTGACGACAGTCATTCCATAGATATTGAGGAGATATTGAGGAACGGCTCTCGAATCTTAAAAAGTGAATTTTCGAGGGCGAAATCGTTTTTCCAAACGATGCTATTTCCAAACGATGCTATTTCCAAACGATGCCATTTCCAAACGATGCCATTTCCAAACGATGCCATTTTCCAAACCGAGCATGGCCACAAACCAGTCTTTGCATCAACTGGAATCAGACAATCGCGCGGACGATGTCGTCGAAGCGCGTGAATCCTGCCGTCGACGCGCGGACATCCTGGTGTCAGTGCGCCAGAAGAGCCTCCCAAGCTGCATTGGACCTCGCGTCTGGCAGAAACGAAACGGATCGGAATTTTCTCGGGTAAGCCGGTTCCCTCCGTATGGCAATCCGGCCCGTTTTCATCAAAATCCGAGAAAGCGAAAATACCGTATTGACACCGCTCCCGGGGAATGATATCCTCTTTCCCCGTCAAGCCGATTTTCGGCAGAACATGGCGAGGTAGCTCAGTCGGTAGAGCAGGAGACTGAAAATTTCCGTGTCAGGGGTTCGATTCCCTTCCTCGCCACCACTTTTCCTTTTGTCGGAGTGTAGCGCAGCCTGGTAGCGCACTTGACTGGGGGTCAAGTGGTCTGGGGTTCAAATCCCCACACTCCGACCATCCCCTGCCCGCCTTTCTCGCGAAACGCGGGTTTCTTTTTTAAGATTGTCCGCTGCGCGGAGTTCAGACACAGATCCCATAGCACCCGCTTCTCCTTTTTCTGAAATCACCCGTGACGTTTTTTTTAGACGCTCGTCCATTATTCTATGGCAAGCACAAAAAATCATACGGATAAAACAAACGAATATTCAAAAATGGGGGGGGGCAGTCAGAACGCTCTTTGTTATAATGAATTGTTTATAGAAAAAAATGTCCTTATTTACCCCCTATATTCCTGATTTCGACAAAGGGAAGATTACGAAGGCGCAACCGACTCGTTCGCCTGATTCCGTGACTTCCCCTGTGGACGGTTTTGTTCACGCGCGCGTAGGCCGCTGTTTGGGATCGCGTTTCGCTCGCTCTTTATAAACGTTTTGTTCACGCGCGCGTAGGCCGCTGCCCCCACTGCGAAATCTCCATCCATACGGTGGACACCCCCGCGCCCGCCGTCTGCCCCTATTGCGGCAAGCCCCTCGACCAATCCGAGGAGACCCGTCCCGTCGCGGACGAATTTCCTCCTCCCTCGCAAGAGGAGATCGGCCAGCGCCTCAAAAAGCTCTACAACCGCCACTCCATGTTGGTGTCGGCCGTTCTGTTCACCATCGCCTTCCTCATTCTTGGCTGGGCCATTTTCGAGCAGATCCGCTCGTTCTCGAACTTCTGGTACAAGGGAATCCTGATCGCCGTCTATTCCATCATCGCCGGCTTCTTCGTCATCACGCGATTCCTCTTCGCGTTTTTCTACCACGCGCCGGCGGACGACCCAAACTACAACCCGTCCGTGACCGTCCTCGTCCCGTGCTTCAACGAGGGCGAGGCGATCCGCAAAACGCTGGAGCGCATCTTCTCTTCGGGCTATCCGGAGGAGCAGTTGGAGGTCGTCTGCGTCAACGACGGTTCCCGCGACGACTCCTGGGAGCACATTCTGGAGGCGCAGAGCCGCCATCCGCGCCTCGACGCCGTCAATTTCGAGCGCAACCGCGGTCTCTGCCACGGATGGGGCGTCGGCATCGCCCTCGCGCGCGGCGAGTTCATGGTGTGCGTCGACTCGGACACATTCGTCTTCCCCAACTCCCTCCACAAGCTGCTGCAGGGATTCAAGGATCCGGAGGTCGGCGGCATCTCGGGCCACTGCGACATCGAGCGCGCCGACGTCAATACCCTGACCCGTCTTCAGGACGTCCGTTACTACTTCTCATATAAAATCATGAAGGCCGCCGAGAGCATCTTCGGCACCGTGAGCTGTCTTCCGGGCTGCTTCTCCGCCTATCGTCGCTCCTGCGTCGCGGAGGTGGCCAACCAGTGGATCAACTCCACCGTCTGGGGCGAGCACGGCAACTTCGCGGACGACCGCTCGCTCACCAACCTGATTCTCCGGAACCACAAAATCATCTACGACGACGAGGCACTTGCCACCACCATCTGTCCGGAGAAGTGGGGACAATATATCCGCCAACAGGCGCGTTGGCAGCGCTCCTACCTCCGCGAGATCTGGAAGACCGGAAAGTTCATCTGGCGCAAGCATCCCGTCCCCGCCCTTTCTTGGTACGCGATGATGTGGATGCCCCTCGTCGAGCCCATTGTCATGCTCCAGGCGCTCGTCATTCTCCCGGTTTCCGCCTACCGGAGGGCCTTTTCCGAGAACTTCGACTACCTCGACCTTCCGCATATCAGCGAGGCCCCGGGCTTCATGGACACGGTCGCGGACAAGATCGACTACTCTGTCATCAGCGCGCTCGCCTCTCCCGTCACGCTTTTGGGCTTGTCCTCGCGGCGGCCATACCCTTTGTCTTCCGGCTTCGCGCGGTCAGGTACCTCCGCCGCGACCGCTGGCTTCCCGCCGTCCTGTCCGGTGCCGGCGCCGTCTTCCTTCTGTTCCGGGTCGTCGCGTCCTTGGCGGACAACACGTTCCTCGCGGAGTTCTCGACACGCGGATTTCTCCCCGCCCTCTTCACTTCCGCGACATTCCTCAGCCTCCTTGTCGTCGGGTTGGCCGTCACCTCCCTTTTTCTCACCCGCTCGGACCGTCGGGAAAAACGTATCGGCTACATTTTCTTCGTGCTCTTCTCGATTTTCTTCATCCATCAGATCGCGGTCAATATTCCGCAGAACCTGACCTCCGCCACCATCGACCGCGGCATCTACGCGATGACCCAGGCCGTCGCCGTCCCGCGGACCTTCCTCATCGGCGTCGTCGCCATCACGGCGGTCTGGTCGCTGCACTTCCTCGACACTACCGGCCGCGCGTGGTGGACCGCGGGCTTCGCGTTCACCGCCTCGTACATCGCCTTTTTCAGTTGGCAGATTTTCTGGGCCTTGGCCACCCTTAACGGAAAAGGCTGGGGCACCCGCGGCAACAAGACCGCCGCGCCCGCTCTTCAAACGAAAGCCCCCGGATCCGCTCCGTAGTCCGTCACGCACGCGAGACATTTTTGAACATGGACAACAAGAAACCTGAAGAATCCACACAGCCGACGCCCCGTGGAAAGACCGGCTATTCCCGCGCATGGCTCGTCCTTCTCGCCCTGATCTGCTTCGGCATCGCCTTCTGGAGGCCCGTCCGGCGCGCCTGGTGGAACATGCGCAACCGCGCCATCGAAAACCCGGAGGCCTCCGTCCAGCGCGGCTCCGACTGTTTCGTCGCCATCTCCTTCGAGGGCGTCTCCAAAGAGAAGGAGCCTTCCGGACGCTTCATTCGTGTCGAGCGGCTCCGCGAACACCTCTCCGCCCTCACCGCCGCCGGGTACCATCCCATCGGCCTGAAGGATGTCCGCGACTTCTATCTCGAAAACCGTCCTCTTCCCTCCAAGGCGGTCCTGCTGACGTTCGAGAACAACCACAAGAGCACCTACTTCGACGCCTCCAACGTCCTGCGCGGCATGCACTGGCGCGCCACCATGGGCGTCGTCACCGGCCCGGTCCGGGACTGGAACGAGGACGTGCTTCTGCGCCCCTACCTGAAGGACATGGCCCTCGACGCACTCTGGGACCTCGCCTGCGAGTCCGACACCGGCACCACGCTCATCCCCTCCGACGCCCACGGCAACGCCCAGCTTTTCTACTCCACCCGCCAGTGGCTGTCCGCCGAGAACCGCCACGAGACGCTCGCGGAGTTCCGTGACCGCATCGGGCAGGACCACGCCCGCGCCCTCGAGGAATTCACCAATCACATCGGCGCTGTCCCGGGGGCCTTCTTCTTCCCCAGCGGGAACTACGGCCAGTTCGGCGACGGCAACTGGGCCCTCCGTGAGGCGAACCTGGACGCCGTCCATAAGAACTACGCGATCGGTTTCGGCCTCAACAACCGCTCCCTCAACACACGCCGCACCGACCCGCGCCGCCTCAACCGTCTCTCCGTCCCCACCGACTGGACCGCGCACCGTCTCGTCCAAGAGATCGACCTCGCCTGGCCTGTCGTCTCCTACCATGCCGGCGAGGGCGACCTCATCGGACCCGAGCGTTGGAACGCCGACTGGGGCATTCTTCTCGGAGACGAGGAGTCCGTCACCCTTCTCGCCCGTCCCGCCGACGACCCGCGCCGCACCGAGGACGACGCCACCGGCGGTGCCCGCGCTTGAATCACCGGCTCCAACCTCTTCAACGAGGGCACGCTCGACCTGCGCTTCGAGCTTGTCCGCGGCGAGCTTCACGTTTACCTGCGTTTCACGGCGGACGACGACTTCCTTCGCTTCGCCCTTTCCGATACCGGACACGCCTCCCTCACCCGCACCGCGCCGAACACCGACGTGGAGCGCCTCGCGGACTACTCGGTGGACTTCGTCTCGGACTTCCGCTCGACCCACCGCCTTCTCCTCACGGTCCGCGACGGCGTCCTCTTCGCCCGTCTCGACGGCGCCGCCCTTTTCAACGGGCCCGTGCATCTCGGCGGAGAGAAGGCGTCCGGCGGTCTCGTCGGCGTCGGCGTCTGGGACGCCGTCCCCGGACTCGCCACCGTCAACCTCCTCGAGACCCACATGAGGAGCCGTCTCGACGGAATCGCCACCTGGTCCGCGAACCTCTCCCGCGACCTCAGCCACATCTCCCGGAGCATCGCCAACGACGCCTTCCGCTACTCCTTCGTCTCTCCCCCGTGGCTCGACGTCTCCGAGGGCACCCCCGTCGCCTTCCAGCTTCCCGAGGGCAGCGCCTTCGATGTCGTCGCCCGCGCCAACCGTTGCGCGTTCTACCCCGCCGTCCTTCTGCACGGCAACGCCTCCTTCGCCGCCATTCCCCCCGCCCGCATCGTCTCCCAACTGGCCGGCCTGAACGCCAACGGCGTCTTTCTCGACGCCGACGACCTCGCCCCCACGCGTCTCGGCGACCTCCGGACCTGCCTCACCCTGCTCGCCCCGCTCCTTGAGAAAGAAGGGCTCGGTCTCATCGTCCGCGCCCCCCGTTCCGTCCAGGAGCTGCTCCCCGCCTCCCAGCTTGTCGCCGACCTTTCCAGCGTCCGGCTCGCCAGCGAGACGGGCACGCCGCCCCCCAATCTCGACCGCTCCCGCATGGCCACGGTCCTGCGCGTCGCCCCGCCCGCGACCGACCTCGTTCCGGCGCCCGTCGTCCAGATCGACGCGGAGAATCCGCCTCCCGACGAGATGGAGGACGCCCCCGAGGACTCCCCGGCCGGCATCTCCCGCCTTAAGACCCGCGGGCTGAAAGCCTTCCGGGACGGAGAGTACGGGGAGGCCGCCAGACTTTGGGGCCGCTGGACCGAGGTCGCTCCCGACAGCGCCGAGGCGTGGGCGTTCCTCGGCAACGCGCAGAACCGGCTCCGCAACACCAAGCTCGCGGCCGACGCCTATCAGCGCTCCCTCTCCATCGACCCCGGCCAGATCGACCTCGCCCTCGAATGCGTCCGCCTGCTCGAGACCTCCAACCGCGACACCGAGAGCGGCAATCTCCTCGACATGTACGCCCGGGCCTTCCCCGACGACAACCGTATCGCCATCTCCCAGGCCCTCTGGCTCGACCGCCACAACCGCCGCGCCGAAGGCCGCGAGATCATGACCCGGCTCGTCAAGGAGACTCCCGCCGACATTTCCCACCGCCTGACCCTTCAGTCCCTCTTGGACGCTCCGTCCGACCGCTACAGCAACATGCACCAGCTGCTCGACCTCGTCAAGGACGGCGGCGACGCCCAGCTGCTCGGCTTCGGACACGATCTCGAGTCCGCCGAGCTGCTCACGATACCGGAATCCACCGTCTTCTTCGATTTCATCCGCCACACCTCCACGAACTCCCTGCGGAAGTCCGTCCACGAGCTCTACTCCAGCTTCCTTCCCTTCGAGGACCCCATCGTCGAGGAGTTCGACTCTTCCCGCCTCTCCGACCACTGGATCACCCTCGGCACCCCGATCTCCAACATCGTCGGCGCCTACGATCTGAAGGCCGCCTCGAACATGAGCGAGGCCTACCTCCGGCTCCGCAACTCCGAGCTCATGCGCGACGGCTACATCGAGGTCACGCTCGGCGAGTCCGTCGGCTCTTTCTGGCTCTACGCGCGCCGCTCCTCCCGGAACATGGTCCGCTTCGGTTTCGACGGCGACGGCTTCCTCCGGATCCAGACGTGGAGCCACGGCGAGGCGCGCACCACGGACTCCCGCCCCTGGGTCCGCCCCGTCGGCGACATCGTTCTCCGGCTCGAGGTCCGCGGCGACGGCGCCATCGGAATCGTCAACGGGAAGCACGCCTTCTCCACCCCGCTGCCCGTCCCCTCCGACATCGCCTACGGCTGGTGGAGCGTCGCTCCGTTCTCCCCCGAACTCGGAATCGCCCGCGCCCGGATCACCAGCATCAGCGCCGGTCCGGTCCGGCCCGGCATCGCCCTGGTCCGGGAGACGGACAACGCCCTCGCCGCCGACGCGCTCGACCTCCTCCGCCCCCGTGTCCGCGGCTCCGTCGCTTCTTAAGCCCCTTTCAACGTCCGGAAATAGTTCCGGCTCTCCGTCCTGATTTCCCGCCATGGAACGTTTCTTCTCCCTTTTCGCCGAAAACAGCGTCGTCGTCATCGCCGCCTGTCTCGGCGCGTTTTTCCTCTTGGCGGCCATCGTCAAGGGCATCGGCTCCCGCCGCCAGCGTCATTACCTCGAGAACGCCAAGTCCGCCGACGCCAACGGCGGAACGCCCGACGCCCCCGTCCACATCGGCGACCCCTTTTCCACGCCTCCGCCCGATGCCGGTTCCGCGGCGGACACGGAGCCCGCGGCGGGGTGTCCTTCCGCCGAAACCGACAAAAACCTCTATGTCTGGGAATAGTCCGTATCCCGCCGCCTCTTCCTTGCGCCCCGGCCCCCGCGTCGGGAGGCTTCCCCGTCTCGTCGCGCTGCTCCTCGCCGCCGCCGTGTCCCTCGCCGCCGCCCCGGCCCCCGGGGCTTCCGAGGCCCTTCCCGGGAATATGTCCCCGGTTCTCGTCGCCCGCTTCTCGCAGACCGAGGAGGACCGCGTCTTCGCCGACCTTCCTCTCGACCCGCCTGTCGGCAAAGCCCCGTACCGGGCCCTCCGGCTTACCGGCCTCTCCGTCTCGAATCCCGGGGCGCTCCGGGCCGTCACTTTCCATCTGCGCTCCGGCTCCGACAGCTGGTGGTCCGTGCAGGTTTCCCCGTCCGATCTCCGGGACACGCTCCGGATACCGTTCGCCTCCTTCGCTCCGGAGGGCTCCCCGGAGCCCGTCGGCCGAGCGGACCTGCTGCGGATCTCCCTGTGGCGCGCCGGCGGAATTCCGTCCGATACCTCCCTCTTTCTCGAATCGGCCTCGTTCGTCTCGTCGGCCGATATCTGCGTCCTCCGGCCGACTCCCGCCACCGCCCCGGCGGACGTTTCGTTCGGTCTTCAGCAGGCCTCCCGCGTCGAGCGGATCCTCACACGCGCGGGAATCCCGTTCGACACCGTCCCCGACACCGGATTCACCACCGATTTCCCCGTTCCGAAACTGGTGATCGTCCCGTGGTGTCCGTCCCCGACTCCGGCCCTTCTCTCGGCCCTCCGGCGCGCCACGAGGAACCGGTGCCGACTGGTTCTCTTCTACGCCGCGTCGCCCGACCTCGCCGAGCTTCTCGACCTTCCTCCCGCCCGCTGGAAAACCTCCTCCTCCGGATGGCGGAGCATGCTTTGGGAAAATCAGCGCGTCCCGCATTTCACGCAGAACCTCTTCGTCCCCTCGGGCTCCCTTCCGGAGTCCGCCCGCGTCCTCGCGACTTGGATCGACGCGTCCGGAAAGCCCACCCGGCTTCCCGCCGTCGTCCAAACCCCGAAGGGCGCGCTCTTTACGCACGTTCCGCCGCTCGCCTTTCCCGCCGCGCAGGATCTTTTCGCGGAGCTCGCCGGCGTCCGGCGTCCGCACAACGCCCCCGGGAAAACCGTGAAGATTCCGGAAGGGCTCTCCACCGTCGCCGTCTGGACACAGTCTCCCCTCGGCAAGGAAACCCTGCCCGCGCCGGTCAACACCGTCTACTCCTGGTTGCGCGACACGCCGGCGGAAGCGCCCGCCGGGCATCACATCTGGCTTCCCGTCCTCAACGCCGTCGACCGGCCGGACGCCAAGTGGCTCGACCCGGCTTCCCCCGAGACGCGGGCCGCCGTCCGGCGCCGTGTCCTCGCCGCGCTCGCCCATAAGCCGGCGGGCATCCATCTCGACTATCTCCGCTCTCCGGACACCTCTCCCGCGAGCGCCGAGACCGCCGCCGCGATTACCGGAATTCTCCGGGAGATCGCGGACACCGTCCGCGTCGCTCCGGGCGACGTCACCGTCTCCGTCGCCGTCTATCCCACTCCCGCCGCGGCGGCCCTGCGAAACCAGGACTGGCCCGCGTGGATTCAGGACGGGCTCGTCGACTACGTTGTCCCGATGATCTACGAGGACAGCCCCGACGCCTTCCGCTCCTCCCTCGGTCAATGCCTCGCCTCCGCCCCCGCGAATCGGATCGTCGCCGGGATCGGAACCGGCGCGGACGAGTCCCAGGTCGCTCCCGACGAGCTTCAGAAGGAAATCGACATCGCGGCGGACTCCAAACTCCGCGGCGTCGCCTTCTTCCTTCTCGACGACGCCGTCCGTTCCTATCTCTCGCCCCGCTGACAAAAAGTTTCCTGGCGTTTTCCGGCTGTTCTCATGGAAGGACCGCGCGGCCGAATCGCTTGAGAACTGCCTCCGGGACGTCCGAACGACGAACACCGACGGCACGTGGAGCGTCGGTCCGATACCCGGGCCCCCGCGCAAAGCAGCGATTCAGACATTGGGGGGAGGTGTTGCCGGAATCCGGGGCAGGGGCGGGATCGACGGCCTCGCGGCAGAAGGGGGGGGCGGCTAAAATCCGCCTTGCCCCATCCGTGTTCCGCCCGTTCCGTCGGGTTTCGCGGCGGGGCAGGGCGGAATGATCCGGAGTTCTGTTTTCTTCAAACAAAAAGAATCCCCCGCGTTTCCTAGAAAACACAGGGGATTTAGATGGAGGCGTGAATCGGAGTTGAACCGGTCTAGAAGGATTTGCAGTCCTCTGCCTAACCGCTTGGCTATCACGCCGTGAATCGAAACTGTTGATGCGCGTGGATTAGGCGCGCTTGGCTGCCTTGGCCTTGTCGGCCATCCGCTTCTGACGGCGGATGCGACGCTGGCGCTTGGCACGAATCCTGAGTTGCTGTCCCATGGGCGGGTAGTATACGAAAAACGGACGTGCCCCGTCAAGAGGGCGTTTTCAAGAAATTTTCCTCTTGTCCGAAGCCGCCGCGAGCTTGTCGCCGACATACTGGAAAAGCTCGACCATGACAACCAGGACAATGACCGCGAAGAGCATCACGAGATACTTGTAGCGGTAGTATCCGTAGCTGATGGCGATTTTTCCGAGACCGCCGCCACCGATGATGCCGCTCATCGCGGTATAGGAGAGGATGGTCGTGATGGCGATCGTGAAGTTCGAGACGAGCGAGGGAACGCTCTCCGGAATCATCACTTTCCGGATGATCTGGAACGGCGAGGCTCCCATGCTCTGCGCGGCCTCGATGATGTTCGGGTCGAGCTCGCGGAGGCTCGCCTCGACGAGCCGCGCCACGAACGGGAACGCGGCGATGGTGAGGGGGACGATGGAGGCCACGGTCCCGATGGACGTTCCTAAGATCGCCCGGGTGAGCGGCACCACCATGATCATCAGAATGAGAAACGGCACGGACCGGAGGATGTTGATGACGACATTCAGGGTCTTCATCAGCCAGCCCGGAAGCGGAAGGACTCCGTTCTTGTCGCCCGTGACAAGCAGGACGCCGAGCGGAAGCCCGAGCACGACGGCGAGAAGCGTGGACAGAACGGTGACATAGAATGTTTCCCAGATGCCGAACGGGACTTCCGTCCGGAGCACGTTCAGGGCCTCCTGGACCTTGTCGGGCGCGAAGATGCCGTCCGTCGCGGCGGCGAGCGTGAAATCCATGGTCAGATATCCTCCACGGAGATGTCCCCGTCGCGTCCCAGATAGCGTTTGACGCGGTCCACGACCGCCTTGTCGTCCGGGAATCCGAGGAGCATGTTGCCGTACACTTTGCCGTTCAGGCAGCGGGTCGACGCGTAGCGAATGTTCGCCGCGATGCCTTCGTCGATGGCCATCTGCGTGATGACGGGCGTGTCGGCGGAGGCCGAGCCGTTGAAGACGACGCGGACAATCCGCTCGCCGGGGGCGGAGGCGGCGAGTTCTTCCGCGCCGTCGGGGAAGACGAGCCGTTTGGCGGCGGCCGACTCCGGGTGCGCGAAGACCGAGGCGACATCGCCCTGTTCGACGACCTCGCCGCGGTTGAGGATGGCGACGCGGTCGCAGATTTCCTCGACGACGCTCATCTGGTGGGTGATGACGACGACCGTGATTCCAAGCCGCCGGTTGATGTCGCGGATGAGTTCAAGGATGGCGTGGGTCGTTTTCGGGTCGAGCGCGCTCGTCGCCTCGTCGCAGAGAAGGATTTTCGGCTCCGTGGCGAGCGCCCTGGCGATGGCGACGCGCTGCTTCTGGCCGCCGGAGAGCTGCGCGGGGTAGGCCGCCGCCTTGTCGGGCAGACCGACGACGTCGAGAAGCTCGCGGGCGCGGGCCTCGGCTTTCGCCCGCGGGACGCCGGCGAGCTCCAGCGGAAAACAGATGTTCGAGAGGCACGTCCGCTGCATGAGCAGATTGAACCCCTGGAAGATCATCGTGATCTTGCGGCGCGCCAGACGGAGCTCCGCCGGGGAGAGGAGCGACATGTCCTGCCCGTCGACGAGGACGGTGCCGGAGGTCGGCCGCTCGAGCATGTTGATGCAGCGCACCAGCGTGCTCTTGCCCGCTCCGCTCATGCCGATCATTCCGAACACCTCTCCGTCCCGGATGGTGATGTCCACGTGCTTCAGGGCGTGGACCTCCTGTCCGGAGACGAGAAACGTTTTGGAAATGTCTCGAAGTTCGATCATGGAAAAATCCGCGGGACGCGGAAGCACCGCTATTTGACCGCGTTCAGCTCCTTCTGGCGTCCGCCGTAGAGGCCCATGGGCTCGACGTGGATCGCGGCGGCGGAGACAAGGTGGGTCTTGTTCTCTTTGTTGAAATCCTCGAGGTAGGGGAGGTGCTGGAAGTAGTTGGCGTCGATCTCGCCGCTCTCCACGACGAGATTGGGTTGGACATAGTCCGAGAACTCGGTCACTTTGAGCGCGATGCCTTTCTCGGCGAGAATGTCCTTGGCGAGAGCGAGAATCTCGGCGTGGGGGTTGGGCGAGGCGGCGACGGAGATCTCGGCGCCGGAAAGGGCCGCGTAGTCGAGGGAGGCGTCGAATCCGTCGCCGGGATTGTCGACGGTGGAGACGACCGAGCCGCTGTATTTCTCCGTGATGAAATCGGCGACTTTTTTGCTGGAGAGGGCGGCGACGAGCGCCTTGATTTTCGGCTCGTTCTCCCGGCCTTCCTTGACGGCGAGGATGTTCGCGTAGGCGGAGTAGGAGCCTTCGAGCACGAGGGCGTCGCTCGCGGGGTTGAGGCCGGCGGCGATGGCGAAGTTGGAGTTGATGACGGCGTAGTCGACGTCGGGGAGGATGTTGGGAAGCTGGGCGGCCTCCACCTCGCGGACCTCGATTCCCTTGGTGTCCGTGATGTCGCGGACCGTCGCCTGGATGCCGGCGTCCTGGCGGAGGACGATGAGTCCGTTTTTGTCGAGAATCTGGAGGGCGCGGGCCTCGTTGGTCGTGTCGTTCGGAACGGCGACGACGGTGGTCTTGGCGGCGCAGCCGGAAAGAAGGGAACCCGCGAGGGCGGCCGCGACGGCGGCGAAGAGCGATTTTTTCATTGGATGAATCCTTTCATTGCGTTTTGTGGCGTTCTTTTCGGACCGTTCTTTCCGGAGAAGCGGCATCTCCGGGAAAGCGGTTCGTCAGAAGACGGACATTTTCCGGAAAGCGGTCTGTACGAAAAGCCCTTTCAATGTGTACACGACCGTTCAGTCTAGCAAAACCGGGGAAAAACGTCCAGTTTCCGGAGCGGAAAGCGCCTGCCGTTTTTCACGAAACACCGCGCGAGACATGGATAAAATGCGAAAAAGGGCGACAGGACGGGACGTCCGACAGCGCGCACAAACAGGAAACACCCACGCAAAGACACTGCCGCGGCGTTCGCGCGGTAAAAACCGCTTGCCGTTTCCGGAACGGTTCTGATAGAGTGATTGCGACGTTGACGTTTTTCGCATTCTGTCCGGGAAGCCGTGAACCATCTGCCCGATTCCTCCGCAACCGCTCTTGGAGCCCTCCTTTGTTTCGT
>JAZUKQ010000198.1:0-10657 GCA_045643325.1 Kiritimatiellia bacterium | reverse complement strand
CGACCTGATGAAAACATGATAGATTACTCTTCATCGTTTGCCTTTCTTTTTGTGCTTGGTTTTGCATGCACAAACACCCTATCGCACTTCAAAAGAAGAGGCAAACGATTTTCAACCACCCATTCTATGGGATGCTAGTGTAAACAACTTATAGGAAGCCCATTCGAGTCGACAAACGCGCCTCACCATCACCGCCGCCTCGCCGGAACGCCGCGTGGCTTTCATCCTCCCCACAAGCAGGGCCACGACCCAACGAAGGTCGGTCCCGGACTCCATGTCGGCATCTGCCGCTATGCGTCGCCCTCGCAGTTCGCCGCCCCTCCCGCTCCATGATCATCATGTCTGCGGACGGCAAGGCGGGCCACGCCTTCTTCGCCCTCCCCCGAGGCCTGCAAACCCGCCGACCGCGACGACGGCTGGCACGGCCTCCAAGCGGATAACGACAACCCCGTGATTGAGGTCAGAGACATCCCCGGAAAGTCCGAAATCGGAACTCCCCCGCCCGACGAGCACCCCGAGCCATTTCCCGCTTCCCCGCCCGACGCATCGGTCTCTTTTCGGTCGCATGCGAAGCGCGGAACACGCGCCTCAGCATACGGGAAAAGGCATGCCGAAAATCCGCGCGAAGAGAAGCTCCGCAAACAGGGAATGCATCTCCCGGGACGGATGATTGATGAAGTTCGCGAGAAGCGCGGAGGTATCGATCCCCGCTGCGGCGAGGCTCTTCCAGACCGCGTACGCGTCAGCGACGGGCACGCCCGCCGCGCGGGCCGCCGCCCGGCCGGCGTCCACCAGCGCGTCCATCGCCCCGCCGTTCTGAAGCTCCGCGGTCGTCCGCGCGTAGTCGAAATATTTGTAGTACTTTTCTGGATGCGCATCATCGCGGACCGTATTGAGCATGTTCGGCGTCATGAAGACGCAGTCGGAGCCAATCATGCGGCATTTCCGGAAAATCGCCGAGAGCGCCGACGAGTACGCCTCGACGGGGCGGTTCACATCGTTGAGGCCGAAACAGACGATGACGAGATCCGGCCGATGGATTGCGACGCGAGCGTCGAATGTATCCGCGCCGAAGGCGGCGGTCATGCCGCCGACCGCCGCGTTGACGACGTTCACGGGGACGGACGGCCAGACCGACTGGATCATCCGGCGCAGGCGGTCGTGATAGACGGCCGTGCAGTCGATCTCGCCTACGCTCCCTCCCGGCGGCGGGAAGCCGAAGCAGCCCTGGCTGACGCTGTCGCCAGAGACCGCGACGGTTATCGGACCCCGCTCGACCAGAACGTCCCGCCCGCCCAGGACAAGTTTCCGGATCGCGAACCGGCCGGTGTCGTCCGAGGGCGGAAGCGCGGCAATCTCCGCGCGATACAATTTCTCGACGCGTTCGAAATCCTGTCTGTCGCTCATCGTGTCTCGCGTGCCTCCGAAATCCGGGACGGTACACCCGCCGGGCCGGACGTCACTCGTACTTTTTCCCGCCGACGACAATCCAGCCGCCGGGTCTGCGCCCGGAATCGTCGCGGTGCGTCCAGTGCACGACACCGCCGCGGTCGTTGGCGATGAACTCTCCCCGGAACTGGACCACGACGCCGGACTCCAGGCCCTGAATCCGCGGGGCGACGTCGATGTTGTGCGCGACACGCAGGGTGTCGCCCTCCGCCATCCTCAGCAGAAAGCTCTGGTGCCGCCCGCCTTGCGGGTCCGTGTCGTCCGGAAGCGCCTTCAGGAACTCCCCCGCCCCCGTGACCCAACCGCCGTCGCGGAACGACGACTTCCGCGAAATCCGGACGTCCCCCCGAGACGGCTGGGGCAGCGGCTTCTGGACCGTTGTCCCTTGGGACGAGGGCTTCGTCTTCGCCGGTTCGGGCGAATTCTTGGAACCCGTTTTTGAAGACGGGACGGTCCGCTCCGACGTCTCCCGGGAATCCGGGTCCGGCTCGGAAAAAGATCCGGGCGGAAGATAGATGTCGCCGTCCCCGCCGCCGTCCGTCCGGCGCTCCGTGCGGTCTCCGCTGGTCCGCTCTGTTGTCCGTTCCTCCGTCCGCTCCTCGTCCGCCGTCCGCTGGGCGGTCATCTCCTTCAACTGCTCGAGCCCGCCGTTCTTCAGCCAGAAAACGGCGACGACGACCAGAAGAATCAGAATGATTCCGCCGCTTTTTCCGCCTTTCTTTCCGCCTTGGATCAGCCGGGGAAGGTAGCGCAGCAGGACGGGAAGCAGCGAGAGAAGCGCCGCGTTCTTTTTTTTCGCGTTCATACTTTGAAATGTTCTCCGAAAACGGATTTATCGCACAGGGATCTCGTGCCGCAGGACGACCGCCGTCCTCGCGGGCAGATAGAGTTTCAGGGTCGGGACGATCTCTTTCTCTTCGGCGCGTACCACATCGAGCGCCCAGAAGCGCTGACGCGCCGCGATCCGTCCCTGTCCCCCGAAATCCGGATTGTCGGTCGAGAGGACGAGACGGTAGGTTCCCGGAGGGGCGGCCACCCCATAGTCCGCGTGGGACTCCGTCGGATGGAAGTTGAGCGCGACGAGGAGCGGGCCCCGCATGAAAACGAGGGTCTTTCCCGCGTTGTCGGCCCGAAGAAGTTTCGGGACCGTGCCGCGCATCGCGTCCGACTCCGCCACGACGCGCATCATCTCCTCGTCGAAGTCCCCGAGGAACTGGAAGCGGAGCGTCGGATCGTCCCGGAGCGACCACTGCCTGCGCGCGAAATGATACGAATTTCCGTTGCCCTCCCGCGGGAAGTCGATCCACTCGGGGTGTCCGAACTCGTTGCCCATGAAATTGAGGTATCCGTCGGCGCCCGAGAGAAGCGTCGCGAGGCGGATCATCTTGTGGAGCGCGACCGCGCGCTCGATCACGAGCGAGCGCGACGCCCTGTCCATCGCATCGTAGACGGCCGCGTCGGCCATCTCGAAGAAGAGCGTCTTTCCGCCCACCATCGCCTGGTCGTGGCACTCGGCGTAGCTGATGGAGCGCTCGTCGGCGCGGTGGTTCGTCAGTTCGTACCAGAGGTAGCCGACGTCCCAGTCCTCGTCCCGCATCCGGAGCATCCGCGACCAGCACTCCGGAACGCCCATCGCGAGCCGGAAATCGAACCCGAGACCGCCCTCCTCCGCCGGGGCCGCGACGCCCGCCATCCCCGAGACGTCCTCCGCGACGGTGACGGCGTCGGGCCGGACCGCGTGAATGACCCGGTTCGCCAGCGCGAGGTAGGTGATGGCGTCCACGTCGACGCATCCGTCGAAGTACTGGCCATATCCCAAGAAGTCCACGCCGAGCCCGTGGTGAAGGTAGAGCATGCTCGTCACGCCGTCGAAACGGAATCCGTCGAAATGGTACTCGTCGAGCCAGAACCGGCAGTTCGACAGGAGGAAATGCAGCGTGCACGTCTTCCCGTAGTCGAAGCATCGCGAGTCCCAGGCGCTGTGCCACCCGCGCGTTCCGTCGTGGAAATAGAGGTACGGCGTTCCGTCGAACTCCGCGAGCCCCTCGAGCGGGTTCTTGACCGCGTGGGAATGGACGAGGTCCAGAATGACGGCCAGCCCCATCCCGTGCGCGGCGTCCACCAGGGATTTCAGTTCCTCGGGCGTTCCGAACCGGGACGACGCCGCGAAAAAGTTCGAGACCTGGTATCCGAACGACCCGTAATACGGGTGCTCCATGACGGCCATCAGCTGCACCGTGTTGTAGCCGCCCTTTTTCACGCGGGGAAGGATGTTGTCGCGGAACTCGGCATAGGTTCCCACGCCCTCCCGCTCCTGAGCCATTCCGACATGCGCCTCGTAGACGAGGGGGACATATCCGTCGGGAACCCGGAACGGATTCCTCCAGGCATACGGCTTCGGCTCCCAGACCTGCGCGGCGAACACGCGGGACTCCCGGTCCTGAACGACGCGGCGGACGTACGCGGGGAGCCGCGTGCCTCCGCCCCCGGGCCACTCCATCTCGAGATGGTAGTACTGCTCATGCCGCAGCGCGGAGGCGGCGCCGCGCCACTCCCAGACCCCCTCGTCCGAGACGCGCCGCGCCCGGTACGCGTCTTCGCGCCGCCATCCGGAGAAGTCTCCGACAAGCCATAGCGCCGTCGCGTTCGGGGCGAACTCCCGGAACACCCACCCTCCGGCCGGCGTCCCGTGAAGCCCGTAATACTCGTGCGCCGACGCGAAATCGGCGAGAGAGCGCGCGCCCCCCGTGAGCCGCGCCTCCACCCGGCGGGTCTCCGCGGCCCGCCCTTGCAGCGCCTCGCGGTACTGCTTGAGATAGGGGTCGGCGGAAAGCGGACGGACCGTCGGCGGACGTCTCATCGGGCATCTCCTTTCCCGACCGGCGAGAAGACCCAGAGGCGCTGGACGTGATAGCTCGCGAAGAAGAGGACGAGGTCCACGGCCGCTTTGAGCGGCGTCGTGCTCCACCCTGTCGCCCAATGGAAGAGAGAGACAAATCCCGCCGAGCAGAGCGCCTGCGCCACGCAGAGCGCGTAGTACCGGGGCATCGAGCGCGTCACGTCCTCGCCGGACCGGAAGACGCTCCTGCGGTTCAGCCAATAGTTGAAGAGCGAGGAGAAGAGCCGCGCGGTCCACGTCGAGAACCAGATGGAGAGGTGCGTCGCGAAGGTCGCCTCGGGGCCCGCCCTGCGTGCCGGGAAAATCGCCCCGGGCGCGTCCCATGCCGAGAACACGTCCGGCGTGAGGACGAAGCGGCTGACCAGATGGAACAGCGCGATGTCGAGCGCGAACGAGAGGATTCCCACGACGGCGAAGCGCGCGAACGGCGCGACCATCACCTTGTAGATGCGGAAGGAGTCGCGGAAGGCGGAGAAGTGGGTCGCCCGGTTTCCCGCATAGTAGATGGTCTCGATGGGCACTTCCTCGAACACGAGCTTGCGCTGGACGGCCGACATCAGCATCCGGATCTCGTACTCGAACCGCTCTCCCGGCAGTCCGAGGCAGACCGGCAGGAACCCGTAGGGGATGCCCCGGAGCCCCGTCTGCGTGTCGTTGACCCGTTTTCCGAAAAACATCGCGAAGACGCGCGTCGTGATCCGGTTCCCCGACCGGCTTTTCGGCGGGACGTCCGGTCCGTCGAAGTCCCGGGTCCCGAGCACGAGGTTTCCGCGCGCCGCGAGGGCCTCCGCGACCGCGAGGGTGTCTTTCGCGCTGTGCTGGCCGTCGGCGTCGGCCGTCACGATGCCCGCCTTCTCCCCGTTCGGATATTTTTCGAGAAAATATTTGAAGCCGGTCTTGAGCGCCCGGCCCTTGCCCCGGTTCGCCTCGTGGCGGAGGACCGTGCACTCCGGGAATTTCTCCACCGCGTCGAAGAAGCGCCGGTTCTCCGGCGCGCTGCCGTCGTCCACCGTCAGGATGTCGGTGAACCCGGCGGCGATCAACTCGCCGACGTATCGGACGAACGCCTCGTCGGGGTCGAGAGAGGGGATGAGGACTGTGACGGTGTTCATGGGGGTGTCGGCAAGTCTAGGGGACGTTCGAAGCGGAACGGGGGGAAGGCGCCCCGGTCTTTCCTCGGGAAACCGCATGGGGCGGGCCGGCGCCGTCCTCCCTCGGGAAATCATACGGCCACAAGCCGTTCTGCTCCCAGATCTCGATGTCGAGACGCTCCGGGTCCGTGCCGTCCGGGACGCCCTCCCAGCGGACGACGCTCTCCGCGGGCACATGGCGCTTGTCCGGGAACTGGTAGTTCCACTCCGCCCCCGTGACCCGGTCGCGCAGCACGACCCGCGCCGGGAAGCGCATTTCCGTGAAGGTCAGCCTCGCCTCGTAGGTCCCGTTCGTGACGGGGGCCCCGGACGGCTCGACGACAAATCCGTGCGCCCCGCCGTAGACGGAGACACGCGGAATCTGGTAGAGGTCCGCGTCCGGCGAATAATGGAAGATCCGGTCGTCGCAGATGAGCGCCGTATGATAGCGGTTCTTGAACCGGACCGCGTCGAGCAGCGCCGGAACCCGGCTTCCGTTGGGATAGCAGTACGACCTGGCGCTCCGCCCGATATGCCGCTTGAACAGCCCGCGCGCCTCGCCGACGGTCGCGATCTGCCCCGCCATGTCCTTGTCGTGGCGCAGCGAGTGCACGCCGACATCGACCGTCCCGCGGGAGCGCATGCCGCGGAGGTCCTCCCAGGTGAGCAGCGGGTCGCCCCGGTAGGCGCCGCGGGTCTCCGCGTTCTCGGCGATCCAGGCCATCGGGCAATACGCGATGCCCCGGAATCCGTACTTCCGCAGCACCGGCTCCGCGATGTCCTGGACGTTGAGGAGCCCGTCGTCGAACGTGACGACGAAGGGTTTCCGCGGAAGCCACCCCCGCCCCCGGCTCGCGCGATAGATGTCCTCGGGAAGGACCGTGGAATACCCCCTCCCCTTCAGATACGCCATCTGCGCGTCGAACTCGGCGACGGACACCGCCCAGACGTCGTTCGAGGCCGACGGGACGATGTTGTGGTACATCAGCACCGGAATGTCCCGCTCCGCCCGCTGGTGGTTCCGGACGACGAGCGTCCCGGCCGTCCCAGCGGCCGCCGCCGCAAGAAGGAACCAGACCGCGCGGCGCGCGCGCCGGGAGGCGCGGGACACGGAACGGAACGGTGCGTCGCTCATTCGTCCGAACTCCTACAGGCCCGCGCCCCCGCAGCGGCGCAGCCAATCGTCCAACACGCCGCGTAGCGTTTCCCGGAGCGGATGCCGGCGCGTCCATCCGAGCGCCCGGAGGCGCGAGTTGTCGCCGAGGAGAAGCGGCTCGTCGGAGGGACGCAGGAGCGCCGGGTCCGTCTCGAACTTGACCTCCGCCCCCGAAAGCTCCACCAACTCGTCGAGAACCTCGCGGATGGTCGGCGCGACGCCGTTGCAGATGTTCACCGGGCGGCCGGGCTCGCCTTTCTCAAGGAGTGTCAGCATCCCCTCGACGCCGTCGCGGACGTCGATGAAGTCGCGCGCCGTGTCGAGGCGGCCCGTGCGGACGAGCGAGGGGCCTTTCCCCAGCGTCGCGAGCGCGATCTGCCGGGCGAAATTCTGGATGGCGGTCGCGGGGGGATGGCCCGTCCCGACGTGGATGAACATCCGGGGAAGGTACACCTTCATCCCGAAATTCTTGAAATACTGGTAGCCCATGCACTCGGTCGCGACCTTCGTCACCCCGTAGGGCGTGAGGGGACGCAGGGGGCGGTCCTCGCGGAGCGGGCAGTCCTCCGGCGAGATGTCGCCGTACTCCGCGCTGCTGCACGCGAGGAGCAGCTTCGCGTCCGGGACTTTCGCCCGGACCGCCGCGAGAACGTTGTTCGTTCCCTCGACATTGACGAGATATGTGTAGTGCTCGGCGTCCCACGAGGTTCCGTTGAACGCCTGCGCCGCCATGTCCACGACAAGGTCGGGCTTCTCGCGCTCCAGCACGCGCTCGAGGCTCTGCCGGTCGAGGATGTCGCACCCGGCGAAACGGTACGGACGCTCCACGACATGGCGGCCCATCGCCGTCTGCCGGGCGACGCCGACGACCTCGACGCCCCGCTCCGCCAGTTTTTCCGCGAAACAGCCTCCCACCATCCCGGTGCAGCCGAGGACAACCGCTTTCTTCATCGCTTCTCCCCTCCTCCGACGGGCTTGAGCAGGCTCTCCCTCGGGGAGAGGCGCACCCGGAGCGCCGTCTTGAAATACTTGAAATTCGCGAAGAACGAGTTTTGCGACTCGCCTTCCGGCCGCGGCTCCCACGATGTCGGAATCTGCGTGAACCGCACCCCGAGCCGGAGCGGTACGGCCGCCGTCTCGAGAAAGAAGGGATGGTACCGCTCCTTCCAGTCGATCCGGCGCGTCAGCTCCGTCGGGAAAAGACGGAAACCGAATGTGATGTCGTTCAGCCTCGTCCAAAAAAGCGCGGCCATCAGCCGCTGGAACACCGCGTTGCAGAGGTATTTCACCGGATTGTATCCGCGGAAACTTCCGCCCTTCATCCAGCGCGACGCGGTGACGATGCCGTCGGGACGCCGCTTCGCCTCCTCGATCATCGCGGGGACGGTCTTCGGATGGGTCTCGAGGTCCGCCGAGATCATCACGACGTGGCTCCCCCTCGCCTCCTCGAACCCGGTCTGGTACGCGCCGCCCGGCCCCGGAAGCCGCTGCGTCACGATCCGCACCGGCGCCCCGCCGTCCCCGGCCGCCGCCCTCTCCCACGCCTCGGCGCGGGCCCGGCATTCGGGCGTCGTCCGCTCCGGATGCAGGAGAAGCAGGATCTCGGCGAGGTCCCCGGGGGCGCAGAGCTCCCGGAGCGTCCGCACGGTCTCGTCCAGCGAGAACGTCTCGTTCATCGCCGCGACCAGGACGCTGACGTTCCGGAACTCCGTCGTCATGCGGGCCCTCCCGGACCGGAGCCTCCCGCCGCCCATCCGGCGCGCAGGAACTCCGCGACCGCCTCCCCGAGCTTCCGGAATCCCTCGTCGGTGAAGTGGCAGTAGTCGCGGTAGGACGAGGCCGGCCATCCCTCGCAGAGCGCGTACGCGTCGAACACGTCGGCGCCGAGCGGCGCGAGGACGGCTTTCGCGGCGGCGTTGTAGCGGCGGATCTCCTCGCGGGAGCGCGGATTGCCGCCGATCCGCCCGTCGGGGCTCATCGGAGTCGTCGTGGCGAAGACGAGCCGCGCCCCCGGATAGTACTTCCGGAGGCGGGACGTCACGGCCGCGACGTTCCGCGCGTATTCCGCCTCGCTCGTAAGGGACGCGGCGTCGCCGTTCCAGTGCGCGACGTCCCAGTGGCCGGCGTTCCAGACGACGGCGTCCAGGTCGGACGCGCCGTCGAAGACCGCGCGCCATCCGCCGAGCTCCATCAGCATGAACTGCGTGCTCCGCCCGTTCCCCTCGGGGAAGCGGACGTCCGCGACTCCCTTGAGAGCCGCCCGGGTCCAAGGACAGTATCCCATCCGGATGGAGTCCCCGAGAAGCAGCGCCTTTTTCAGTCCGCTTCCGGCGGAATCTCCCCGGGGGATCCCGTTTCCGCTGTCCTCTTCGTAGACCATTATGCCTTCTCTCCGAAAAGCGGCATCTCTCCCGCGGCGACGCGCGCGGCGAGCTGTTCCGCGTTGAGCGCGTAGCAGGGATCGACCTCGACCGTCTTCCCGGCCGGAACCTCGACGCCGGCGGCGGCGAGCCAGCGGGACCACTTGGCGGCGAGGTCGCGGCGGCAGGTCTCGGGAGAGTCGCTGCCCTCCTTGTTCTTGACCGGGGAGAACTCCTCGGCGCGGTCGAAGGCGACGTTGGCGACAACCTTCGCGTCGGTCAGGGCGTCGAAGATGAACTTCTCGAACTTGTACGCGTTGGGCGTCTCGGGCTTCACCGTCGTTCCGTCCGGCGCGCAGTACGGGACCTTCTTGAAGGCGATGTGGAGCGGCAGGCCGGCGTCGGTCTCGCGGCGCAGGAACGCGACGGAGAAGACGTGGATCGCGACGCTGCCGAAGAGGAAGCGGAGACGGCCGTCGGCGCCCTTCTGCTGCTTGAGCTCGTCCGTGAAGACGGGGTCGGAGTACTCGACGATGCGCGTCTTTCCGCCCGCCTCGACGACCATGCCGAGGCCTTCCTTCCAGTCCCGCTTCGCGCAGACCTTGACGGAGTAGTCGGAGCCCTTGCGGAGGTGCTCGCCGAGAAACGCGGGATCGGCGACCTCGACCATCGGGTTGTCGACCTGGAAATAGAACACGCACTCGAGGCCGCGGCGCTCCATGTCGGCGAGGCAGCCGGTGCGGTCGAGGGCGGCGAGCATTCCGCCGTGTCCGTCGGGCCCGAGGAAGATATGCGACGGAGTGTCGAGGATGATTTTCCCCTCGGCGGTCAGCGCGGGCCACATCGCCTGGCTGAAGAAGAACACGCGGTCGCGGGAAAGGCCGAAGAAGTCGTTCCGCTCGAAGAACTCGCGGGTCGCCGCCTCGTTCACCGGGCTCGTCATGATGTAGAAGGGGACCTCGGCGCCGTAGGCGCGCTCGAGCGCGAGCACCTTGCGGGCGTGGAAATAGAAAAGCGGGGCGCCGGTGACAGGACCGACGGGATAGCAGCCCTTGGGGCCGTCGTATCCGAGACGCGAGCCCTGGCCGCCCGCGACGAGAAGGACGCCGACCTTGCCGGCGCGGAGCGCGGCCTCGCCGACCTTCGCGGCCTCGGCCTTTTCGGCGGCGGACATCTCGGCGACGGGGGCGGGGGACATCTCGCCGAGGGACTCCTCGCCGGCGGGATTCTTCTGCAGGGCCCGCATCCGGGCGATCGCCTCGAAATCCAGCGCGGCGATCTGCGCGAGAAGCGCCTCGCGCTCCGCGCCGCCGAGCCGGTCCCAGAACGCCAGCACCTGCTCCTGCCCGTTTTCCTTCAACACCTTGACCGCTTCATCGAACGTCATGACTTTCTCCAAATTTAAAATCAACCCGACAGGCCGAAATGACCCGAGACATTTCAGTTTATCACAAAACGGACGTTTCCGGAATCCGCGACGAGTTCCGCGCGTTGCGTCCGGGAGGCGCTTATCTTGCTTTTTTTGGCTCTTCGGGCATAAGCGTGGGTGGAAAGTTGCCGCATAAGTTCGTTTGATCCTTATTTTACGGGCGTCTTCTTGCCTCGCCCGGGCCATGGAATCTCTATCGACGAACAGAACAGCATGATCAGCCCGATCATCGTG
>JAZUKQ010000197.1:0-9587 GCA_045643325.1 Kiritimatiellia bacterium | reverse complement strand
ATCTGCGACCGCATGTACATCTGGGACTACACGACGAACTTCGCGCACTACCCGATGCCCTACCCGAACTGGCGCGTCCTGCAGCCCAACGTCCGCCTCATGCGCGCCAACCACGTCCGCGGCGTCTTCGAGCAGGCCTGCGGCGCCTCGCGCGGCAGCACCGACTTCAACGAGCTGCGCCTCTACCTGATTTCCAAACTTCTCTGGAACCCCGACTGCGACCTCGGGCAGCACCGCCGCGAGTTCATGGAACACGTCTACGGCGCGGCCGCCCCGGCGCTCACAGAATACCTCGACCTCCTCTGCGACACCGTGGCGCGCCTCCACGAGCACATCGGCTTCAACGACGAACTCGACCACGCCTACCTCGACGAAACGATGCTTGACCGGTGCGCCGCGCCCTTCGACCGCGCGGCCGAGGCCGTTCAGGGCGACGCCCTGCGCCTCTGGCGCGTGGAGCGCCACCGCCTCTCCCTGCGCTGGGCCCGCCTCAAACGCGCCGCCATGCTCCGTCACGAGCTCGATGCCGAGGCAGCCAACCGCTTCTTCGCGGACTGGCGCGCCTTCGGTCTCTCGCGCATCGACGAGTGGGCCAACCTCGAGACCACGCACCGCGCCCTGCTGGACAACCACTGGCGCGGTGTCGCCTACTTCGAGCACTGGACCGGCGAAGGCCCCGAGTACCTCTAGCCGTCACGTCCCGCCGACGTCTCCACCGGGAACCCTCATGGCGCGTCGGCTCCCCTTTTCCGCCACGCCGGCGTCATGCAGGATCGTCTCGAGCCCGTCCTTGAGACGCAGAACGGCCGTCCCGCCGGAGTCGACTGTCGCGCGGCAGTCGTAGGAACCGCTTTCCCTACGGCAGCAATGATTCCGGAGCTTTCGGGTATTTCGCGGCGCAGGCGTCGAGGACCGACGCATCGACCGGCACGCCCCACGCCGCGAACGGCGTCGCGATGTCGGCCCCGCAGGCCTCGCTCATCAGCGTCAGGAAGACGTTCCACTTCTCCACGTCCGTCTTCGGCTTCCGGAACCCCGGCGCATGGTACGCCGCGAAGGTCTTCCGGAAGACGTCCCAACCGTACGCCTCCACGACCCGCACATACGGCTCGAGCGCCACGAAGACGTCGCGCTTCAGGTCGTCGTACGTCCGCTTCGTGCGCTTGAACGCCTCGATGCGCGGCTTCTGGGCGGCAAGATTGACGAGCGAGGCCGGGCAGCGGACGTCCAGCCCGCACACCTCCGTGATCGCCAGGCAGGAGAAGAGGTTCACCGTGACCTCGCCGTACCCGGCCGGCGTCCAGTCGCCGCTCTGGTGGTTGTGGCCGATTTCATGGAACGGCCCCCACGCGCCGCCTTTCAGCAGCGCCGCCTTGTCGATGGCCCAGTCCACGCCGTTGGCCGACGACCCGGTGTGGTACATAAGCGGATAGCCGTTGTGGAGCCAGCCCGTCGTGAGCTGCACGTCGGAGCAGAGCCGCTCGGGCGAGGCGCGCGGCCCCCAGTCGGCAAGCTTTCGGTCGGCCTCCAGCACACGGTCCCAGAAGCCCGCGATCCACTCGGGGTCCTCCACCTTCGCCATCTGCGCCGTCTCGCACGTGACGACAAAGTAGTCGCCTTCGATTTCCCCCTGCGGGGCATGCGTCTCCCGGCACTCGCGGAGGAAATCCTCGTTGGCGTCGCGCCCGAGCTTGAACCACGGCGCCGCGATGCCGCCGGAGAGCGTGACATCGCCCGTCCAGCCCTTCAACCCCTCGGGAACGACGATGTACACCAGTCCGCCGAACGGCGAGGCGAGCGTCGTCTGCGTCCGGTCGAGCACCACCTCCATCGTGACCTTCGGCGCGCGCTTCCACGGATCCGCCACGCGGACGAGGTTGTCCGCCGTGGTGCCGATGCGAAGCCGCAGCCCCTTCGCCTCCGCCCCCGCGGGGAGCGTCACCGTGAGCGGCTCTCCCGCCGGCGCGAAGACGCCCGTCGAATGCCAGCGCGGAATGGCGCCGTCCACGGAGACCGTGCGCTCGATGGCCTTCCAACCGGGCTTGACCGCGCCGGGATACGTGGCATGCGCCGGGTCGGCCGGCCACACCTTCACGGGGTCGGTCTCCCAGGCGTTCTTGCGCACAATGGTCGCGATGCGCGCGAAGCCGTCCGTCTGCCGGATCGGCCGCCGCGGCGAGGCGACGACTTTCGCGCGCGGGCTGTCGAGCAGCTCCTGAAACTTTTCCGAGAAGGCCGGCTGCGCGGCGGGCGGGAGCGAGTCCGCGAGCGACGTGAGCGTCTGCACCGCGGTCTTGCGCACCTCCGGCAGCGCGTAGCGTCCGCCCATCACGACCTCCATCGCATCGTCCGCGCGGACGCCCTGCGGGAACGTGTCCGCCACCTCGAATCCGCCGTCCTTCGTGCGGTCGACATACCCGCCGCCCATCACGAGGCCCATCGGGCCGATGAGCTGGTTGTCGGGGAATTTCGAAACGAGCGACGCGCATTCCTTCTCCGGCTGGAAGAACTGCCAGCCCCAGCCGAGACCGGAGGCGAGCAGTCCCCCGCCCCGCTCCACGAACGCGCGCACCGGCGCGACCTGGTCCATGGAGATGTTCCGGACAAGGGCGATGTCGTATCCGGAGAGGTCGGCGCCGGGCGAAACGGTGTCGCACGCAAAGCCAGCGGCCTTGAGAAGGTCCGCGCTTTCGCGTCCGCCGAAATTGGCGATACGGGGCGTCTCGCGGCCTTTGGCGAGCCAGCGGACGGCATTGGCGACCATGCGGACGTTGCCGTGCGGCCCTTGGTAGGGCGCGAGGAAGCCGGGGTGTCCGAAGTAGATGGCGCGCCCCTGCCCGTAGAAGGCGCCGCCCGCCATGGTGCAGGGGACGCCGCCCAACTTGCCAAGGACGAGCGGGAACGCGTTGTCGCCTATGCAGACCACCGGGCCGGGGATGCCGCCGGGAACGTCGATGGACGCGACGCCCTCCGTGATTTCCGCAATCGCCTTGCGCCACTCGGGACGCAGCGCGACCGGCGCGCTCCAGGACGCGGGCGGATTGCGAAGCTCCGCCCACGCGGCGGTGAAGTCGCCGGGGGTTTTCTCCGAAATGCCCAGCGAATCCACGACTTGTCCCGCCCTGTCGCATGATTCCGCCCACTCGACGTCGTCGAGCGTGTAGAGGTTTTTGGAAGGTTTCATCCCGGGAACCATCCCGGTGCCGCGAAAACTATGTGCATCCGCCTCGTTCTGGAGAATCGACATGCAGAGGGACCGGAGTCTGTTTTCCGTGCTGATTGTATCGGGATTCATTGGCTCCGGAGACAGAACCACCGCCTTCACATTCGAGGCGGCCACGAGGTCGAACGCCTCGCGAACGCTCTTGCGGAAGGCCTCCGGCGAAATGCGTCCGTTGAGGGCGTCGTCCTCTCCGCAGGAAATCACCATCGTCCCGACCTGCGTCCCCTCCAGCAGCTTTCGGATGCGGGACGGCAACGTCAACACCGTCTCACCGTCCTTCGCGGAGACGCGGCATTCGGTTTCGTGGATGCCCGCCGCCTCCAGCGCGCGCTCCACAAGCGGAATGAACCCCAACGGTTCGCCGCCGCGCCGGATGGTGCTTCCCCCGACGAAGGCGATGATATCGCCGTCATGGACATAGGGGCCATTCAGAATGGGTACAAATCTTCCCGGCGGCGTTTCATCGAATGGACGGGACTCCGGAACGACAAGGTCCTTCGGAATGCGGTGGAGAATCTGGAATCCATCGCGTCCCGGACGGCGCACGGACCCGCCCGTGACCTCCAGTCCAAACGGTTCAAGAAGCCGCCGGACGGCGGGGGCGGAGTCGGAACGCTCCCACAAGTTCCCCGTCACGAGAAGACCGCCTCCTTTGCGGGCGAAAGCGAGAAGGCCATCGACATCGGGATCGGAAAGACTCGTCGCGTCCACAACGCGCGTTTTGCGTCCGAGCCATGTTTCCGCGTTTTCCCGAAACTGGGCGACACCTCGTTTCGCCGAGACGGAACCGCTCTCCGCAAGACCGTCGGAAACAAGGACCATCCGCCCCTTCTCCCACGTCGATGCCGCCGCCACGGGAACGAGCTTGTCGCCGGACCATGCCCCGCCCGCAGCGAGCGGGAACGCCTGTTTTCCCGTGATGCGGACGGGACTCGGCAGCGTGTCGGTATCCAGCGCCAACACGCCCTTCAGCAAGGCGTCGCGCGCCGCCGCGAGGTCCGGCGGAAGGTCCGCGGGGCGTTCCGGCGACGGCTTCGCCTCGCCGATTTCGGCGGGGAACATAAGCCGCGCGCCACCGTTCTCACACTGCCACGCCGCCCAGCGGGACCAGGGCGTGCAGGTTTCGGCGTTGCCGAAGGCGAGCGAAAAATCGCCGCCACGCAGGACGCGGCGCGGGCGCCCGCCATCCAGCGGTCCGGCGGCGCCCACCGGGTCCTTGCCGGAGGTTCCGGCCGCCGAGGCGCGGTTCCACCAGTCGCGGCAGAACTCCTGCGCGTTGCCGATCATGTCGTAGAACCCCCAGACATTGGGCGGGTAGGAACCGACCTCGGCGGTGCCGCGGTCCGGGTTCACGCTTCGCGAAGCGTCGTAGACATGCCCCATCCATGGTTCAAACGCATTGCCGGCGTGGCGCGCCACGAGGTCGAGGGCGGGGCTGACGCCGACGCCCGTGGCGCTGTCCGCCAGGGCGGGGAAACCGGCGGGGGCGGCATCGCCCGCGCGGCAGGCGACTTCCCACTGCGCCTCGGTCGGAAGGTCGAAGGCGAGGCGATTGTCGAAGCGTGAACGCAGTTCGCCGAGAAAGGAGTCGGGGGCGACGGCGTCGCCGGTCTTCGGCCAATCGATGCCGTCCTGCGTGCCGCCGCGCAGATCGCGGTAGGTCGCGACGGAAACGGGGCGACGGTCGCGGTCCGTGTCGAAGTCTCCGTTCGGCCATTCGCCGCGGACATGGAACCACTGCCGCTGCGTCGTCTCGTAGACTGCGAGGTAGTACGGCTGGGTGATCTCCACCTTGCGGAGGGACGGATGCCCGGGCTGCGCGGTGTTGCCGAGCGTCACCTCGCCCGGTGTGGGCTCGACGCGGCGGAACAGCATCCAATCTGTCTTCCAACGGGCGTCCTCTACGCCGCCCGGGACGGCGTCGGCGCTCTCGTAGTGCTCGATGGCGCCAGGTGGCGAAGCGCTGAGTGAGATGCCGATGTAGAGGGCGGAAAGAGCGGAAACGGCATCCATGTCGGCGGCTTCTTACGGAATTTTCTGGAAGACCAGGTTGCTGATGCCGTAGCCGAGGGCGCCCTGGGCGCCGGCGATGGGCGCCGCGGCGATGCCGGGCTTGGTGAAATCGATGCCGGGCTCGGGGCCGTTGAGGACATAGCGGGCCCAGAGGGCCTTGGCGGTGACGTTTTTGCCGACCTGCTTGAACTCGACGCAGACGCAGCGGGTGCAGGCGTCGGGCGGGAGGATCTGGAACTGGCAGGTCATCGTCTTCTTGGCGGAATCGCGCTGGACGAAGTGGACGGAGGCCTTGTACGGGCTGCCGGGAATCCAGGCGCCGCCCATGTCGGCGGAGACGACCTCGAGGGAAGAGAGGTCGGCATCCTTGAGGACGTAGCCGATAGTGGACTGGACGAAGCCGGCGAACGTGAGCGCGCCCGCCTGGAGCGTGCCGTCGTCCTGGAGCGTGTCCTCCTCGGTGACTTCCGGAGCGGTGGCGGAGGCGATGTCGGGCTTGTTGATGCCGAAGGTGATGGAACCGATGCCGTAGCCGGCCTCGGACTGGGACATGGCGATGCCCGCGCCGCCGTCGTAGCCCTCCTTGTCGAAGTCGGTGCCGACGGGCCAGTTCCAGGAGTAGCGACCCCAGACGATGCGGGCGGTGACGTCCTCCTCGTCCTGCGCGAGCTCGACGAGGAGCGAGCGCGTGGCCTTGTCGGTGCCGCGGCACTGGAGCTGGCAGACGGTCTTCTTCGCGGCGACGTCGCGGCGGAGGAAGCGGATGGAGGCGTCGAACGGGCTGCCGGGAATCCAGGTGCCGTTGAGCGTGCCCGCCTCGACGGTCACCTTGGTGACGTCGACGCCCGTGAGGACGACCTGCGGGGAGGAGCTGAGGAACCTGTTGAAGGTGACGGACTTGGGTGTGCCGTCGTCGGTGAAGGCGGCGGCGCCGGGCTGGATCTCCTTGGCGTCGGGGAACTGGCGGAGGATGGCCTTGACGAGCTCGTTGGCCATCTTCTGGTAGCCGGCGTCGTTCGGATGGAGGGCCGTGTCGATGGAGAGCGAGGCGAGGTCGTCCTGGTCGCCGCAGGTGGCGAAGAAGTCGGCGAGAATGAAACCCTCCTTCTCGGCGATGGCGCGGACGAGGTCGGCGTAGTCCTTGAGGTAGTAGCCGCCCTCCTTCTGGTCGTTGCAGTTCGCGGGGAGGAAGTTGCCGAAGCCGTAGCCCTTGCGCGGGGTGCAGAGGATGATCTTCGCCTCGGGGTTCGCCTTGCGGATGTTGTCGACGACCTTGCGGTAGTTGGCGGCGAAGGTGTTGTTGCCGGTGTTGTTCTCGTAGTCGGCGAGGGTGCCGGGCTTGACGCGGTTGCCCCAGTCGTTGATGCCGTGCTCGATGGTGTAGAAGTCGGCGGGGACGACGGAATTGATGGCGGTGTTGACGCAACCGCCGTTGACGCCCTTGTTGATGAACCCGGAGAACTTGATCTGCTCCATCACGCGCGTCTGGTAGCCCTTTGTGAAGGACGGCGCGACGTGGTTGTTGTACCACGAGATGGAGGTGCCGAGGGAGCACCAGGTAAGCGGCACCTTGCGGCGGACCGTGAGAACGGGAGCGTCGACATCGGCGGCAAGAGAGGCGAAAGTGATGGCCGCGAGAGCGGCAAGAAGCAGTTTTTTCATGGCGTATTCCCGTGTGAAAACACGGTGTTGCAAGTGTGACAATGTGACCGTATCGCGAGCGGTACAGAAGGAGAAAACCTACCGAAGCAGCAGCACCGTGGCGAACGGAACCTGGAGATAACCATTCGCATCCAGACCGATTTTCGCATGGTTGCCATTGATCGTGATGGCGGCGAGCTGGGCGGCGGTAAGGCCGTTCTCGTCCGTGCCGAAGCGCAAATCGCGGGATCTCTGGAGACCGACGATGTTGAGCGTCTTGCCCTCGGGCCAGGCGAACGCGGAGGAATCGCCGAAGGCGACCGTCGCGCCCCTCTCGAACTCCAGCGTGCCGTCACCGGTAAGGAACAGGGCGAAGGCGTTGAACTTGGCCGTGGAACCGAAGGCGACGGTACCGGCCTCCAGGGTGAGGGACGCGTTGAAGTTCGTCGACGCCCCCGTGAACTTCACGGTGCCGTCGCCCTTCTTCGCGATGCCGAAATAAGCGGCGGTTTCAGCCGTGAAAATCGTGTACGGATTCGCGTAGATTTCCGAAGAAACCACCAGATCCGCTTTCGCATCGCCGGTGACGTCCGCGACGTTGAGCGTTTCAATGCACTTCGCGCTGCTTCCGATCGTCCAGTTCTTCCACTGGTTGCAGTCGCCGGTACGACCCACGCGGATTTTTTCCACATCGATGTACGACGGGCTCGTGCCGCCGATTTCATGCGTGTAGGCGCCGTACGCCCACGTGTACATCTTGCCCGTGAGGCGGGCGCCGTCCTGCATGATGAGCTTCGTGAAGAAGTTGTCCTGCGGATTGGCCGAGTAGTCCGTCGGGAACTGGATTTCGCCGCCCAGCACCTGCGTCCCGCTTTCGGCAAGGCCCGCGTTCTGCTTGTTGCGGTAGATGATCTTGCCGCCGGCCTCGACGACCATGATCCAGTTGCGGTGCCCGTAGATGCCGTAGCCGGACCCCTGGCTCATCGTGCCGCCGTCGTGGACATGGACGCCCTTCGTGTTCGTGTAGAAGTCGTGATAGTTTCCATCCTTCACGAAGGCGTAGCCGTAGATGTCGGTGCGCGAGAATATGCGCTCCGTGTATTCGGCCGAGCAGTCGATCGTCACGTACGTGCCCTCGGCGATGACGAATCGGCCTGAAGTCTTGGTGTCCTTCTGGTTCAACATGTTGAACGAACATTTGAACAACTGATTGGAATCGCTGGACGCGTACTCGAAGACGGTGCCGTCGGCCAGAAGGACCGGTTGGGTCATCTTGCCGCCGCCGAGCGTGCCGGAGTCCACCACCTTGAACACGCCGTTCGAGACCGCGAGCCAACCGGTGGCCGCATAGTCGCCAGCAATCTCCGTCGTGGCGTTCCACAGCGGATCGCGGTCGGTGAGGATGACGTTCTCGATCGTCATGCGGTGCGACGTGCCCGAACCGGATTCGAGCGCGGAGGTTTCGACCGAAATCTGACGGTGCGTTCCCCCGGTGACCTCGATGCTGGAGCTGTTGGCGACGCTTTCCAGCGCTTCGGCCTTTTCGACGTAGCCGTAGACGTCGGCGCCGATCTGCTTGAGCACGATCTTGGCGATGTAGGGGTTGTTATACCACGTGCTGAGGATGACGCGGCACTCGAACGAGAGCCAGCCGTCTCCGCTCTTGAAATAGTTGATGCCCGTCTGGGCGACGCCGTCGGCAACGATGCCGGCGTTGACGGATACCGCCGCCTCGCCGCTGCGGCTGTAGTGGAACGCCACATTGATGGCGGAGGTGTCGATTTCGGACAGATTGGTGTCGCTGAACAGCTTGACGGCGTTCGCCTCGCCGAGCGGCAGGTAATCGGGGTCGCGGACGTTATCGAGGACGACGCCGTCTTCACCGGCGACATCGTTCTCGAAGCGGAGCGTTCCGCCCGCCATGTGCGTGATTTTCGCCGGAGCGACGAACGTGATGTCGTCGCCCGACAGGATGACGTCGCCGTCGTAGACCAGGATTCCGGACACCGTCCGCCCGCCGTCGAGCGCAATCGCCGCCTCGACCGGAATCACTGCGACGGAGCCGTCGGTCCATGTCGTGAGAATACCGGTGGACGTCGCCCACTTGCGGGAGGTGGTGTCCCAGTCGCCCGTTGCGCCGCCGGTCCAGATCAGCGCGCCCGCGGGCACGGTGCCGGTCGCGATGAGATCGTTGACGTAGTCGGGCAGCACGCCATAGACGGCGGTGAAAACGATGTCATCCGAAATGACGGAGGGATCGCCGGTCCAGCAGAGGAACGGCTCGCCGCCGTAGGTCCGGCCGGTCATGGCGGGGGCCGTCGCGGCAAGCGCCTCCCTCGAGGGAGGTGGCGCGGAGCGCCGGTGGGTGTTGCCTCCGCCCGGTGTACTCCCCCAGCCGCAAGCGGCAGCCCCCTCGCGGAGGGGGCCGGGCTCGCCCGATTGCGGCCCCGCGCCTCCCCGCGCCTCCTCGGGACGCCATCGCCCGCCGCAGGCGCCTCCCTCGAGGGAGGTGGCGCGGAGCGCCGGTGGGTGTTGCCTCCGCGGCCTCAGCCCGCCGCATGCGCCTCCCTTCTAGTGTGCTGATTCGTAATAAAATTGTCCTTTACATGGCCTCCGGGACGTGATATCATGCAAACATGATTCCAAGACTAAAACTCGATGTGCCCGCAGAGGATAAAAAGGAATTGCGGAGGCGTTCCCGAAGCCGTTG
>JAZUKQ010000196.1:0-8326 GCA_045643325.1 Kiritimatiellia bacterium | reverse complement strand
CCTCGCGCGCCCCAGCTCCCCCTACGAGGACGTCGCGCTCATCCTCAAAGATCTCAAGTGCCCCCTGCCGGACGACCTTCCGGGGAAATCCCCAAAAGCCGCCACCGCCGCCGAGGCCCTCGCCTCCGCCTGGAAGCCGGTCGTCGAGACGTTCCGGTATTTCGACCCGCTCCTCGCCGAGCCGCTCGTCGCCCTCCTCGCGGGCGCCTCGCCCGCCTGGCGTCTCGTCGCCCAGGCCATCACCGAAGTCCGCGCGCTCACGCTCTCCGACTCCGCCGCCGCGCCCGACGGCTCGACGTTTGTCACCACCCTCCGCTCCGCGTTCGACCGCCTTCCCCGCCGCGAGGCTCCCGACCCCGCCGCCGCGACGCCCATCGACGCCGACGCCCTCGCCGATGTTCTCGGGCCCTCCGGCGCCTGCGCCTCCGCGATTCCCGGATACGAGCCCCGCCCCGGCCAGATCCAGATGGCCCGCGCCGTCGCCGAGGCGTTCAACACCTCGCGCCACCTCGTCGTCGAGGCGGGGACCGGCGTCGGGAAAAGCATCGCCTACCTCCTCCCATCGATCCGCTGGGCGCGTCAGAACAACCTCCCCGTCGTCGTCTCGACCAACACGAAGAACCTCCAGTCCCAACTCTTCGAGAAGGACATTCCCTCCCTCCGCCGCGTCCTCCCCGAGCCGTTCTCCGCCGCCTTGATCAAGGGCCGCATGAACTACCTCTGCCTCCGTCGCCTCGCCCACCTCCTCGACCACCCAGAGACCGGACTCTCCGACGAGGAGTCCGTCGCCTTCGCCAAGGACCACACCTGGGCCTCCGAGACGGCTACCGGCGACCTCGACGAGCTCGACCGCACGGTCGGCGCCATCCCCTACGATCTCCGCCTCCGGCTCGTCTCGAGCTCCGACGAGTGCGCGGGCCGCCGCTGCAGATTCTTCTCCCGCTGCCTGCTCCAGCGCGCCCGCGCCCGCGCCCAGGCCGCTGACATCGTCGTCGCCAACCACTCGCTCGTCTTCGCGGAGGCCACCACGCAGGCCGTCCTCCCGAAACACTTCCAGCTCGTCTTCGACGAGGCCCACAACCTCGAGGAGTCCGCGACCCGCCACTTCACGGTCGAGATCTCCCCCGTCCGCTTCCTCTTCGACCTCCGCCGCGTCTGGCGGACCGCCCGGGCCAAGAACAACCTCGCCGGCGCGAGCACGGGCGCCCTCGCGGACTTCCGCGCCGCGCTCCAGATCGTCGCCTCCGATCTCCTGCCCGACGAGGCCGACGCGCTCTTCGACGCCGTCACCGAGGCCGTCACGTCCGCCGAAAATGTCTCCCGCGACGCCACGGAGCTCTTCGACGCGCTCGCGAAAATCCCCGCTGCCCCGGTCTCCGAGGCCATCCGCTACCGCGCCTCCGACCTCTCCGCGCCGCGCTGGCTCTCCGCCGCCGACGCCGCGAAAACGCTCCTCGCCTCCCTCGAACGGCTCCGCAAGGCGCTCGACGACATCCACACCAAGTCCTTCGAGCCCCCCGGCGAGGACGGCGCGCCGCCCGTCCCGCTCTCGCGGCGTCCCGACTGGGAGGACGCGCTCCGCGGCGTCGCCTCCGCCTCCGGCACGGTCGCCGAGCTCGCGGGAGACCTCGCGTTCACCGTCAAGGGCGACGACCCGGACACCGTCTTCTGGCTCGAGGTCGTCCGCTTCCGGGGACGGCACCTCGGCGCGCTCCACGCCGCCCCCGTCGATATCTCCCAAAAGCTCGCCGACACGTTCTATTCCGCCAAAGAGTCGGTCGTCCTCTGCTCCGCGACCCTCAGCGTCAACGGCTCGTTCGCCTTTCTCTCGCACCGGATCGGACTCGACAGGATTCCGCAGGACCGTCTGCTCACCTGCATGGCGCAGAGTCCGTTCGACTACGCGGCGCAGTGCCGCGCCTGCGCCCCCGCGTTCCTCCCCGACCCCTCGCATCCGGACTACACGGCGGCTCTCTCGGACTTTCTCCTCGCGCTCTTCCGCCGCACCGGGGGGCGGTCGCTCGTTCTCTTCACGAGCTACGAGATGATGAAGAACTGCGCGAACCGCCTCCGCGAGCCGCTCCGCGCCGAAGGCTTCCCGCTCCTCGTGCAGGGCGACGGAGCCTCCCGCGACCGGCTCACGCGGATGTTCCGGCACGACAAGGCGTCGGTCCTTTTCGGGACGGACTCGTTCTGGGAGGGGGTCGACGTCATCGGCGACTCGCTCTCCTGCGTGGTCCTCGCCCGGCTTCCCTTCGACTCGGTGGGCGACCCGCTCGTAAGCGCGCGCTCGGAGCGCGTCGCGGCCGAGGGGGGCGACCCGTTCCGGCACTACAGCCTGCCCAACGCGGTCATCAAGTTCCGCCAGGGATTCGGCCGCCTGATCCGCCACCGCGAGGACCGAGGCGTCGTCGTGATCGCGGACCGCCGGCTCTTCTCGAAAGGCTACGGGACGCAGTTCCGCCGCAACCTCCCCTGCCCCGTCGGAAACTGCCCGAATCCCGACCTCCTTTTCGAGTCCATCGCCCCCTATCTCTCCCCGCCCTGAGACGCTCCCGTCCGGCTTGGACCACGTCCGACCGCCCTCTCCTGTCCGTGACTTTGCGCGCGGATTCCGGTATACTGAAAGGACAAACCCACCCGAAACGGGCTCTTGCCGCCCCGTCTTTCCCATGTCCGCCCCTCTTCCTCCCTGCGCCCCCTTCCTCATCTGGGGAGTCTCCATGCTTCTCGGAAGCAGCTCCTCCATCCTCACCCGCTACGCGCGCGGCATTCCGCCCTCGAGCATCGGCTTCTGGCGGGTCGCGGGCGCGGCACTCTTTCTCGCGCCGTGGGCCTTCGCCGTCTGGCGCAAGGAGAACCGTCCGCGCGTGTTCACCCTCGGCGTCGTTCTCACGGGGCTCCTCTTCGGCCTCCACTTCGCCACCTGGTCCTGGTCGCTCCTCCACACGAACGTCGCCAACGCCCTGCTCTTCGTCGGGCTCCAGCCGCTGATCGCCCCGTTCATCGCCTACCCGCTGCTCAAGGAGCGGCTCAACCGCCGCGAGCTCGTCGGCTGCCTGCTCGCCTGCGTCGGGATGGTCTGGATCCTCGGAGAGCAGTTCCACATGGAGCGGCAGGAAGTCGCCGGCTCGCTCGTCGCGTTCCTCTCCGCGATCCTCTGCGCCGCGTACCTCGTCCTCTCCCGCAAATACCGGTCCAGCTTCAACATCATGATTTTCTCGTTCGGCGTCTACACCGTCGCGGCGCTTGTCCAGGCCGGCCTCGGCCTCGCGCTCAACGGCGGCATCTATGTCGGACAGACCTGGGGGCAGAACCTCGCCGTCCTCGGGCTCATCCTCCTCCCGACGGTCGGCGGCCACACGCTCTCCATGTTCCTCCTGAAGCACGTGAAGTCCCAGATGATGGCGCTCTCCGTCCCCGCGCAGTTCATTTTCGGCACGCTCGCCGCGTATTTCCTCGCGCTGGACCCGCTCCCCAAGGCCGCCTTCTGGATCGGCGCGCTGCTCGTCATGGCCGGCGTCGTTTTCGGACTCACGGGCGCGCAACAGACGAAAAAACCGTAGCCGCCCCTCCGCCCCCGCGCCGGATTCCCCTTTCCATTCCGGCCGTTTTGCTTTATCCTCTTCTCCCCGTTTTCCGGAACAGCCCGGTCCCTTCTCTCAAATCCACATATTTCTCCCATCGTTTCAAAAGGAAGCTTTCATGGAAGCCATCGTCAAAGACCTCTCCCTCGCCGACTTCGGACGGCGCGAAATCGAAATCGCCGAGCACGAGATGCCCGGACTCATGGCCGTGCGCGCCAAATACGGCCCCTCGAAACCCCTTCAGGGCGCCCGCGTCACCGGCTCGCTCCACATGACGATCCAGACGGCCGTCCTCATCGAGACGCTCGCCGACCTCGGCGCCGACATCCGCTGGGCCTCCTGCAACATCTTCTCCACCCAGGACCATGCCGCCGCCGCCATCGCCGGGCGCGGCATCCCCGTCTTCGCCGCCAAAGGGGAAACCGTCGAAGAATACTGGGACTACGCCCTCCGCGCGCTCGTCTGGCCCGACGGCACGGGCCCGCAACTCATCGTCGACGACGGCGGCGACGCCACCCTCATCCTCCACCGCGGCCTCGCCGCCGAGGCCGATCCCTCGCTCCTCGGCGCCCCCGCCTCCTCCGCGGACGAGCGCATCCTCAACGCGCTCCTGAAAAAATTCATCCCGGAGCATCCCGGCTTCTTCGCGCGGACCGTCGCCCAGTGCCGGGGAGTCTCCGAGGAGACCACCACCGGCGTCCACCGTCTTGAGTACATGGCCGCCACCGGCGCGCTCCGCATCCCCGCCATCAACGTCAACGACTCCGTCACCAAGTCGAAGTTCGACAACGTCTACGGCTGCCGCCACTCGCTCACCGACGGCATCAAACGCGCGCTCGACGTCATGATCGCCGGAAAGACCGCCATGGTCTGCGGCTTCGGCAACGTCGGCAAGGGCTGCGCCCAGGCCTTCGCGGGCGAGCACGCCCAGGTCCTCGTCTCCGAGGTCGACCCCATCTGCGCGCTCCAGGCCGCGATGGAGGGCTACCGCGTGCTTCCCGTCGAGGACGCGCTCCCCTTCGCCCAAATCTATGTCACCACGACCGGCGACTGCAAGGTCATCACCGCCGAGCACATGTCGAAGATGCGCGACCAGGCCGTCGTCTGCAACATCGGCCACTTCGACAACGAGATCGACGTCGCGGGCCTCCTCGCCTGGCCCGGCATCCGCCGCGTCCAGATCAAGCCGCAGGTCGACAAATTCATCTTCCCCGACGGCCACTGCGTCTACCTCCTCGCCGAGGGACGTCTCGTCAATCTCGGCTGCGCCACCGGCCATCCGAGCTTCGTCATGAGCAACTCCTTCGCCAACCAGGTCCTCGCCCAGATCGCGCTCTGGACCGAGCGGCACGAGATCGGCGTCGCCTGCCTCCCGAAGAAACTCGACGAGGAGGTCGCCCGGCTCCACCTCGCCTCCCTCGGCGCCAAGCTCACGACGCTCACCGCCGAGCAGGCCGAATACCTCCACGTCCCCGTCGAGGGACCCTTCAAGAACGAGGCGTACCGGTACTAGCGCGGGGCGGAGATTCCGTCCATGACAGACCTTTCCACCCTCCTCAATCCCGAGCAGCTCGCCGCGGCCACCGCGCCCGACGGGCCGCTCCTCATTCTCGCGGCGGCCGGCACAGGAAAGACGCGCACGCTCGTCTACCGCGTCGCCCACCTCGTCGAGCGCGGGGTTCCGCCCTGGGGCATCCTGCTCGTCACGTTCACCAACCGCGCCTCCCGCGAGATGCTCGAGCGCGCCCAGGCCGTCATCGGGACCTCGGCCGACGAGATTTGGGGCGGCACGTTCCATCACATCGCCAACCGCATTCTGCGCCGTTTCGGCTCCGTGATCGGATACCCCTCCGATTTCCAGATTCTCGACGAGGAGGACCAGAAGTCCATCATCTCCGCCGGCATCAAGTCCCTCGGCAAGAAGCAGAAGGACTTTCTCAAAAAGGACGCCGTCCTCAGCCTCATCTCCGGCGCGAAAAACCGCAAGCTCGGATTTCAGGCGTTCGTCGAGCCCAAACTGGACGAACTCAGCGTCGACGTCCAGGAACTCGTCACGCTCGAGCGCTTCTACGAGAAGCGCAAGGAGGAGCTCCACGCGATGGACTTCGACGACATGCTCGTCAATGTCCTCCGCCTCTTCCGCGAGCATCCGTCCGTCCTCGAGCGGTATCAGGAGCGGTTCCGGCACGTCCTCGTCGACGAGTATCAGGACACGAACATTCTCCAGTCCGAGATTGTCGAGATGCTCGCCGCGGGCCACAACAACCTCACGGTCGTAGGCGACGACTTCCAGTGCATCTACTCCTGGCGCGGCGCGGACTTCCGCAACATCATGGAGTTCCCCGAGCGCCACCCCGACGCCCGGATCATCAAGCTTGAGCGCAACTACCGCTCCTATCCCGGCATCCTGCGTCTCGCCAACGCCTGCATCGCCGGCAACAAGGAGCAGTTCCAGAAGACGCTCATCCCCACCCGGGAGGATCCCTCGGACCGGCTGCCGAAACTCTGCGAACTCTTCAACGGCACCGAGCAGGCCATCCACATCATCGACGGCATCAAGTCCGCTGTCGGCCGCGGAGCGCGGTATTCCGACATCGCCGTCCTCTACCGTTCGCACTTCCACTCCATCGAACTCCAAATCCGCCTTGCCCGCGAGGGCATTCCCCACATCACGACGTCCGGAACCGGCGTTTTCGAACTCGCGCATTCCAAAGACCTCCTCGCGTTCTTCCGCCTCGCGGAGGGCCTGGGCGACCCCCTGTCGCTCAAACGCTTCCTGCTTCTCTTCAAAGGGCTCGGAGAGGTCACGGCCGACAAAATCGTCGACAAAATCGGCGACGCGCTCAATCTCCGGGAGGAGACGGGGCTCCGCGCGCTCGCCGCGGCATTTCCGCCGCGTCTGCGCGCCGCCTGGGCCCGGATCGAGCCCGTCTTCCGCCGCTACGCCGGGCTTCCCATGGAACAACCGGACCCGTCCGACGGTTCCGAAGGGACGGAAAAGCCCCCTCGGGAAAAACAAGCCGCCTCGCAGCCGGACCTGCTCGGACTGGACGGCGGAGTTCCGGACTCCGGAGAGCGCGCGGCTCCCCCCGACGGCGCCTCCGCCCCGCGCGTCCAGATCGCGCCGCCGACTCCCGTCTCGGTCACGCGGGACTTTCTCGACGCGCTCTATCGCGACTATTTGACGATGAACTATCCGGACAACCCGGAGGACCGCGAGCAGGACGTCGTCGAACTGTCCAAGCAGATCGAGGCCGCGCCGGACGTCCGGACGTTTCTCGCGGAAGTCTCGCTGCTCACCAGCGTCGACGCCGCATACGCGAAAGACCCCTCGGCGAACCGCGTGACCCTGAGCACGATCCACCAGGCCAAGGGACTCGAATGGCCGATTGTCTTCATCCCCTGGGTGGTCGACGGCATGTTCCCCTCCTCCAAATCGCTCGACGATCCGGACGCCGAGTCCAAGGACATTCTCGCCGAGGAACGCCGGCTCTTCTACGTGGCGGTGACGCGCGCCCGCGACGAGCTGACGCTCTACACCCCGCAGGTCCGGCAGTCCAACGACGGCGGGAGCATCCCCTGCATCCCCTCCCGGTTCGTCCGCGAGGTCCCCGCCTCGCTGATGCGGAAAATCCGCCCGCAGTTCGACTTCGTCCCCCGGACCTCCTCCTACGGCGGTTCCTTCGGCGGACGGTCGTCGTTCGGCGGGCGGACCTCCGGAGGCCCCTCGCGCGGCGGTTCCTTCGGCGGGCGGTCCCCCTTCTCCTCCTTCGGCCCCAAGCGCTGACCGGGATCGCCCTTTCACACCCAAGGATGTCCCCGCCCCGGTCCCGTCGAATGACGCGATGAGGACCAAACGGCTTCAGGACAGTGCGGAAAACCGGAAACGCCTTCTCGTTTGAAACATGAAAATTCCGCTTCAAGTTTCACACGGAATTCCGCATGTTTTCAATGGATAATTCGCGATTTTCAAAAATAAAACGTGAGCAAATTATCGTTCAAACGCACCCCGTGTTCCCGGGGGTAGACGACCTGTGGTATACTTCCGGCCGCTTCTTCTCCGCAACGGGAATGAACCACAGCCCGGTTCCGGACGTTAAAAACAGTACAAGGTCAATGAGCCGCCCCGGGCCCCGTGTCTTCGCGCCCGGAACGGACTCCGACGGGCCGCTTCCCCAAAATTCCCCTCGCCTGCGCGCAATGAACAACATCGCCAAAAAATCCGGTTTCACCCTGATCGAGCTTCTCATGGTCGTGGGACTCATCGCCATCATCGCGACGCTGGCCGTCCAACGGCTCGGCGGCATCCAGGACCGGACCAACCAGAAAATCAATCTCGCCAACACGACGCGCCTCAGCACCGCGATGGAGGCATTCCAGCTTCTCGTCCGGTCCGACAGTTCCGGCGCCGTCCGGTTCGACCGGCTCGACTCGCTGTTGGACGCCGGGGTCTCCTCCGGCAGCGACGGCTCGGAACTCGCCGGCTCCGCCGTCGCCTCCGCGCTCCTCCACGCGAAAATCGACGGCGCGACCAATGTCTGTCTCCATCCGGACCTGACCACGTTCGTCTCGCAGTCCGCCCCCTCCCTCCTCGGCGTCTACTACCTCACGGCCAGCGACGCCGCCGCCCTTTCCGATCTCGGCATGCGCTATGCCGTCTACGGAGTCCGAGGCGCCTCCCGCGAGGACGGCGAGGACGGCATCTGGGCCAACCCGGAGAACCTCTCCAACCCCGACAT
>JAZUKQ010000195.1:0-3100 GCA_045643325.1 Kiritimatiellia bacterium | reverse complement strand
CGAAGAGGATGGTGCGCCAGGTGAAGAGACGGAAGGAAGCTTTCATAGCGCGGAGGGAAAAAGGGTTCGGGAAGAAAGAGTTTGATGGAGACCGTCCGGAGCCCCGGGGCCAGACGTCCGGCGCGCGCGTCACTTGGTGGCGCCGGCGGGGACGGACTTGAGAAAATCGGAGGGGAGAACGAAAACCCGGTTGGAGCCTTTGAGCAGGGCATAGCGGCCATCGCCTTCCCGCGTCGGCAAGCCGAGGAGGAGCGTCCGGGTGCGGTCCGCTGCGGTGAAGACGAGGGATTCGGACGGAGGAAGAAGTCCGTACGGTTCCAAGGAGAGGGCGGCGACGGACTCCGTGCGGAGCGACACAAGAGGAGAGAGAAGGGTCGAAACGGCGGAGAGGTCCGCGCCGGAGAGCGCGACGGGCGGGGCGTCCCCGCGCTGGAGGGAGGCCGAGCCGACCGAAGTTCCCTCGGGAAGACTGAGAATTTCGGGGTCGAGGAGGTCGAGGAGACGCTCGCGCGTGACACTCGGCGGGGAGGACACAGTGTGGGCGACGCTGTCCGCCCCGGAAATCGTCCAGACGGTCGAGGCTTCGGACACGCGGGCGGTGACGGGGCCCGAGGCAAGGGACAGCACGACCGTCGCCTCCTCGGGAGACACGGGCGTGTCGGGGGCGACCTCCGCCGCGGTGCTCGTGAGACCGCAGAGCGCGGAGACGAATTCCGCCGCGACGGTCAGGGCGGGAACCGGCTCCGGAGAGGAGAGGCTCCAAGAAGGCGTGTTCGACGGAGACCCCGTGAATACAAGCGGAGAACTGTCTCCGGGAAAAAACACGGAGAATGACGAGAGGGCTTCCGGACGTACACCGGGGAAGACCCTGCGGTCGCGCAGGGCGTCAATCACCACCGAGTTCGTGGCGGCGGGGAGGACGGCGGATTCAATTTCCGCGAGAAGCGGGGTTCCGGGACGGTACAGATAGACCCGGGGAGGATTGGAATCGGGGACCCGGCCCCCGAAGCGGAGTTCGGCGGAATCCCGTTCCAACCCGCCGACCGTGAGAAAATCAAGCCGAAGAACCGCCGACGCGTTTTCCGGGGAGCATCCGTGGTCTTCTAAGACTTTGGTGAAATCTTCCGCATTCTCTGGGACGAATCCGTGGATCCGCACGTCGGCGAAGTAGTCCAAAAAGTTTTTGACCGCCGCCGGATCCGCCGCGCACGGAACGGGCTTGACGAGATTCCAGCCGGTTCCGGTGTTGCGCAGGTCGAGGAGAACCCGGCCGCCGGAGACGACCGTGAACTCCCGGAGGTTTTCCGGATTCCCGGGAATCAGTGTGCGGTCATAGAGACTTACGGGGGAGAGCGGGACGGCCTGGAGGAACGAGGGGGGGACGGCATAAACGTCCGTACCGCCGTTCAGCGTGAGATAATGGCGGGAGGATCCTTCCGGACCTGTCCCGATACGGATTTCGAGCGGTTTCTCCCCGGGACGCGAGAACACGACGGTGGCCGTGGGATGGAGCAATCCGAGCTTTTCCTGACTCGTTTCGCGTTTTTCGAGGTCGGAACGGGAGAGTCGCTCCAGAACCGGAGTGGTCTCGACGGCGGCGAGAAAGCGTTTGACGGTCTCCTTGTCCGCCGGCGCGCTACGCGGGGCCGTGACCCGCCAGACATCGTTGGACCGTTCGCACGAGAACGACTCGGACCATATTTCGCACCGGAATCCGGTGCAGCGGGAAGCGTCCTGGCAGATCGGCTGGCGCATCCGGAACCGCACGGGCTGGGCGTCCAGCTTGAAGACAAGAAATGTCGCGGCGGAGACTAAGAGCGTCGCGACAAAGAGAAAGACGTTGGTGGAACGGGTAATCAAGGAAAAGGGAACGGTTGAGGAGGTCTGCGGAGCGGAGCACGAAAATCCGGCTATCCTCTTGTGTCTTTCTGTCCAGAACGGAGAGAGGCGATCCAATAGAGGACAACGCCGATGCAGATGCAGGAGTCGGCGATGTTGAACGTGGGGTAGTGATAGGTCCCGAACACAAAGTCGAGGAAATCCGTGACCTTGCCGAAGAGCGCGCGGTCGACCAGATTTCCGAGGATGCCCCCGAGAAGGAGAGCATAGGCGACGCGGGCGGCGCGCCCGGCGGAAAGAAACGCCTTCCGGAAAACGACGAGAAGGACCGCCATTCCCAGCGACAGTCCGACCAACAACACGCGGGCGCCGGCGAGGATGGACCACGCAGCGCCCGTGTTGTAGACGAGTCTCAAAGAGAAAATCGGCGGAAGGACTGGCACCGGGTCCTCGTACGGGAGCGCCGCTCGGGCTATGATTTTCGACGCTTGGTCCAGCAGGAGGACGACGGCGGCGAGAAGATAGGCGCGGAGGGCCGGACGGGACGCTCGCATGGTCTAGTGGAGATAGCGGCGGGCCGAGATATGGCCGGTCACGGAACTGTTGTCGGCCTCGGACTGGCAACGGATGCAGGTCTTGGCCGAGGGGAGGGCGCGGAGACGGGCCGGGTTGATGAGGTTGCCGCAGATCTCGCAGTAGCCGTAGGTCCCGGCGTCGATGGAGCGGATGGCGTTTTCGATTTCGAGAAGACGCTGATGGGCCGCTGCCGCGCTGTCGAGGCCGAAAAGCCGGTTCGACCAATCGGAACCGTCCTCCTCCGAGTTGATTTCGTCATGACGGGTCAGGGAATCCTCGCGAAGATTTTCGGCTGTCTTCTGGATGCGCTTATAGTCCTCGACCAGCGCGGAGCGGAGTTTGAGGATTTCCTCGTTGGACGGCTTTTTCATCCCGGCAGTGGCAGGATGGATTTTCGGAGCATCGCCGAGGGTCAGCGGAGCGTGCTTGGGGGAAACCGACACCTTGGCGGCAGGAGACGTCTCTTCGGGCGCGGTCTTGGCGGCGGCCTTGGCGGCGGTCTTGGGCGCGGGCTTCGCGGCGGGCTTGGCGGCGGGCTTGGCGGTCGCCTTCTTGCAGACGACCTTGGCGGTCTTTTTCGTGGGCATGGGGTGGTTTCTTTCCGTAGATTACATCAGGGCGTACTTCGCGATGAAGAGCGCGGTGAGGATGTACATGATCCAGTGGATCTTCTTCGCCTTGCCGG
>JAZUKQ010000194.1:0-8707 GCA_045643325.1 Kiritimatiellia bacterium | reverse complement strand
TCCCCGTTCCGCCTATCTCCCCATGCTCGATCCCGTTGAACTGATGAAAAAGGTCGGGAACCTCCGCATCCTGACCTCCCGGCTTGTCGACGACCGGCTTTCCGGCGACTATCACTCCGTCTTCCGCGGGCAGGGCATGGAGTTCGACGAGGTCCGCGCCTACGTTCCCGGCGACGATGTCCGCTCCATCGACTGGAACGTCACCGCGCGTGTCGGCTACCCCCACATCAAGCGCTACAGCGAGGAACGCGAGCTCACGGTCCTCTTTCTCGTCGACGTCTCCGGCTCCCAAGCCTGTGGCTCGTCCGGAAAAACCAAAAACGAGCTTGCCGCCGAACTCACCTGTCTGCTCGCGCTCACCTCGGTCCGCAATCAGGACAAAATCGGTCTCGTCCTCTTCTCCGACCGCGTCGTCAAATACCTTCCGCCGCGCAAGGGCCGTACCTCCGTGATGCGCCTCGTGCGCGAGGTTCTCGCCGCCGCCGACCAGGCCGAGGGCGGAACCGACATCGCCGGAGCCCTGCGCTTCCTCAACAGCGTCCAGCACCGCAAGGCGGTCGTCTTCCTCATCAGCGATTTCCTCGACACCGGCTTCGAGGCGCCGCTCCGCGTGGCCGCCCGCCGCCATGACCTCGTCTGCTGCCATCTGAGCGACCCTTCCGAACACGAGCTCCCCGCCTCGGGTCTCGTCGAGCTCGAGGACCCAGAGACCGGAGAACTGCTCTGGGTGGACACCTCCGACCCCGCGCTCCGCCGCGACTTCGCCGCGCGCTCCGCCGCCGCCCACGAGGATCTCCGGGCGCTGTTCCTCCGCAACCGCGTCGATCCGCTTTTCCTCACCACCTCCGCCGACGTCCTCACCGAGGTCCGGGCCCTTTTCCGGCGCCGCGCGAGCGCCTCGCGCCGGGCCGCTGTCTGACGTTTTCAGGCGCCGCGCGCCTCCGCCCCATGCCCTCCTTCTCCGAACAGCTTGTCGAAGAGATCAAATCGCGTACCGACATTGTCGATGTGATCGGCTCGCGGATTCAGCTGCGCCGGTCCGGAAGCGATTTCTCCGCCTGCTGCCCGTTCCACAAGGAGAAGACCCCCTCGTTTCACGTGAATCCCGCCCGGCAGACCTACCATTGTTTCGGATGCGGCGAGGGAGGCGACGTCTTCTCGTTCCTGATGAAGCACGACGGTCTCACGTTCGGCGACGCCCTCCGCATGCTCGGCGAGCGCTGCGGCGTCGAGGTGAAGCTTCAGCGCGACGACGGACAGGGCGCGCGCCGCAAACGCCTTCTCGAGATCAACGCCGAGGCCTCCGCCTTCTATATGCGCTGTCTCAAACAGCTCCAAGAGGCTCAGGCGGCGCGCGACTACCTCGCCTCGCGGGACCTCTCCGACGACATTGTCGAGCGCTTCAAGATCGGCTACGCTCCCAAGGCGCCGGACACCCTCGTCAAGTTCGCCCGGAAGCACCGCTACACCGATGACGAGATGGTCGCCGCGGGCCTCCTCTCCCACATCGAGAAATACGGGCGGCACGAACTCCACGACCGCTTCCGCGGGCGTCTCATGTTCTCCATCTGCGACACGCAGGGCCGTGTCGTCGCGTTCTCCGGACGCGTCCTCGAGAAAAACGACCGCGTCGCGAAGTACGTCAACAGCCCCGAGACCCCGGTCTTTGTCAAAAGCAGCGTTCTTTACGCGCTGGACAAGGCTCAGCGAGCGATCGCCGCCGCCCCCAACCGCCGCGCCATCATCTGCGAGGGCCAGATCGACACCATCCGCTGCCATGCCTGCGGTTTCGATACTGCCGTCGCCTCGCAGGGGACCGCCTTCACCGAGGAGCATGTCCGCATCCTCAAACGCTACGCCGACTCCGCGGTCATGGTCTTCGACTCCGACAAGGCAGGTCTCAAGGCGACCGTCCGCACGGCAGGCCTCTTCCTGGCGGCCGGGATTCCCGTCCGTGCCGCCACGCTTCCCGAGGGCGAGGATCCCGACTCCTTCCTGCGCGCGCGGGGGCACGACGCCTTCGAGCGTGTTCTCTCCGAAGCCGAGGAGATCGTGCCCTTCCAGTTCCGCGCCGCGCGGGCCCTCGAGGCCGAGCCCGACTCTGTCGACGCCCTCGGCCGCATCTCCGCGCAGCTCCTCGAGACCGTCGGCCGTTGCTCCAACGCCGTCCACCGGGCCCGTATGCTCCAAGAGGCCGCCGCGCTCCTCAAGCTCCCCGAGTCCGCCCTCGAGAGGGAGCTCGACGGCGTCCTCGCCGAAAATGCCCGCCGGGAGGGGCGCGACGCCGAGCTCGCCCGCCGCAGAGGGGAGCAGGACGCCAAGCGGCAGGCCGCCGACGAAATCGAGTCCATTCTCCTTCCGGACGAACCCGGTGTCGGCCAGGCGCCGTCCGGCTCCTTCTCGCCGTCTCCCGGACTGGAGGAACTCGGGGAAGAGACCGTCGTCGGGGTCGAGGGCGCCATCGCCCCCGCGCCGGCGCTTCTCCGCGCCTCGTCCGAGGAGAAACTCCTCTGCGAGCTCCTCATCCAGCATATCGACGACGAGGAATACATCTCCTTTGTCTCGACCTACCTCCCGACGGTCCTTCTCCAGCACCCCTACTGCGCCGCCATCGTCTCCGCCATCTATCAGACAGCCTCGGCGGATCCCGACGCCTTCACGCGGCTTCAGCAGGAGGCCGACACCTCGCTGGAGGACTTTCTTGGCGGCCTCGTCACCGCCCCGCAGTGCATTCCCGGCGACGACGACTCACTCCTCTCGGCGACCCACGACCTCATTCTCCGCCTCTGGAAACACCGCTTTCTTGAGGAGCGCGACAACGCCCCCGACCCCGCAGACCGCATCCGCCGGACCATCGAGCTCCGCTCGCTTTCCTCCTGGGATTCCGGAGAGCCGCTCATTTTGCGGGCCATTTCCCGCCTCACTCCCTAAACCCGTCCGCTCGTTCCGGACTCTGTCCGCTTTCCGCGTCGCGCACACTCATTCCGGAGGTCTACCCGCTTCCTGGCGCACGAATGCTCACTCTGGGGCTTTCCCCGCTTTCCCGCAACGCGTCCGCCCCCCTCCCCGAAACTTTCCGCACCGTAATTTCATCTCATCTGTTCAACCATTCTTTCCTCGATAAATGGTCTTTATTTCTTTTTCAAAAAGGGTCTGACCCCTTTTGTTTGACCCCTTTTGTTCGCCTTTCCACCGCGCACACCCATTCCGGAGGTCTACCCGCTTCCAGGCGCGCGAATGCTCACTCTGTGGTTTTCCACGCTTTCCCGCAACGCGTCCGCCCCCCCTCCCCGAAACTTTCCTCACCGTAATTTCATCTCACTTGTTCAACCATTTTTTCTCGATAAATGGTCTTTATTTCTCTTTCAAAAAGGGTCTGACCCCTTTTGTTTGACCCTTTTTGTTCGCCTTTCCACCACGCACACCCATTCCGGAGGCCTACCCGCTTCCTGAGGCGCGAATGCTCATTCTGGGGCTTTCCCCGCTTTTCCGGCAACACGTCCGCACCCCTTCCCGAAACTTTCCGCACCGTAATTTCATCTCACCTGTTCAACCATCCTTTCCTCGATAAATGGTCTTTGTTTCTCTTTCAAAAAGGGTCTGACCCCTTTTGTTGCTTTTCATTCTTTTCCGGCGCGCACACCCATTCCGGAAGCCTACCCGCTTCCAGGCGCGCGAATGCTCATTCTGGGGCTTTCCCCGCTTTCCGGCAACACGTCCGCCTCCCCCTTCCCGAAACTTTCCGCACCGTAATTTCATTTCTCTCAACCAGCCATTCCTCTCTTTGATAAATGGTCTTTATTTCTCAGTAGCCATTGATGGCAGACTGTCTGCTTTTCTCACTGTGCAGTACGCTTTTTTCATGATATTCTTTTCCAAACACTTTTATACGGTTTTCACCAGCCCGGCAATTTCAATGAAAATCTCCATCCTCGGCGCATCCGGCATCGGCCGCCACCACGCGAACTGGTGGACTCTCGAGGGATTCCGACCGACCTCGTTCCTCGGTTCCTCTCCAGAATCCGTCGCCTCGACAGCAAGGAATCTCCACGAGGCCGTCGGCTTCGAAGGCCGAGGCTACACCTCGCTCGACGAACTTCTCGAAAAGGAGCGCCCCGACATCGTCGATGTCTGCCTCCCCTCGTCCCGGCACCTCGCCGCCGTCCGCAAGGCACTAGAGGCGGGCGCCCACGTCCTCTGCGAGAAACCCTTTCTCGACGAACCGGGACTTTCTGCGGACCGCCAGGCCGCGATCGTCTCCGAACTCGCGGACCTTGCCGAGTCCAAAAAACTCCGCCTCGGGCTCAGCACACAGTATGCCGTCGCCACAGAGCACTGCCTCCGCCTCCACGCGGAGCGAAGCCCGCTTCCCGTCCGCCGGTTCGAAGGCACGCTCGTCTCGCCGACCCGCGGACGCGCGCCGGACCCCGCCGCGATCTGGACGGACCTCGGCCCCCACATGCTCGCCGTCGCGCAAACCATCTCCGGCGAGGGAGAGATTCTCCTCGACACACTCCAGATCGACTTCGATGGGCATAAGGCCGACGCTTCGTTCCGCATCCGCAAGGCCGACGGATTCCTGCTCGAAGTCCTCATCCATACCTTCCACCGCGACGAAGCGCCCGCGAATCTCCGCCAACTCGTGCTCGACGGCGTCCTCTATGACATCGGCGGATTCAGCGGTCCGGACGGCGTCTATCAACTCCGCGTCCGATACGGAAAGACGGACGGACGGTCCGGAATCTTCTCGGAAACGCCTTCCGTCTTCGAAACCATCGATCCCGTGCGCGCGGTCATCCGCCGCTTCATCGCGGGGGACGTCGTCCTTCCCCGAGACCGTATTCTCTGGAACCAGAAAGCGCTCGCGATGGTTCTTGAACTGGCATGAAGCTCAACCGCGGCTATCTCTGGGGACTTCTCAGCGAGTTCCTTTGGGGATCGATGTTTCCCGTGGGCACCGCGGTCATGACCTCCGGCGAGGTCTCCGCCCCCGTTCTCGGCATGCTCCGCTATCTCGTCGCGGGCGCGGCGATGATTCCACTGGGCTGTTTTCTCTACGGACGCCGCACGATGTTCCGACTCCGGCCGCGCGACTGGCTCACACTCGCCGCGCTCGGGTTTGTCGGGGCGACTCTGATGGCCTGGCTTCTTTTCGCCGCCCAGAAGACCATTTCCTCGCTCAACGCCTCGCTGCTCGAGTCCTACGTACCGCTCCTCGTCCTCCTCATCTCGCTCTTTTCCGGACGCCGTTTCTCCCTCCGCGAGGTCGCGGGCATTCTTCTAGGCTTCTTCGGCACATTGCTTGTCCTGCGCGCCGTTACGGCGGACGGGCTTCAGATCCGGTTCCTCGGGCGGGGCGACCTCCTCATCCTTCTCTCCAGCCTCTCTTGGGCGGTCTATACGCTCTGGGGGCGTCCTCTCGCCCGACGGCTCGGAGGCTTCGTGTTCACGGCCTGGACCTGCCTCTTCGGAGGAATCGGTTTTCTTCTGGTCGCCTTACTTTCGGGGCCCGTCGTCATCCCGTCCTCCCCGAAAATTCTTCTCGCTGCCATCTATCTCGGTCTCTTCCCGGCGGCTCTCGCGTACTTCGGTTGGAACGAGGCGCAGAAATACCTCGACGTCTCCCGCCTCAGCTTTCTGGAATACTTCACCCCGCTCGTCGCCGCCGTCTTCGGTCTACTCTTCCTCCGCGAGGGAGTGACCGTCCTCCAGTGGACGGGCATTGCCGTCATCATCCTATCAGCCCGTCTCCAATCCGGGCGTCCGTCCTAAATGCGCCGTAAACTTCCTCCCCGCGCCATCACCTGCCTGGCCGTCCTCGCCGCCTACGCGGTCGTCGCGCTCGTCGCGGAAATCCGCTACGAGCGGTTCCGGCGCGCAGACGTTCCGGCGTCCTACAACGAAGTCTCGCTCTCCGAGCGCAACCTCCCACCTCTCTCCTGCGGGCACCTGCTCGGGACCGACAACCTAGGCCGCGATGTCGCCTCGCGTCTCGCGCAGGGCACACGCATCGCGTTCCATGTCGGCATCGTCACCTCGTGTGTCGCGATTCCCCTCGGCACGATTCTCGGGCTCCTCGCGGGCTATTTCGGGCGCCGTCTCGACGCGCTCTTCTGCGCGCTCGCCGCGGTCGTCGCGTCGGTGCCTTCGGTCCTGCTCGTGATGGCGGTGGCGGTGATTGTCGGCAAGGGACTGCTCGGCATCTATCTCGGAATCTCGCTCACCACCTGGGTCGGCGTTTTCCGCACAATCCGGGCGGAGACGATGAAGCACCGGTCGCTTGCATACGTTCAGGCGGCGCGCACGCTCGGCTATTCCCACACGCGCGTCCTGTTCCGGCACATCTTCCCGAATGTCGCCCATCTCGTCATCATCGCTTTCTCGACGCGTTTCCCGTCCGCCGTGGGCACCGAGGTGTTTCTCTCCTTCCTCGGCATCGGAGTCCAGACCGAGCCGTCCTGGGGACTGATGATCAACAATGCGCGGGTCCGGCTCTGGCAAGGACAGTGGTGGGAATGTCTCTCCGTGACCCTGGCGGTGTTCGGGCTCGTTCTCTGTTTCAACCTGCTCGGCGACGACCTGCGTGACACGCTCGACCCGACACTCCATTCCGCTGTCTAGTGGGACGGACTGTTTTCCTAGCCTTCTCGGGCGGCAGAATCCGGCGCGGGGGCGGAGGCGGAGCCGGACGAGTTCCGCCGAATTGTCCGGTATCGTTTCTGCGATGGGACTATCCTTCCTCGAACGCGCGGTGTACCGCCGCGTCATACGCAAGGAGCGAGGGAGACCGCTGCACCGATTTGAGGACATGCTCGCTGTTCCGGAAGTTCACGGCGAAATATCCCCAGAACTCCTTCATCCGTCCCAGGACGGGAGCCGGACCGGAGAGTTCCGAACGATATGACTCGTATAGGTCGTCATGAAAATCCTTCAACCGCTTCCATCGGACGGAGCCACTGGATTCGGTCTTGGTCTGGCGGAAATTTGACCCATTTTCATCCGCCGCCCCCAGTCGTTTCCTGATTTTCCAAGGAAGGAACGGGTCTGAGACAGCGCCACGGCCGATCATCCACGCCGAGACGGCCGGGAATCGGTCCTTCAGGCGGAGCGCGTCCTCCGGAGTCCGGATGTCACCGTTATAGTGGACAGGATGCCGGCACAGGGCGGCTGCTTCCGCAAACGCGTCGAGGTCGACCTCGCCCTCGTACATCTGAACGGCGGTCCGGGGATGGATGACGACATACGCGAGCGGGAACTCGTTGAATATTTCCATCCGGCGGGCGAGAAGGTCCTTTGTATCCACTCCGAGACGCACTTTGACAGAGAATCCGCCGGGGAAAGCGGCGCAACCGGCCTCGAGCATCCTCCGCAGGGAGTCCGCGTCCTTCATCAACCCGGCCCCCCGGCCTTTCTTGGCGACGAACTTCCACGGGCATCCGCAGTTGAGGTTACATTCCGTGAATCCGAGTTCCCGAAATGCGGAGGCCATGGCGGGCATGTGGGCGGGCTCTTTTCCGATAATCTGGGGCACGAGGCGCATCGGAAGTTCGGAATCCGGTTCGGCGATATCCCGGAGCAGCGCGAAACGCACACGTTCGCCGGCGACCGTCGGGATGAACGGAGCGACGGCGGCACTGAAACCTCCGAAATGCCGGACGAACACGCGGCGGAACGTTGCGACCGTCACACCGCGCAACGGCGCGAGCGTAAGCGTCATTGTCATATTTCCCCCATATCTTCCATGCGCATCACCGCCATCAACCGGCGCCGAAAACAATCCACGACCAATCAACCCTTCCAAGCCCGACACACCTGGGGACCAGATATGTTTCTAGGGGCCGAACTCATTCAAACTTCACCCGTGTCCCGCAAATAGGTATTTCGTGACCAACTGCTCCGTAAACAAACACTCCGTAGACAGACGCCCTCCCGGACGAGCGTTCCGTGGACAGATGCTCCGAGGACAGATATCCTCCAGATGAACGCCCGTGGGCAGACGCCCGCAGACGAATGTCCCGAGAACAGACTCGCGCGAATCTGAGTTTTGCGAACCAGAGTCCCGTGAGCCAGCGCCCCGCGAACAGTGAAAAGCATATCACACCTCGTCCGGATTCGGAACAACGATTGTCCTCGTTCCGTCTCCTCCTCTCTCGTCCACGAAACAAACTTTCCGCACCGTAATTTCATTTCCGGTGCCCCCTCCTGCAGCAGAGCCCCGGTACCCCGGCCCCGGACCGCCCGTCACCGTAGGTTTTCGACCGGCTTTCGACCCCCATAAAACTTTCCGCACCGTAATTTCATTCCCGGCGCCCCTCCCGTAGCAGAGCCCCGGCACCCCGTTCCCGGACCGCCCGACGCCGCGCGTTCCCCGCAAAACTCCGGCCGCAGAAAAAACTTTCCGCACCGTAATTTCATTCCCGACGCCCCAACCGCAACGGGGCCCCGGCACCCCGTTCCCGGACCGCCCGACGCCGCGCGTTCCCCGCAAAACTCCGGCCGCAGAAAAACTTTCCGCACCGTAATTTCATTTCCAGTGTCCCTCCCGCAGCAGAGCCCCGGCACCCCGTCCCCGGACCGCCCGACGCCGCGCGTTCCCCGCAAAACTCCGGCCGCAGAAAAACTTTCCGCACCGTAATTTTATTTTCCGCTTAACACCTGTCGCAGCCTTTGCTATCCTACTCCCCGCGCCCTTTTCCCCCCTCCATCC